>JAQYWF010000066.1 GCA_030145105.1 Desulfosarcina sp.
AAGGCCGTCGCGCTCGTGTCGGTCAGCGAAGACCACGGCCACACGTGGCCGCCCATGACCGAGAGCAACCTGGCGATGGCGGGCTCGAAGCCGTATGCGGGCGCGCTCAGCACGGGTCAGCGGTACCTGATCTGCACGACGACATCCGACAGCGGCCACCGCCGCTCGCCGCTGACGATCGCCGTGAGCCGGCCCGGCGAGAAGTGTTTCGCAAGGTGTTCGAGAACTGCGAAAAACCATTGGTATTCTGCTGCAAGGACACCAACAGCATCAAGGATACCTACGAAATGGCGCTCCTGCTGTGTGGCGGCAAGGAGAAATTCGACGAGGCGCCCACCATCGTACACTACTCGGAACCCATTTCGCCGCTGGTCTATTTCGACCCGGCCATCGACAAAGTCATGTATTGCGCCGAAAACCGCATCCCGCTGATCAACTTCCCGGCGCCCCAGTGCTGCGGCAGTTCACCATCCACTTTTGCCGGGGCGCTGGTCCAGGCCAGTGCCGAATCCCTCAGCGGCCTGGTGGTCCATCAATTGGTCAAGCCCGGGGCACCCTTCATTTACGGCGCCTTTACCACCATCATGGACATGCGCTCGACAATCTTCTCATATGGTGCCGTGGAGATGAGCCTGATGACCGCAGCCATGGCCCAGATGGCTCAAAACTATCAGCTGCCCTTCTTCGGCACTGCCGGCGCCACGGATGCCAAGTTCTGCGACGCCCAGGCAGGTGCCGAAGCCGCACTCCAGATTCTCTCCGCCGCCACGGCCGGATCGGGTCTCGTACACGACTGCAGCAGTTGGATGGATCACGGCTCCATGGCCTCGCCGGAATTCATGGTGCTCGTCCATGACATCGTCGATTCGGTCAACCATTTCATGCAGGGCATTCCTGTGACCGAAGAGACCCTGGCCCTGGATGTGATCCACCGCGTGGGTCCAGGCGGCCACTACCTCCAGGATCCCCACACGCTCAAGAATTTTAAAAAAATAAAATACTCAGAGATCTTCGAACGCATGGTTTTCGACCAATGGAAGAACGCCGGCGCCAAAACCTTCGAGCAGCGACTCCAGGAAGTGACCCTCAAAAAGATGGCGCATCGGCCGGAACCATTGCCGGCAGATACCATCAAGACCTTGGACGAGATGCAGGCAAACTGGAAATGAGCAGATCACAAAAAATAGGGAAATGGTTATAGCGGCTTTCCGCCGCGATCGGACCATAACGCAACACCCGAAGGTCTATCCCTCAACAGGCTCCGCTTGCGATTGCCGAAATAAATGGAGAAGACGGATGAAGATAACCAAAATCACGGTAACACCGGTCAACATTCCCCTGGAAACACCGTTTTTATGGACCGGCGGCTACTACCCCGGCACATCCAAAACCATCGTGGAGGTGGCAACCGACGAAGGACTGACCGGACTGGGCGAAGCACCGTCGGCCCATCTGGCACCAGTCCTTCAAGACTTGGCGCCTCGGGTTATCGGCAAAGATCCGCTGGATATCGCAGGGATCGAAAATGTGTGCATCCCGCCCTGGCAGATCGTCCAGAATACCGATGACAGCTCCAGTGTCACGGCCTTCGGCGGCCTGGAAATCGCATTGTGGGATCTTCGGGGGAAAATCTGGAATCAGCCGCTCTACCAGTTGCTTGGCGGAGCGGTGAGAAAAGAGATCCCATTTACCGAATATTTCGCTTTCCGGGTTAAAAAGGATGGTATCGGCGGTGAAATGGACCCCAAGGCAGTAGCCGACTATTGTGTGCGCATGAAAGCCGAATACGGCTCCACTTTTTTTGAGGGCAAGCTGATCCAGGGAGATCCTCAGCTGGAAATCGAGACAGTCAAGGCGATCCGGGAAGCCCTGGGTCCGGATGCCATGATCCGCCTGGATTCAAACATGCAGTGTTCCCTGTCCACGGCCCGGCGGGTGCTCCGGGAGATCGAACCCTACGATGTGAGAAATTACGAAGATCCGGTGGCCACATTCGAAGAGATGGCCTTGCTCCGTCAGCACTCATCTATCCCCTTCTCCACCCATGTCCCGGATATCCGCCGGGCGGTGGCCTTGGGTGTTCCCGATTTCATCGTGGTCAACTTTGCCGTATTGGGCGGCATCAACCGAGCCATTCGCTTTATCGGCGCCTGTGAAGCCATGGGCGTGGGCTTCTGGTGCTACAGCGGCGACGCCGGTATCTGCACGGCCGCCTACCTGCACATGAGTGCGGCCATGCCCTGGATACACGAGCCCAGCCAAAGCCTGTTCCGTTGTCAGATCGCCGATGTAATCACCGGCGGTCCCTTTCGCCAGACCAACAATGTCATTGCCGTTCCCGAAGGCCCCGGATTGGGTGTGGAACTGGATCGGGATGCATTGAACCGGTGGCACAGCCACTACGTCGAAAACGGTCCCATGAATCATTTTTACACCCCGGAAAAACCCGGCTACTATCGGAGGCTCCCCTTGAATTGAGGCCGTATGAAAAGTATGGTTTCGCCTGCTTTTTTGGCCCAACGCTGAACCTGCGGGAAAGAGTATGCAAACCGTCGAACCCGGTACCATCCGGGCAACCATTACCGGCACCATCGCCGTCCTGCTGGCCGCCGCCTGCTGGGCCTTTTCGGGTATATTCGTCAAGCTGATCATGGTTGACGACCAGGTGTCGTCCTTGATGCTGGCATTCTGGCGAGACACGGCGGCATTCGTCGTTTTTCTTCTTTTTGCCGCAGGCACCGAGCGCAAAAGCATGGCCATCCGTCGCTCGGATTGGCCCGTGATTGCAGGCATGGGTGTCAGTCTGGGCGTCTTTCACGTGGCGCTCAATCTGGGGTACCGGCTCAACGGTGCCGCCATTACAACCATTCAGCAAGCGGACATGCCGGCGATGGTGTTGGTTGTGGCCCGTATGGTCTGGAAAGAGCCGCTCACCGGGTTGAAGATCTTCTCGCTGGTCATCATCGCCATGGGAACGGTTCTGGTTTCAGGGCTGATCCTGGCCGGTGCACCCGAGGTCAGCATTGCGGTGGGTTTTCTCGTACCGGCGCTGTACGCCGGATGGAGCCTCTTTGGCAAGGCGTTGCGCAGCGGCTACAGCGCCGTGGTGACACTTGCCTGGGCATTCGGCATCGCCTCCCTGATCCTGCTGCCCGGCCAGTTTTTCACAGGCAGCCTTCTGCCCCCGCCTGTTCCTGCCACGGCCTACCTGTGGTTCGGGGGATTGATCGGCATTTCCACCGTATTCGCTTTTTTCGTTTTTACCTTTGCATTAGGCCGGCTGCCAGCGGGTATCGCATCCATTCTGGTGATGTCCGAAATTGCTTTCGCCGTCTTCTATGCCCACCTGTTCCTGGGCGAAACCCTGACCCCGATCGAAATTGCCGGTGCACTGGTGGTGGTTGCCGGCGTGATCCTTTTGCTGGCCCCCGGTGTGGCAACGAAAGCAATCAGGCCTTCCCTGCACCGATAATGTGCATGGTGTGCCCGCTATCGATAGCTTTCAGGCCAGCAGGAAGACCTTTCAAAATCGACTGTTTGAGGATTTCCAGCAGCCGGGTCTTGACGCCTTCTCCATGGGTGATGAGGCTCACCTCGCGTGCCGGCACCGGGGCTTCAAGCGAATGAAGCATCTCCCGGGAACCTTTTGCCAGGGTCATGGCGGCCAATTCGGGAAGAAGCGTGACCCCGTAGCCCGATTCCACGATCCGGATCAAGCCCTCCAGGCTACCGCCCACAAATCGCAGCCTGACCGACTGGTGATCATCTTGGTTCAAAGTCCCCATGCAAATTCGGGACACCTGTTCGCGCAGGCAGTGGCCACTGTCCAGCAGAATCATCTCATCCGGCGCGAGGTCCTCGGTTGACAGCCGCTTTTTGTCTGCCAGCCGGTGGCCGGCGGAGACCAATGCGTAGAATGGTTCACGGAATAATGGCGTTTCCCGAATTCCTTTTTCTTCCAAGGGCGTGGCGGCAATGCCGACATCCAGCAGATCCCGCCGTAACCCCTCGACAATGTCCCCAGTGAGCCGTTCCTGAATGGTCATCCGAACAAGCGGATAGGATGTGAGCAGATCCGGGATAAACCGAGGCAGCAGATAAGACCCAAGGGTAGGAATGATGCCCACGCGGAGCTCTCCCGAGACGGTCTCCCGCTGCTCATTGACCAACTCGACGATGCCCCTGAATTCCCGCAGCGTCCGGTAGGCCCGATCAATGACAGCCTTTCCAATAGGTGTGGCCGCTACCGGTTTCCGGCCTCGATCGAACAGGGTCACGCCCAATTCCGCCTCCAGTTTTTGAATCTGCATGCTCAACGTCGGCTGGGTGACATAACACCGGGCGGCCGCCGCAGAGAAACTCCCGTGACGGTCCACGGCCACCAGGTACTCCAGTTGGGTGTGGGTAATCATGTAATATAGTTTTTTTTGATATTAATATAATAATTATCGATTTGATTTACTTTAGGTGCATCGCCATTGTTTGTCAACCACGGGTTGGCATTGGTTCACACGGGATCGTCGCGCTTGAACGAGTCCGTCAGTCTCCCGCTGGCAAACCACAACCAGGAGAATCAACAATGAATCATACATTGCCCAAACTTCCCTATGCATATGACGCCCTGGAGCCCTATTTCGACGCCAGAACCATGGAAATTCACCACACGAAGCACCACCAGACCTATGTGGACAAGCTGAATGGCGCCCTCAGCGGACATGAGGCGTTTCAGGACAAAAGTCCCGAAGCGCTCTTGAAAAATCTCAATGCAGTTCCCGAGAGCATCCGCACAGCTGTTCGCAATCACGCCGGCGGGCATGCCAACCATTCGTTCTGGTGGCCGATGCTGAAAAAAGATGTCACGTTCGGTGGGCCAGTTGCCGATGCCGTCACAAAACGATTCGGAGGCTATGAGAAATTCATGGAGACCTTCTCAAATACTGCCGCCCTGCTTTTCGGCAGCGGTTGGACCTGGCTGGTCTTGGACCAGGGCAATCTGGAGATCGTGGCAACACCCAATCAGGACAATCCTGTCAGCCAGGGAAAGACACCAGTCATGGGCATCGACGTCTGGGAGCATGCTTATTACCTGAAATACCAGAACCGTCGGCCGGATTACATCGGCGCCTTCTTCAACCTCGTCAACTGGGATCGGGTGAACGATATCTATGCCGCGGCGAAGTAATCTTTGGCCGCGACATTCTCCCGCGATAGAAGCGCCAGCAAAGAGGTCTGATGATGTTTTTTCCACCTGAGTTAATCCGCGGCCAAACAGGCCCGACAAACCGCTTGGCCATCCACCGATGCCAGTTTGGAGCCCATGGTCGGTTCACCGCAGCGGGCGCAAGGTATGGAGGGCTCAATGCGGGCCTTGTCCGGCATGCCGGTGGTAACCGGCGTCATGCTGAACAAGTCGTCGGTGGGGGTTTCCAGCACCTCGGCGGTTCGCTGCATGCCCAATTTTTTCAATTCGGCATTTTCCGCTTCCGTGATACTGCCGTCGCGCGTTTTCCCGAATAGTTCGATCTGCCGTTCGTTGACGCGGATGGTGTCAGGTTTCATGGCCAAGCGCACCCCCTGGCCGGTGCGACGGTTGAAAAAGGTAAATCCCATCTTCCCGTAGTCCCGAAAAATGAGGTTGCCTTTGCCCAGCGTGCAGCCGGTGACCACCTGGATGGCGTCCACGCAGCAGGCATTGGTTTCCACGATGGCAACCAGCTCTTCGTCAAGGGCCCTCTTTTCCCGCAGCCAGTCCAGCCCGGCCCTGGCCGCCACACAGCCGATGGCCAACCCGCCGCACACATGGCCGTGAAAGGCCTCACAGCGCTTGAATTCATCGCTGTCCATTATCTGTTGCGCGTTCATCTTTTTTCTCCACGAGTTAATTTTGAGCGCTTAATCCAATCGATAAAGATCAAGGGTTTCATAGAAATCAGAACACTACAGTACAAGGTCAGCCTTCCGTCACACCAGCCACTGCTTCAATGTGGGAACCGTTTTCTGGGGGCTGATGTTGTAGCCGGTGGCGCTGATGTCGCCGGCTTCATCGACCAAAAACGCCGAACGCGCAATCCCCATGTAGGTCTTGCCGTACATTTTCTTTTCGCCCCACACGCCATAGGCGTCGGCAATGTGGTGGTCGCTGTCACTGAGCAAGGCAAACCCCAGGCCGTGCTTGTGGTCGAATTTTTTCTGCTGAGCAACCGGGTCCGGACTGATGCCAACAACGGCCACGCCGGCAGCCGTCAGATCGGGCAGTGCGTCCCGCACCGCCTGGGCCTGGGTCGTTCAGCCGGAGGTGTTGGCTTTGGGGTAGAAAAAGATGAATACCCTTCGCCCCTTGAAATCGGAAAGATCGACGGTGCTGCCGTGCTGATCCAATGCGCTGAACGCAGGTGCCGCATCTCCTGGTTGCAGTTGGTTCATTTTGAAAGTCTCCTTGTTTTGTGGTGTGCATACATTTCCGCATTTCGAACGGCCGCCTGCGCAGCCTGGTTCAGCCTGGCATTCAATCGCTCGCGTTGTTTAAACAGATCGTGTTCGACCAATACGCCCGCGGGTGTGACCGGGCTTTTGTAATAAAAAGAGAGCCAGTCCTGCAGGCCGTGCCAACCGGAGCGTGCCGCCAGGTCTATAAACAAGGCCACATCCAATACCAATGGGGCAGCCAGGATACTGTCGCGGCACAGAAAATTGATCTTTACCTGCATGGGATACCCGAGCCAGCCGAAGATGTCGATATTGTCCCAGCCTTCTTTGTTGTCGCCTCGCGGCGGGTAATAGTTGATTTTGACACTGTGATGAAGATCCGCGTAAAGATCGGGGAATAATTCCGGCTGCAGGATATGCTCCAACGCGCCCAGTTTACTGATCTCTTTGGCCTTCAGCGCCTGCGGGTCATCCAGCACCTCGCCGTCCCGATTGCCTAAAATATTGGTGGAAAACCAACCGGCGACTCCCAGCAGCCGCGCTCTGAAAGCGGGTGCCAGAACGGTTTTGATCATGGTCTGGCCGGTCTTGAAATCCTTGCCGCTCAGAGGCACCTCGTGTTGCTGTGCCATGGCCTGAAGGGCGGGAACCTCCTCTGTCAAATTGGGCGCGCCGTTGACAAAGGGCAGACCTTCCAGGATCGCCGCATAGGCGTAAATCATGCTGGGAGCGATGCCCGGATCGTCGGCTTTCAGACCCGCTTCAAAGCTGCTGATGGTCTGGTGCACCGGGCCCGGCTGGGAATAGGATTCGGTGCTGCCGCACCAGATCATGACCATACGCGCAAGGCCGTTGGCGGCTTTGAATGCCTGGATGTCCCTACGCACTTGATCGGCAAGATCCATTTTGGTGCGTCCCGATTTGGTGTGGGGCCCGTCGAGCCGGTTGACATAACGCCGGTCAAACACTGCCGGCATGGGCCGTATGGCCTGCAGGTCCGATCGGATGCCATCCAGTGTCGGTTGTGCCAGCACCCCGGCATGGACGGCAGCGGCGTACATGTCGTCATCGAAGATGTCCCACCCGCCGAAAACGAGGTCGTCCAATCGGGCCAGTGGTACCACATCCCGGATCAGGCGGTCGCCCTCGGAAGGGGCGCGGTCCATCGAAAGGGTACCCATTTGGGACAGGGCGCCGATCGGTTTGCCCAGGCCACGGCGAATGGCCAGCACACCGCCGATAAACGTGGTGGCCACGGCCCCCATGCCCGGAATCAGCACCCCCAAGCGGCCTTCAGGTGACGCGACGGGGGTGGGGGTTTTCGCGGCGTCGTGTGGTACTTCGGATCGTTTGTACACGCGTGTATCACCTTTTTTTGGTGTTAATGGAGAGGCGGCCGCAACCGCGGCAACCTCATGGATGGGAATCACAAGGCGAGGCTACATCGGCAGGGCCACCCGATGAAACCCTTCGGCCAGTTCAAAATCGGAACCTTGTGCCATCTCCCGACAGCGCTCCTTCAACCATTCCACCGGGTCTGAAAACCTGAATTCTTTCATCTGGCTGGCATGGCAGCGCAGGGCCTTGATTTTACGGTCGAATGTGTCGGTGACATCCGACCGGTAGTCGATGTCTTCGGTCCCCCAGAACAAGACCTCCGCCACCTTGTGGGGTTCCAGGCCCTTTTCGAGAAGATCGGGATAAGCCATGTGGTCCCGGGCATAAGGAAACACGGCATCCATGGCCACCTGGCCGATGATGCGATGGTCGCGGTGCCAGAGATAGCGCCGATACGGATCCGAAGTGACCAGTATGCGGGGGCGAAACACCCGCAGCAGGCAAACGACGTCCTTGCGCAGGGCGGGTGTATCCTCCAGGCCCTGATCCGGGTATCCCAGGTATACGATTTCGTGGACGCCGATGGATGCGGCCGCACGCGCCTGTTCATCCCGGCGAATGGCGGCCAGCGCGTCAGGGGTCAGGGTGCGGTCGCTGGTGCCTTTGTCACCATTGGTGGCAATGGCATAAACGATGCGCCGGCCCTCGTCGACCCATCGGATGACCGTTCCGGCAGCCCCGAATTCGGCGTCATCCGGGTGCGCCGAGAGCACCAGGACGTCGCAGGGTTGTGGTACCGGTGCGTCCGGGATCGTGTCATGAAGGATCAGTTTCATGGTTATCCTTTCATCATCCGCCCGAATTGGCCGATGGCGGATGCAACTTGATGGGAGTGCTACCGATCAACGATGAGGGCAATCCATCGCCGGTATGGGTGAATTAGCCGGGCATTCATTGCCGCCCATGGGCGGCTGCGTCGGCCTGCATGGCGGCCCGGTAGGCCTCCTGGGCCGTCGCAGCCGCGTTTGTCCAGCTGTAGCCCCTGACGCTCTGGCGAATGAGATGGTCTGGCCAGTCCGGCGCCCGATCCCAGGCAATGGTGATACCTGCGGCCAACGCAACCGGTGACCCCTCGACAGCGATGATGCCGGGTCGCTGCATTCGGGCCAGTTCGGCCATCACCCCCACCGGGGTGGAAACAACCGCCCGCCCGCATGCCAGGGCCTCTAAACCCACCAGCCCGAAGCTTTCATAATGTGAGGCCAGCACAACCATATCCGCCGCCGCATAATACACAGGCAGGTCGCGGTGGGCAACGCTGCCGCAAAAGGTTACCCGTTCCTGAACGCCTGCTCGGGCGGCAAGCTCCTGCAAACGTCGCCGTTCAGGGTCTCCGTCTCCATTGCCTCCCACCACCATCAAATGCGGCCGGGAATCGCCGTCGAGGCAGGCCAGTGCATTAATGATCCGGTCCTGTCCCTTCTGGGGTGTCAGTCGCCCGATGGAGAGCAGCAGGCCGACGCGAGGCTCAATTCCCAGCCGCCGCCGAGCCCTGGTTTTGTCCATGGGCCGAAAATGGTCGACATCAACGCCGCCGGGAACCATGGCGATCCTGGCTGCATCTGCTCCATAATAATGCATCAGATTGGCCTTTTCACCCCCACAGGGTGCCAGCAGCCCCTGACAGTCCTTTACCAGTTCCCGTTCAACCGCCAAACGCCGGGGGGGTTCGGCGGCCCCGATACCGGTGTCGGCTTTCACGGCCCCCAGGGTGTGGAAGGTGATCACATGGGGCCGCAGCCATCGCGCCCGGGCCATGCGCCCCACATGGCCGGAGATCCAGTAGTGGCTGTGGATCAGATCATAGGCGCGATCCTGGCGGCAGCGAAACGCCTCGATGGCAGCCATGGTGTCGCCGGCGCAGGCATACAATTCGGTTTTGGTCAATGGACGGCCTGGGGCAGTGTCGAGAGAAACCAGGCGCACATTGGGCCCCAAGCCAGACACTTCCGGTTGGCTTTCGTGCCGGTGATGGGTAAAAATATCCACCTGGTGTCCATTGCGGCCCAGCTCAAGTGCCAGCTGCCTGACGTAGACACTCATGCCGCCGGTATCCCGGGTGCCCAGCTCCCCAATAGGGCTGGAATGGATGCTGAGCATGGCAAGGGTCAGTGGCTGCATTGACATCTGGCGCATCCCTTCAGTCGATGTCGAGCACGCAGTGGTGCAGGTTTACCGGTTGTCCGCCCAGCCGCCTTTTGTATGCTTCCGAACCTTTGAGAAAATCATAGGTCTGCCGTCCGTCGCCGATACTGGCCTTTATCGTCAGCACCTTGCTCAGCAGGCCAATGCTCAGGGACTGGTACGCCGCATCATAGCCGTTGTTGTAAAGGTAGACCGTGGATCGGTCGTCGATGCACAGGGTGGCTGCGACGGGCCGGTCGTCCAGGTCCAAAAAGTACAGTTTCAAGAGATCCGATGCGGCCAGGTTAGCGGCCAATTGCAGAAAAAAGGCCATCATCGTGTCGGTCATGAAGGCCGCCTTGTCCGTCCGGTTGGCCTTGAAAAGGGTCAAAAAGGTCTCCATGGCCGCCGATATCTTTGCTGCGTGGCCAATGCAACGCAGTGTCACGTGGCCTGCCCTGTCAAGCTTTCTGAGCTTGCGCCGGATCTCGTGACGCTCCTTGCCGCTCAAGCTCTGGAGATAAGCCCCCCAGTTGTCGGGCAGGGACATGGTAAACAATTGGGCAAGGCGGTCACAACTGACCCGTGCACCCCATTCTTCAGCCATGGGTATCAGGTGGGTCATCACCGACGAATCCTGGCGAATCGGTGACAACACCAGCTCTCGAACCCCGTCACGGTTCAGATGGTCGAGCAGGCCTCGGCCAAAGGCGTGGGCATGTTGCGGTGCCACCACCACATCCAGATGATCGCAGACATCCGCGTCCCCGATCAGACGAGCCTCGTGACCCTTGCGCATGAGCGGGGCGATGCCCGCCAGCTGACCCTGGTGGTAAACGGAGAGGATATACGGTGACCAATCCCCATCAACGATCGGCCACCAGGCGCTGAGCCAGGGTGGCAGAACGAAGGGACAGGTCCATTTCAGGCCATGCTCGCCGCCCTGCCAGTACCTTGCCACGCTCTCCAGGGTCTCGGTCTGAACATCGCCGCGTTTCGCTGCTGAGTTTCGCATGGGATCGTTATCCAGTTTTTAACCCTCGAGGCTGCCGTAGGTTGCCGATTACACGGTTTCGCATCGGCCGCTCCGTGCGGCCCGGGACAAGGCGTCAAGCACCCGCATGTTGGCAATGCTCTCTTCGGGTGGATAGGCCAGTGCCGAGCGACCCAGCACGGCATCGGCAAAATGCTCCACCATCAGCTGATACTGGTCAGCCCCGGCAATCTGCTGCCGGATGCCGGTTTCTTCATCACGGCCGCGCAGCACAAACCCGGCGTCCTTTTCCCAGGGGATGAACGCATCGTGGGGCAGGTCGATGGCACCGCGATCGCCCACCACGCTGTAGGTCTGCTGCAGGGCGGTGATAAAACTGGCTTCAACCACGGCCAAGCGCCGTGGACCGAAATAGAGGCTTCCGACCAGGTGCCAGTCCGCGCCGGAAGGATGGCAGGAGGCCTGGGCCTGGACACGCATGGGTTCGGCGTTCATCAGCCAGCGGGCCACACTGACACCGTAACAGCCCACGTCCAGCAGCGCGCCGCCGCCCATCTCCGTTTGCAGGCGGGAGGTGACGCCGTTTTGCAGGACATCCCCGCCCATGTGGTAACAAAAAGCCGCCCGTACGAGTCGGGTTGCACCGATCTCTCCCTGCTCGACCATCTGTTTGATTCGCCGACTGCGGGGATGAAAGCGGTACATGAAGGCTTCCATGAGCAGCCGGTCGGCCTGGCGGGCGGCGGCGGCCATCGCTTCAGCCTCCTGGGCGCTGCAGGCCAGCGGTTTCTCGCAAAGCACGTGTTTGCCGGCGGCCAGTGCTTTCTCGGTCCAGGGGCGATGCAGGTGATTGGGCAGCGGAAGGTAGACGGCGGTTACCGCGGAGTCGTCGAGCAGCGCCTGATAGCTTCCATACAGTTCGGGGATGCCGTGCCGCGTGACCACATCGCGGGCCGTATCCGGTGACCGGCTGGCCAAGGCCCGCAGCCTGCCGTTGCGCGATTTCTGGATGGCGCCGATGACACATTTGCGGGCGATGGTGGCGTTGCCCATAATGCCCCATTGGATCTCAGATTCCATCGAGCGCCTCCAGCGTGCCTCCCTGTTGCATGGAGCGGGCAGCAGCTTCCAAAATGGCCACCACTTGGACGGAATCGGCCAAAGGGGCGGTGATCGGTTCGCCCAGCAGGAGATGATCGGCCAGGTTGCGGTGGAAACAATAGGGCTCACGCTCGGCCACGGCCGGGGTGATGCGGATGATCTCACCCTCGGCCCGGCGATAGAAAATGGCCATCTCCGGTGTCATCTCGGTAACCGGGATATCGTGGCAGCGGTAGTAATGGTCTCTATCGATGGTGTGGGTCTGCACCTCCTGCCAGCAGCCGGTGATCGCCCCGCGGGTACCCAGCAGATACCATTTAGGTTTGCGGGCTGCGGCGATGTCGGAATGCATGAATTCGGCCTCGATGCCGCCTTCAAAGCGAATTTGAATGCGTTCCTGGTCGGCATTGGTCACATCCCGCCAGACCCGTTTGTGACGCGTGCCGATCACCGCCGTAACCGGTCGTTGGATCAGGCTGACGATCCAGTCCAGATAGTGGGCGCCCCAGTCATAGCTGGTGCCGCCGGAGACGGAAGCGTGCGAATGCCAGTACCCGCAGGGGTGGTGATAGTCGCCAACGAAGGTTTCCAGGTAGAACAGCTCGCCGATGAGTCCTCGTTTCAGGCTCTCTTTGATCGTAAGGTAATCCGGGTCCCACCGGCGGTTCTGGTGGCAGCTCAAATGGACCTGGTGCTGCTGGGCCAGGGACTGCAGGGCATCGGTTTCCCGGCGGTTCAAGGCCAGCGGTTTTTCGCAGACCACATGTTTGCCGGCAGCCATCATCTGCTGGCAATTGTCGGCATGGATATTGGGGGGCGTGGTCACAATGACCAGATCGATTCCCTCAGCCGCGGCCAGCGCATCGGCCGTGGGCATAGTCCGGATATCCGGAAAATCCAGGCGGGCCTGATCGCAGCGCGCCGGGTTAAGGTCGCAAACGGCGCGCAGTTCCAGCCCCGCGGTGTCGCCGACACCCAGGCCGTGCAGCCGGCCCACGGAGGGCGCGTAGCCCAAAATACCCACGCCTAGTGGATCCGGCGTGATTGGGCGGCCGGCGAGCGTGACCAGCAGGCGGTAGCAGATTTGCTGCACCACAGGATGGTCAAGGGCTTGCAGGGTGGTGCAGGCCACCCGGCCCCGGCCCACCGGGCGCTGGGTGAGTACCGGGGTGTGCGCGTAGTGCCAGTCCGCATAGAGCAGGGTTTCGGTGTTATCAGCGGTGGGCATCAGCACCTGGTAGCGGCCGGGCAGGTAAAGCGCATCCGGCAGCCGCGCGCCCATTGGGTGATCGGCCTTTTCGAACAGCACGCGCATTTCAGCTTCGGACCCGGGCGGTTCGGCGACCACGCCCAGCACGGCCGGCAGGGGATCGGACGAAGCATCGACCGCGGCCAGCCAACCGCCACCGTGATGGACAAATGCGTCCAATCTTCGGTTGGCGGCCCCTGCCGCAGTCCCCAGCGTGATCACGACGTCGTAGTCGCTCAGATTTTCGGGCAAAACCGGTTCAACATCCACACGGACGTGGGGGATGGCCTCAAGATAGGCGACCAACGGCGCCGGCCCGGATGGAGATGCCTGCATGACGAACAGCAGGGATAGCTGGGGGTGTTGCTTCATGGTTATCGATTCCTCGGTGAATGGATGGCCACTGTCAGGCATTGCATCGACTATGGCGATGTCAGGTGCCAGCGATGGCCGTCCGGGGTGTCTTCCACCTGAATGCCGATGGCGCTCAGGGCGGCACGCAGCATGTCGGCCGCATCCCATTGCGCTTCCCGGCGCAGCTTCTGGCGCAGACTCAGCAGCGCCTCCACCAGAGAGGTCAGGCGCTCATCCCGAAGTTTGGGTGAGGCGGCCATCTGGTTTCCCAAAAGAACGATCATATCGCGCAGCGTATCGCGGGCCTGGGCAACGACCGCCTCATCCTCCAGACCCTGTTGGGTCTGCCAGACGAGGCGGTCGAACGCCAATAGTGCGTTGGTTGCGGCGCGCGCATCCCCTTGATCGAGGCCGGCCTGAAAGCGGGCTTCCAGGTCGTGCGCGCGCGGCCAGAACGCTTGATTGGAATCCGTCGGCGGTGGCACGGATTCCGATTCGGGTGGTTCAACTATCCGATTGGGTGTGATCGACCCTTCCCGCAGCACCGACAGGGCAAAACGGTCGCCGCTCTTCACCGTCATCGCACCGGCGGAGGTTCGCAAGGTGATGCCGCCGATGCCCTTGACCTCGGCCTGATCGGCGGCCAGGTCCAGGATGCAGGCGGTATGCTCGTCCAGGCCCAGTACGGGTAGTCCTTGCGGCAGCATGGCCGCCATGGCATCGAACCGCGTGGCGCCCATAAAGCAAAAACGCGTGTCGTGGTTGCCGCCTTCGGCGTTGTTCCAATGGGGCACCACCACCAGGTTCAGGCCGAATCGGCCCAACAGGTCCAGGCCGTCGATCCAGTGCGGATCCTGGCCGACCTTGTAGATTTCGTATACCGGCAGGGTGAAGCGGCCCATGGTCAGGGCGGCGGCGCTGGCGGCCACCAGGCATCCACCCGTGATTACGCAGTCAGCGAGCAGATCGGGCACGGGCGATTGCTGCCATTGCCGCAAGGCATAGGTCGGGCTGCCCGGTCCGATCAAAACAAAGTCGGCCTGGCGCAACACGCGGTTTGCCTGAAGGTGGTCATAGTCGTCGCTGGTGGGCATGTTAGACTTGAACGAGGCCACGGTCAACGGGTGGCGGACACGGGTCTGAAAATAGTCGGCCGCCCGGGCCGATATCTGGTCCACGTTGAGTTGAAAACCGGCCGGGGTGTCCAGAAATACGGCCCGGGGAGTTCCCGGCAGCTGCTGCAAAAGGCCCTTGTGCACCTCCACCATGGTGGCCGTCAGCTCACCAGAGCCCATGAGAACTATTTTTCCATGAGGACTTGCCATGGGACCTTTCATGATTGAACAGGTCAGTGGGAGCGCTTCAGGACGATTGCCTCGGCCGGGTCCGATAGGTCATCGGTTGGCAGGACCATGCCGCTGAGTCCGGATAGGAATTAAAAGAGTATAGAGGATTTCGGAATGCAAGTCAAAAACCGACCCGTTCTCGATCTGTCCTGAGCAAATCCGCTCAAGGGGGTGTGACCGGTTTTCCCACATTGGTATGGCAGTTGCGTCAACCCCAGCGTTGCAAAAGCCGGAGGGGCTCAGAGCCAAGGCGCCAAGGGTGAAGCCGTAGTCATTTACTGCGATCCCTTGGCAACGCAGGATTTAGGCGCCTCCGGCTTTCCCGATAGGGTAAAAAATGGGGTCAACCATCCAAACGGAATGTCTGGCCGGGGCCAAAGACCGCCACCCGGTTTTCCCGGTAAAGGGTTACCTGCCCTTTGCCGTATACCTGCCAGTGGTTTTGGGCGCCGCGGGTCAGGGCACCGGTTTCCTCATCGATTCCCATCAGCAGGCTATCCGGTCGCGCTTGTTGAAAAACGGGCACCCAGCGCCGGCCAACGGTCTCGTGATGGGGAATGACACAGGTGCGTGCGAGCAGCCCGAGGCCGGGGTTGACCTCATTCCCGGCTGGATCGAAATAGTCGCTGCACAGCACCATGGCACCGGCGCTGCTGCCGGCGATCACCGCGCCGGATCCATGCGCCTGCAGCACGGCCTGCCAGCTGCGGCTGCCCTGAAGGCTAAGGGCCAGGTGAGCGGGAAACCCGCCCAGCAGGTAGATCAGCCGGGCCTTGAGCAGGCGGTCGGCAATGGCGGGGTCATCGGCCGAGATCCGGTCGACCAGGGGCAGGCTTTCGACCTGCAAGGCGCCTAAATGTCGAAACCAGCGCACCGCGTTCTGCCCGGCCCGTTCGGCATTGTGGTCCGGTGCCGCTGCGGCCGGTATGATGGCGACCATTGCGCTTGGGCCGCCTGCAGCAGCCAGGGCTTCGCGGTCGGGGTCCGCCATCCTGCCTCCGAACTCCGCACCGCCTTCCAGGAGAAGGGCTCCGGGCATGCTTTTCGCGATCTTCTGATGCGCCATGGGTTTAACCTTCATATGGGGTCTCGATGATGCGCGGTGGCAGATGAGCTGACTGGCCCTCACCCAAAAGGGTATCCAGATCCCTTTCGAGACGGTGGGCATCGCTGAAGACAATCCCGTGAATGCCCAGCACTCGCGCGGCCGTTACGTGCCCCGCGGTATCGTCGATAAAAACGGCTTCGGCCGGCCGCGCCCCCAGGCGGTCGAGGGTCGCGTGGTACACCGCTGGATCGGGTTTGACACGGCCTTCGTCACCGGAACAATAAATCACGTCGAAAAGATCCCGAATACCCCAGTCGCTCAGCCATTGATCCAGGCCCGGCGGATGATTCGAAAGCACCGCCAGGCCATAGTTGCCGCGAAGCGACCGGATCAATTTCAGGACATCCGGGTTGACCGATTCGTCACCGTAATAGCGGCGCTGAAAGGCGTCGATCTGCCGTTGCCTGGTCAGGCCCAGGGACGGGCCGATGGCACGCCAGTAGGCCTGCATGGTCAGTTGACCGATCAGGGCGTCCTGCCAGGCCGGGCCGTCGAACATGATCTGGTTGATGCTGCCCCTGGCGATCCCCAGATCCCGTTCGTATGCGCGAAAGCAGGCCGTCGGACGCGGGGTCGAAATAACCAGCCCGAAATCGAATATCATCGCTTTGATCATCGCGGCATGTCCCCTGTGTTCATGGATGGCCTGTCTGAGCACCCGAAAGGCCCAGGTAGTGCCGCACCATCTCACGGGCCGTTGTCGAAGACGCCCGCCGGATCGGCGGGTACAGGCGGCCACAGTCCGTCAGGGTGAGTCGGGCCGTCATGGCACTCACTTCCAATTCATCACGGGTGTGCGGATAGGGTTCGTCGGCGTCGATAATCTCTTCCTTGGCGATCAGTTTACTGTAGATCAGTGCACGCGCCGCGAGAAGATCTTCTTCCTGAAATCGACGCTGCGGGTGAAAGCGGTAATGCAGGGTCAGCAGGTCTCCGGGGCCATACAGGTGACTGCGATAACCCATGGATCGCACGGCATCGGCCATGAGAAAATGCACGCGAAGGGGGTAGCCTGTCGGCAGCCGCCGCCTGAGCTCCTGCCACAGGGGAAAGTGGATCAGCCCGGCCTCGATATAGGTGCGGCCGGGGGCGGCGATGAGGTCGGCCATGGCCGCTGCCCGCATCCGGTCGCGCAATGCGAAACGCTGTGCATCACTGCGGGCGAACCGCTTGACCGCCTCGATGGTGGCCGCCAACGGTCCGCTGGTCGATACGCTGTAAAAGTCGATCAATGCGGCGGTGGCTTCCCGTTCGGCCAGGTAGACCCGGTGAAGGGCCGTGCCGGTCGGCAAGTCCGACGGACCGTCCCCGCCGGCGAACCGTTCGTGAATGGCCAGCAGATGGTCGATAAAAGGCTCGATCTGATAGAGCCGGGTGCCGGACCGGTGGCATTCGCGCAGGACACCGGCCATGCGGCGGCTGAATTCAGGATACTCCAGGTCCTGGGTCTCGAGATAGGTGTCGATGGGCACCTGCCCGTTGAGCATGGACAGGAATTGAGGGTCGGGCGGTTCTTCGAGAATCACCGCATCGTGGCGGGCCATCAGCCGCTGCGCCGCTGGAATCGTTTCCGGGCGGTGGTTGGCAAGCACGAGGGTGGCACGAGAGGTCATAAGCACTATCCGTTTCGACTGGGTCGACGGCCGACGCGCCCCATGTCCAAGAAGATTTTCGACGTTACCGGCCTGGCCATGGCTGGGAGCTAAATGCAAGCGGGGTTGGCATTATCGGCCATGCATCTGGCCCAACCTCAGGGGCTGTTTTTCCGTCAGATACCGCCAATACCGGCGCGGCAGCTTGCTCAGGTGCAGCCTGGGGTTGTTGCGCGCCTGTACGTTCACAGCCGTATAATAGCGCTGCCACAAGGTTTGGCAAAGCTGTTCATGGTCGTTTCGACAGGAGGCCGTCATGGCGGCGACATCCATCTGCAGCGCCTGCGTGTGGCGGCCGTCATAGGCAAGCCCGTAGTTTCTGCGCGTATCGTAAATAATCCAGCACTGGTCGGCGAAACGCGATTCGAAATGTCGACGAACCAGCGGCAACACGTCGTAGCGGGGCGCCACCATGGCCAGGTAGCCATCTTCGCCGGCCTGTTCGAACCGAACCAAGCCCTTCAGGCGATGCGCCTCGAGGCGTACCTGACGACTGAGTTTATCGATGTGAATGAAGGTCGACAGATGGGTCGTAGCGTCACGGCCGCGGCGGGCGGCGATGGCATCTGCAACCAGCCGGTAAATCATGGTCTCAACCCCGGCGTGGCCCGACAGGAAAGCGTCGAGCAACTTGCGGCGGCGCTTGGCGCCCAGATGTTTCTTAAGCCCCTTCCACACCCGATCAGCGATGACCGGGTCCGTGTTGATGGTCACCGGTTGTTCAAACAGCCCCCTCTGGCCGCGGCCGGAGGGGGCAATGGCATCCGGTGGGGCCGGGTCTGTGTAGGCTCTAAAAATAGCGCTGAGCAGCCCCTCGAAGCTACCGTCGGTTTCAAATACTCGGCGACCTGAGCTGCTTGAGGACGCCTCGTTATCCCCTGGCGGCGATGCCATGGTTGCGGTTTGCGGGGGGATGCGCGTCGCGGCGACCGGCCATTGTCGTGCCGGTAAACCATCGCAGCGGATATACGGTC
>JAQYWF010000429.1 GCA_030145105.1 Desulfosarcina sp.
ACAGCGCTTTCGCGGACATTGCAGAACAGCGCGATCTTGGCCCGGTCGCTCTTGGAGACTGGGATCTCCGAGCGGCACAAGAGGATGTCCGGCTGGATGCCGATGCTGCGCAGTTCCTTGACGCTGTGTTGGGTGGGTTTGGTCTTCACTTCGCCGGCGGTTCCGATGTAGGGCACCAGGGTCAGGTGGATATAGATGACGTTGTCCTTGCCTGCATCGTTGTGAAACTGGCGGATGGCTTCCAGAAAGGGGAGGCTTTCGATGTCACCGATCGTGCCGCCGATTTCCACGATGACCACATCCACGTCACTGGATGCCTTGCGGATGCTGTCTTTGATCTCGTCGGTAATATGGGGAATGACCTGCACCGTGCCGCCCAGGTATTCTCCCTGGCGTTCCTTGGTGATGACGCTGTGGTAGATTTTGCCTGTGGTGAAGTTATTGTCCTTGCCCAGTTTGGCATTGGTGAAACGCTCGTAATGCCCCAGGTCCAGATCGGTTTCGGTGCCGTCATCGGTGACGAATACCTCCCCGTGCTGAAAAGGATTCATGGTTCCCGGATCCACGTTGATATAAGGGTCCAGCTTCTGGATGGTGACCGTCAGCCCCCGGCTTTCCAGCAGCGCGCCGATGGAGGCCGATGCAAGGCCCTTGCCCAAGGATGAAAGGACCCCCCCGGTTACGAAAATGTATTTGGTGTCATACCCCATAGAAAACCTCGATCAAAATTTTAACCCGGGCAAGCCGGTGTTGGAGAACTGCCAGTCGTCGTGAACTTCGATACCAAAAATTAAAAAAATGAATGTCCACCGCCGAATGAAAATCAATTGCCATCATTACGGTGAATCTTCCCCGTCAGTTGCCACGCATAAGATACGATTGCGACTGCCTGTACCATATTTGGCCGGTTTAAAAAACCGGCTATTCAAATTTTTTCTGAAAGTCCTGCACCGCCCGCTGAACCGCATCCACCGCTTCTTGTTTTTGTGCCTGGGGCGTATCGGTATCGTGGAGCGCTACCGATGCTTTCAAGGCCTCCAGGTCCATCAAATCTGCCGGGATGGACGGATTGGTGCGAAGATCGGCGACCCGGATTTCCCGGGCCAGGCGACCGTTGATGGTAAAATCCACCTGGAAAGGGAACCAGCCGTTTTGGACCTTCTGCCAGTTCCGGTAAAATATCTCCAGGCGCCTGTCGGCGTCAGCCACCCCCCGGTCTACCAGCAGCAGGCGAACCGGGAGAAAGGTTTCTTTGTCGATGGCCAGTTGGGATACGGATTCATCGGGATAACGGGCGCCCAAGACGAACACCACGGTTTCCTCAAGCCGCCCGAGGCTAGTTATGGCAGTCTCGACACCCAGGCGGTTGAGGGTTCGCATTAGGCGCGGCCGGGTTCGGCTTCGCAGCAGCTGCTGGTAGAGATCGAACGGGTCTTCACCCACGGCCATCCGGCCGTCAATCACCGTGATCGAACTGTCGGCAAACACCAGGTGGGTTCGCTGAATCTGGTCGGAAACGAGATCGGAACGAAACCGTTCCGGCATCACATAGGTGGCGGTTTCATCATAGACAGTCGGTGCCGTTTCCGGCATCTGCGGATAGATCAGCAGCTTCTGATTGGCCTGGAGGGCGGCGATTTTACCCATGGCCTCGGCGCTGAGCTCGAGGACATGGGGGCCTTCGAGAACGTAGGCGACGGCTTGGCCGGGTGTGGTCGCGGTGAGAAACATTACCGAAAACATGGCCCATGCCGCTATGATTGAAGTTCTCTTCATTTTTAATAATCCAATGATTACAAGACGATGAAATATCTTTCGCCAGGCATCGCCCTTAATCGCCAATGAAGATCTCCTTGGCGAATTGTGCGCCCACGCCCAGTCGCTCTTCGATGCGGATCAGCTGGTTATACTTGGCGATGCGGTCGGACCGCGAAAGTGAACCGGTCTTGATCTGGCCGCTGTTTACCGCCACGGCCAGGTCAGCGATAAACGCGTCTTCGGTTTCGCCACTGCGGTGGGAGATCACGGTGGTGTACCCAGCCTGCTTGGCCATCTCGATGGCGTCGAGGGTTTCAGTAACCGTGCCGATCTGGTTCAACTTAATAAGAATCGAATTGGCGATGCCGTCTTCGATGCCCTTGGCAAAGATGGCCGGATTGGTGACGAAGACGTCATCACCCACGATCTGAATGTATTCGTCCAGACGGTCGGTCAGCACGGCCCAGTTTTCCCAGTCCTGCTCGGCCAGGCCGTCCTCGATGGACAAAATCGGGTATTTCTCCACCAAGTCTTCGAAATAATCTACCATTTCGGCTGCGGACAGGGATTTGTTCTCGCCCTTGAGGACGTATTTTTTCTTCGTGTACAATTCGCTGGCAGCCACATCCAGGGCCAGGCCCATATCCTTGCCGGGGGTGTAGCCGGCCGCCTTGATGGCTTTCATGATGAAGCTCAGGGCCTCTTCATTGGATTTGAGATCTGGTGCGAATCCACCCTCATCGCCCACGGCCGTGCTCAGTCCCTTTGATTTGAGGATTTTTTTCAGTGCGTGAAAGGTCTCGGCGCCCATCTGGATGGCCTGGGCGATTGTGGTTGCACCGAAGGGGACGATCATGAACTCCTGGATGTCCAGGTTGTTGGCCGCATGGGCGCCGCCGTTGATTACGTTCATCATGGGAACCGGTAGGATTCTGGCGTTGACACCGCCCAGGTAGCGGTACAGGGGAAGGCCGAAGGCAGATGCTGCCGCCCGGCTCGCAGCCATGGAGACGCCCAGGATGGCGTTGGCGCCCAGCTTGGATTTGTTGGCCGTGCCGTCCAGGGCCAGCATGCATGCGTCCAGGGTCAACTGGTCGGAGGCGTCCATTCCACGGATTTCATCGGCGATCGTGGTGTTGACATTCTTCACGGCCGTGACCACACCCTTGCCGCCGTAGCGCTTGGCGCGGGTGTTGCGTAATTCCAGGGCTTCCCGTTTGCCTGTGGAGGCACCGGAGGGAACCGCCGCCCGGCCAGTGGCGCCGCAGGCCAGCATCATCTCCACTTCCACGGTGGGGTTGCCTCTGGAATCCAAGATTTCTCTCGCCGTTACATCGATAATCTCTGTCATGATTTCATCCCCCGATTCTCTGTTTTGCATGGTCGACACCGGCCATGCCGATGAAGCACAATATGGTTTCAATGCCCTTGAATGATAATGGTTTGAAGGACTGTCGGACCCCGGGAAGCGCGGGCCGGTTGACGCTTGACAATTCACCGGCAAATGTTACTCTCCTTGCCGGGGGATGTCAAGAAATTGGCCGGTCCCCAAAACCATGCAAAGCAGGGATTGATCATCATGAACACGAACGATTTGTATACCACTGCCCATCTCTTCGTGGCGGCTGTCCGGGTGCTGGATCACCGGGACGGCGCGCCGCCGGCCATCGCGTCCGTCTGCCGTCTGCTCGACTATTCGGACGAAAAGGGCAACTACCTGCTCAACCGGTTCAAGGAGCAGGGCTTGAGTTCGACACAATTCTATAGTAACCCCACGTGTGGCCAAATGCAGGCCTCATTCCAGAACGATGGAGCACAGATTTTATTTTGAACGATACTAACAAACTCATACTTAGTGCAGAGTCCACCGCAAGGTGTCCTGCGGAGATACTAAATACTGGACCCAGCAACGCTGGGCTCCGATCAAAACCCGCCGTTGGCGGGTGGATACTCGTCAAGAATGAAGAATCGAGAACCAAAAATCGAGAATCGAGACGGCATTTTTGTTTGCTGACTC
>JAQYWF010000325.1 GCA_030145105.1 Desulfosarcina sp.
AGATGGTCTTGAAAGGGGCTTGCGATCGGGCGAAGGCCCGGTCGGGAATGCCGAATTTACGGATGATGTGCCCGTTTCCCGCCAGCACCACCATTTTTCCCGATCCTAAGTTTTCAGCGACGGCCTCGGCCATGGCATCTTCCCAGGTACACTGGGCTTCGTAGAAAAAATCGAACGTGTCCCTGCCGCTGAACGCATGCAGATTGAAGATCTCTTCCAGATAGGCCCGATGGTCAGCAATGGTTGTATCGATGATGTCCGGCAGATGCACTCGATCCGCCTCCGACAGACTGGCGAGCCCCCCCACCCTTATTCTGGACGGGATGTAAAAAGGCACATTCAGGGCGATGATCCGAAGCCCTTTTTCCTTTGCATATTCAAGAATATCGCGGTACAGATCAAAATTGAAGCGCCAGTTGGCATACCAGTGGGTTTTTTCTATGAAATCGGTCTGGTCAAGCTCACCGGCCGTCCACTGATCCAGCACCGGCTGGTAGGTGTTATCGAACATCTCCATGCCGATGGTTAGATTCGCAGTGGTTGGCTCAAGCGCTTTGATGACTTCCAACTGAATGGCGTGGTGGGCCGGGTTCGTATGGCTTTCTCCCACATAGACCACCCGGGCATCGGTCAGGTCGGCAAACAGTTGTTCCTGTGACACCACCGACAGCGTGGAAGTCTTCAAGATGGTATGTTCCATCAAGCGGATCGGATTGTCCTTGATGGAGAGCGTCTTCGGCGTCACGGCACATCCACCGATTCCAAGCATCATCAGCGCGACGACCGTCGACATTAGCTGCCGATAGAAAAACCACTTTTTCGGGTGCGCTTGTTTTCTATTGCAAAATGGGATCATTTGATAGCAAGCTCCGGAGGTATGCGTGAAAGTGAAATATAAAAGGGAACTGCTTTTCCGCAAGGCCTTTATCCCGTGGTACGACAGGGAGCCCGCCATGCTGCTTACCTTGGCTTTTGCCTTAGCAGTGCTGCTGTTCAGCATTACCGGCGTTGCCGCATCCCTGGATACGCCCAGTTACCAGGACTACATCTGGGTCCCCTGTCTCTTGGGAGTCCTGTCTCTGGCGATTACCATCTCCATACTCATTCGACTGATCAGAAGAGGTTAGCCCAGATCAACCCAATTTGCCTATTTCTGGATGGACACTATTTGGCCTTTTCCACGAAAGCCTCGAAGCTCATGGTCAGGTAGCTGTCGGAACCAATATATTTGAGGATTTTCAGCATCTCATCCGCAGCAATGTACCCGGGACGATTTCCGATCCTTTCTCCGTTTTCCGAAATGAACCACGTGCTGGGAAGCCCCCTGACACTGTACTTTTCGGCAATGTCCTGCTCCTTGTCCGAGTTGACGCTGATGGGTACAAAGTTGCGGTTGACGTAGGCGATGACCGTGGGATTTTGAAACGTCTCCTTTTCCATTTGAAGGCAGTAGCGGCACCAGTCTGCATTAAAGACCAGAAACACTTTTTTGTTTTCGGCATCTCCTCGTTGTCTGCCTTCGGCATAGGAAAACCACTGGATGCCGGCATCCAGTGGTTTGGGTTCCAGATGCATTAACGGCCCCAGTGAACAGGGTTATCAATATGGTCAGGGCAATTTTTGCCAGTTTCCATCTTTTTTTCATATACTTACGTATCCTATGCGCTGATCAGATTCAGTTTGTTAGTAACCAGCAGCAGGCCGAGGATCAGCAGCAGCAGGCCTGCGGTCAAGTTGATATACTTTATCGACCAGGATGCCTTTTTAATGAAGGATAACAGTGAATCGACAAATACCGCAAGCATCAAAAAAGGTATTGCCAATCCAGCGGCATAAACCGAGAGCAGACCGATACCATCGGCCACTGTTTCCTGGTTGCCGGCCACAATGAGGATAGATCCCAACAGTGGTCCGATGCATGGGCTCCATCCCGCCCCGAAGGCCATTCCGACGAAAAAAGTTCCCATAAAATGAAGGGGTTTCTTCTGCATCTGAAGTCGCCGTTCGAATTCTAGGAACCCGAACCTGAGCAACCCGGTCATGTGAATGCCTAGCAGGATGATCAGAAGGCCTCCGATGATTCGTATCCAGTCCCGGTATTTGAAGATGGCCCCACCGATGAATGAGGCAGAAGCGCCCATAAGGACGAAAACCAATGAGAAACCAAGAACATAACTCAACGTTGCGAGGATGACCCGGGCGCGGACGCCCGTTGTCCGGGCGCCGGTTAGTTCATCTAATGAAAGTCCGGTGATAAAGGTAAAATAGGCCGGTATCAACGGCAAGATACATGGGGAAAAAAAGGATAGTAGGCCTGCGAACAGGGCTGCGGGGTAGGAGATCGATTCTGTAAACATGTCTGCAGTCAATCCTCCGGCGTTGGTGGCATCATGAAACAGTTGCCGTCCTTATTGGTGAGCCGCCGAACCCGTAACGGGTTACAATAGAAGCGCCCCGATCATCGAACAGACGCCAGCCGCTGGTGCTTCGAAAAGAAAAGGACCCATGCCCCGGCCGCCAGAATGACCAGATTCCGTAGCGTGTTCACGGCGATATTCGATGGCTCATTGGCCGCCAGGGAAAAACAACCACAGGCGATGTTCAATCCACGATAGCCGTTATAAAGGATAAGTCCGGTAAAAACGACCATCATCAAGCTTGTCAGTAGCGCCGCACCCTTTTCAAGCCGGCCGAAAACCAGTGCCAGTCCGCACACTGCCTCGATCCAGGGAAAAACCACAGCTGTTGCTGAAACCAGCGGCGGCGGGAGCAACTGGTAGTTGGTCACAATTGCCGCAAAGGCCGTAGGGTCGGTAATCTTACCGGCGCAGGAAAACAGGAAAACTGCCCCGAGTGCGATCCGGATGACGACCGTGACGTTTTTGACAACGGCTGATGGATGCGGTCTCATATTTACTCCTCGGACGGTAATCAATGACGCCTTGCGATCAATAATAAACATGTGAACTGAATTCGACAAGGCCGGGCATCGATCGGGTAACCGTTCAAGGGTTCAGGGTTCCAATCAACGCCAGCTCTTCAAGGCTGTGTCTGGCCGTTGGAAAAGTTTTTGATCATGGCATCCCCGAGTTCCTTGGAACGGTTCGTGGCCGCTTCCACGGCATTGATGAGCGTGGTGCGAAGGCCGCCTTTTTCTAACGTGTGAAGGCCGGCGATGGCCGTACCGCCCGGTGAGGTGACTGAATCTTTAAGTTGACCGGGGTGGGCATTGGTTTCAAGGAGCAGCTTGGCTGCGCCCAGAATCGTCTGGGAGGAAAGGAACAGGGCATCTTTTCGGGAAAGCCCCACTTTGACGCCGGCATCGGCCAAGGCATCGACAATCATGAAAATATAGGCCGGACCGCTGCCGCTGAGCCCCGTGATGGCGTCCATCAGGTAGTTTTCCTTGAGGAAAATCGATTTGCCCACCGAATCGAAAATCGCTATGGCCAGTTCAACGTCCTGCTTGTCTGCATGGCCGCCGGCGGCGACAGCCGTGGCGCCTTCACGGACGGCCACAGCCACGTTGGGCATGACCCGGATCAGGCGAAGGTCTTTGTTGAGCAGTGACTCGATGGCCGCCAAAGGAACACCGGCGGCAACGGAGATGATCAGTTTGCTCATATCCAGGTAGTCGGCGGTTTCCTTGAGAACGCTGGCCATAATCTGGGGTTTGATGGCATAGATGACGATATCCGCTGACTTTACCACCTCGGTATTGTCTGTGGTGGTGGTCACCTTGTATTTTTGCCTTACGGGTTCCAACTGCCGCTCGCTGGCATCGGAACAGATGATGTTTTCGGGCAGGGCCGCACCGGACCGGATCAATCCGTCAATGAGGGCGTTGCCCATGTTTCCGGTTCCGATCATACCTATTTTTTTATTGGTCAACATGGATTCGATCTCCTTTTGAATTGGCGTCATCGCAACTCTTTCACCTACGTTTTACGCCTTTATCGTGTCAAGAGAAATCACTCGGCCTTCACGTGTTTCAGGACAGCAACCCCAAAAACGGTAGATTGGTTTGCCGGCCGACGGTTGGGTCTTGACATCAGTCATTGACAACTGTAATGGTTTAACCATTATATCAAATGGTTTAACCATTAATAATTCTTGCTTCCCTTCGGCTTTCCATTCATCATTTGATCCGGGCGCCTGCCGATGCAGATCCCGCAGGAGGATGCAGGATGCATAGGGAAAGATACGATGTTCAAAGCAGCCAAACAGACCCGGATTTTTCAGGACGTGGTGGAACAGATCCAGGAGACCATCCTTACGGGAAAACTGATGCCCGGCGAAATGCTCCCTTCGGAGCGTGAACTCAAAGAGATGCTCCAGGTGAGCCGGGGAACGTTGCGCGAGGCCCTGCGGGTGCTAGAGCAAAAGGGTTTCATCGAGATCAAGTTGGGGGTGGGCGGTGGTGCCATGGTGCAGGATATCAGTTACGATCAGATCAACGAAAGCCTGGCCCTGCTAATCCGATACCAGAAGGTCTCACTCCGGCACCTCACCGAGTTTCGCGTTGGTGTGGAGGGACGCGTGTCGGCATTGGCCGCAGAACGGGCGACCCCGGCAGATGTCATCCATCTCAAATCTCTGCTGGAACAGGCCCGCCAGTTTGCCGAAAAGGGCAGCGATTTCCAGAAAGGATTCGTGGAGGTGGATAAGCAGATTCATCTGTCCCTGGCTGAAATTACCGGAAATCCTGTCTACATCTCCCTGCATCACACGGTCCATGACAACATCGACCAGTACTATGAAACCTTTTTGGTCATGAAACAGCGTGAAATGGAGGAAAATTTCACAGATCTGGGCAACATCATCGACGCCGTGGAAAGAAAGAATGCGGACGAGGCACGGCTGCTGGCCGAGGCCCACGTGCTGCGATTCAACCACTACATGGAAAATCGGGAGACATAACGATGATGTCCATCAAGCGACTTCAGTCCCATCCCATTCTGGATGTACCGATGGACGTAGAGGCGGCACCTTTTCACCGGATGACGGTTCGGCGTCACCGTTTCTGGCCATCAACGCCTTTGCACGAAAAGCCCTTGAAAATAGCGCCCGATTCCATTTTAATGAACAGATTATCAACGATATCATACAGGAGCGAGACCATGAGCCCAATGAAATCCACCACCCGCAAAACCTTGACCTATTCGCGGCGCAATGTCGATAAAGGCTACACCGACCAGTATCTGGATGTGGACCTGTCCGCCGACACCATCGCCACCGGCCCCATCGAGGAGAAAATCAAAAAAACCTTCATCGGCGGTAAAGGATTCGATCTCTGGCTGTTGTGGGATGCCGTGAAAGGCGACAACAAATGGAACGATCCGCAAAATGCCATCTGCATCGCTTCGGGTCCCATGGGGGGTACGCCTGCCTACCCCGGTTCGGGTAAAAGCATCGTGACCTCAATCTCCCCGCTTACCGGTTCGGTAATCGATTCCAACGTGGGAGGCTATTTCGGTCCGTATCTGAAGTATTCCGGTTTCGATGCCCTGCGGATCAACGGAAAGACCAAGGGGGATACCGTGGTTGTCATCGACGGCATCGAAGAGAAGATCGACATCCTTCAGATTCCGGGACTGCCTGAGGATGCCTACGCGCTTTCCGACGTGCTGACGAATCACTTCTCCCAAGGCAAGAAGGTTGGTATTTCAGTGATCTCGGCCGGCCCGGGCGCAGCCAATACCCGTATCGGTTGCCTGAACTTTTCCTGGTATGACAATGCCCGCAAGCGGGTTCGTTACAAACAGGCGGGGCGCGGGGGCATCGGAACGGTATTTGCCGACAAGGGCCTCAAGGCCGTGGTGGCCCGCTGGGAGCAGGTTTCTCTAAAAACCAACAATCCCGCCGACCTGGAGGCCCTCAAGATGTTTCTTATTCACTTCAGCACTTTCTGCATCATAGCAGGTACGGCAGTAATAAACGGGTATTCTGTGTCCCCACCAA
>JAQYWF010000249.1 GCA_030145105.1 Desulfosarcina sp.
ACAACGACCCGATCTTAAAAGAGCGCCTCTTCGGTCTGACCGGCTCACAGGGCAACCACGGCGAAGATGTCAAAGAATACTACTTCTACCTGGATGCCACGCCGACGCACAGCTACCTGAAGATGCTCTACAAATATCCTCACGCAGCGTTTCCGTATGCGGATCTGGTAGCCGAGAACGGTCGCCGGGGATTCAACGATTTCGAATATGAGTTGTCGGATACGGGTATTTTCGATGACCAGCGCTATTTCGATGTTTTTGTCGAGTATGCCAAGGCGGACACCGACGACATGCTTGTCGCCATCACTGCCCATAACCGCGGTTCCGAGGCGGCCCCTCTGGATGTGCTGCCCACCGTCTGGTTTCGCAACACCTGGAGCTCTGGATACGAAGCCGGTCCCATGGGCGATGTTCCAGGCCGGCCGGTGCTCAAGCAGGTCAATGGAACCAAAGCCGGGCCGTGCGTGCACCTTTCCCACCCGGCGGCCGGCGACTATTTTTTATATGCAGACAAGCTGGATGGCAAGGGCCAGCCCCATCTGCTGTTTACCGACAACGACACCAATACCCAGCGGCTGTTTGGTCGGCCCAACGATCGCCCCTATGTCAAGGACGCCTTTCATCGCCATGCGATCGATGGCGATGCCGATGCCGTCAATCCAGCCGGGGAGGGCACCAAGGCTGCTGCCTGGTATCGCTGTCAGGTTCCCGCTCATGGATCATGCACGCTGCGGCTGCGCCTCTCCGCCGCCGCAGCGGATGCCCCCTTTGACGATTTTAAAACCACTTTTGAGCGGCGCGTGGCCGAAGCCGATGAATTCTATGCAGCCATCCAACGCAACGATATCAGCCCCGATGAGAGGCAGATTCAACGTCAGGCCCTGGCCGGCATGATCTGGACCAAGCAGTTTTTTTATTACAATGTGGAGCAATGGCTGAAAGGCGACCCGGCGCAACCTGAGGTGCCCCCATCCCGAGCCAGCGGTCGTAATCATGAATGGGAACACCTCAACAACTTCGATATCATCTCCATGCCCGACAAGTGGGAGTACCCCTGGTATGCGGCCTGGGATCTGGCCTTTCACGCGATCCCCCTTGCGCTCGTGGATGCGGGGTTTGCCAAACGCCAGCTGACGCTTATGGCCCGCGAATGGTACATGCATCCCAACGGGGCCCTGCCGGCCTATGAATGGAAACTGGGCGACGTCAATCCGCCGGTACACGCCTGGGCAGCCTGGCGGGTCTATAAGATTGACGCCAAACAGCAGGGTGGAGCCGATACGCAGTTCCTGGAAGGCATGTTTCACAAGCTTTTGATGAATTTTACCTGGTGGGTCAACAAAAAGGACGGAGAAGGCCGCAATGTTTTCCAAGGCGGTTTTCTGGGGTTGGACAACATCAGTGTATTCGACCGCAGCGCCCCTTTGCCCACCGGCGGTCACATCGATCAATCCGACGGCACGGCCTGGATGGGATTTTACTGTCTGGTCCTTCTCGAAATCGCCCTCGAACTGGCCAAGGACGATCCGGTTTATCAGGATACGGCCGGAAAATTTTTCGAGCACTTCCTGCGCATCGCCCGGGCCATGACCGGTGACTACCGGGGCGGCTTGAGCCTTTGGGATGAAGAAGACGGCTTTTTTTACGACACCTTGCATTTGCCGGACGGCAGCCTTATTCCCCTCAAGGTTCGATCGCTGGTGGGCCTGATGCCGCTTCTGGCCGTCGAGACCCTCGAGCATGATCTGATTGAAAGCCTGCCGGTCTTTAAACGCAGACTTAACTGGTTTTTCGAAAACCGGGTGTATCTGCGCGACAGCGGCAATGTCGCCTGTGTGAAAGATCCGGGAGAACAATCGCGGCGGCTGCTCTCCATCGTCAATCGGGAACGCCTGGTGAAAGTATTAAAACCCATGCTGGATGAAGAGGAATTTTTATCCCCCTACGGTATCCGCTCGGTTTCCAAATTTCACCGGGACCGGCCTTACACCTTCACCGTGGACGGCGTGTCCCATAGCATCGGCTACCAGCCGGCTGAATCGCAAAGCGGGCTGTTCGGCGGGAACTCCAACTGGCGCGGGCCCATCTGGTTTCCGATCAACTACCTGCTGATCGAATCGTTGCAGAAATACCACCACTACTATGGGGATTCGCTCAAGGTGGAATGCCCCACCGGATCAGGACGAATGCTGAATCTGGGTGAGGTGGCCACAGAGCTGTCCCGGCGTCTGATCAATCTGTTCCTGCCCAATGGCGACGGCCGGCGGCCGATTTTCGGTGGCCAGCGCCGCTTTCAGGATGATCCTCACTGGCGGGACTACTTGTTGTTTCATGAATACTTTCACGGAGACAACGGCGCCGGGTTGGGCGCCAACCATCAGACCGGCTGGACGGGGCTGGTGGCCAAACTGATCCAGCAGTCGGGGGGATGGCAGGATAAGTCGTAACCTGGACAAATTAGAAACGATCAACTGCAAACATCAACCGATTAAATGACAAATCTCAAATAAACTCCAAATTACAATATTCAAATCTCAAATAAGGACGAAAACCAACAGTAGCTCATCATTTTATATTTCTCCAAATATGGACGATTGAAATACCACTTCTCCAAGATCAGAAGGTTTGGAATTTCGAATTTGACCATTGTGATTTATTTGTAATTTGTTTTTTGGCTATTGTAATTTATCTTCTATAAAAATCTAAAGTAGAGACAAATCAATGAATGAGGAACAATTACCGCAAGTAGTTATGCCCCAATGCCAGACTGAGAAGATCTTGAAGGGACAAAAAGCACTGGTTACCGGCGGCAGCTCGGGCATCGGCAAGGCCGTCGCTATTGCGCTGGGTCATGCCGGGGCCGACGTGGTGGTCAACTATGTACGCGGCGCGGAGCAGGCCCAGGAAGTGGTCGCCGCCATCGAACTATGCGGCAGTCGCGCTATGGCCATCCAGGCCGATGTTTCACAAGAAGATCAAGTGTCGGCCATGTTTGCGAAGATGAACGGCGAAGTTAGTACCATTGACATTCTGATCAACATCGCCGGCCGGCAGCAGGCTGCCCCGGTTGATCAGATGACCCTGGACCAGTGGAATAAGGTCATCGATGTGAACCTGACGGGCCAGTTTTTGTGTGCCCGGGAAGCGGTGCGTGAATTCAAGCGCCGCGGCGTGGTGCCTGAAATTTCCTGTGCGGCCGGTAAAATCATCTGCATGAGTTCGGTGCATGAGGTCATCCCGTGGGCCGGCCATGTGAACTATGCCGCCAGCAAGGGCGGTGTGATGCTCATGATGAAAAGCATCGCCCAGGAGGTGGCGCCCTATCGCATCCGGGTTAACAGCATTGCCCCGGGCGCGATTCGCACACCGATCAACACCGATGCCTGGCAGACCCCTGAAGCCTATGACGCGTTGATGACGCTGGTTCCCTACAAACGCATCGGCGAGCCCGAAGACATCGGTCGGGCCGCCGTGTGGCTGGCCTCCGATCAGGCCGACTATATCAACGGCATCAGCCTGTTCGTGGATGGCGGCATGACCTTGTATCCCGGATTTGCCACCGGCGGTTAGGACGGATTCGTAAACCGTCCGATAACTGCGTTACGCTTCATCCCCCGTCACTGCGGCTTACGGAAAGTAGGCTGCCTACGGCACCCCCGATAGCGGTATTCTCGGGACTCGCAAGCCTTAATCTCGAACGTTTTACGAATCCGTCGGGAACGCGATTCTAAAAGAGTCAATGAAGTGTGAGAGGAGAAAACCATGGACGAAGAAGAACACATTGACAAAGAGGCCTCCTTTGACGGTGATGACCTTGAAAAACTGACCAAGCATGTGAAAGGTCTCCTCGACATTCGGGATCGGACGTATGGCATCCCACCGAAAACGTACGTGATGTGTTTTGTGGGCAGCGAGGCGGTCGAAACGTTTGTGAGAGAAGGGATTGCCAGCGACGAAGCCGATGCATTGCACATCGGAAACATGATGCTCAATGCCGGCGTGTTTCATCACGTCCAACAGGCACACCCCTTCGAGAATAAATATTTATTTTACCGTTTCGCCTCGGATGAGGACCACGGTAAGGTGGCCCGCCAACCCGACGGCAGCACCGTCAGATGGGCGGATTTCCTATTGCCGCTCACCTCGGCCGGCGACCCGGGCCTTGTGCTGCAGCCGTCTGTCCCGGAACGCGACCCGGAACTGGCCGGTATGGCCCAGGAAAACCTGGAGGCTTGTGGTGTGGCACCGCTGGATGAACACAACACCAAATTTTTGGACCTACTGCACCCCAAAGCGTGGGTAGACCCCCAGCCCAAGCCCTCCTACAACCTGGTGGTGATCGGTGCCGGTGCCGGCGGGTTGGTTTCCGCAGCAGGCGCCGCCGGTGTGGGTGCTCGCGTGGCGCTCATCGAAGCGCACCTGTTGGGCGGTGATTGCCTCACGGTTGGCTGCGTGCCGTCCAAGGCGTTGCTGCGCTGTGCCAAGGCCGCCGCCGCGGTGCGCCATGCTTCCCAATTCGGCGTCAACATCGAGGGCGACGTTTCGGTGGACTTTGGCTTCGTAATGGAGCGCTTGCGTCGCCTGCGGGCGAGCATTGCACCCGTCGACTCGGCCGAACGTTACGCCAATCAGCTGGGTGTGGATCTTTTTATCGGCAAGGGTGCATTTACCGGCAACAACCGTATCGAAGTAAACGGCAAGACCCTCAAATTTGCCAAAGCGGTGGTTGCCACCGGTGGCACGGCGGCGATCCCCAATATTCCGGGTCTCAAGGAAGCGCCCTTTCTCACCAACGCCACTGTGTTTAATTTGACCGCGCTGCCTCGGCGGTTGGCGGTTATCGGTGCCGGCCCCATCGGGATCGAATTGGCCCAGGCGTTCCAGCGCCTCGGTTCGCAGGTGTCCGTCTTTTCACGCAGCGACGCGATTCTGCCAAAAGAAGACCCGGATGCGGCCACGATTGTGGAAAACGCGCTGCGCCGGGACGGGGTTACATTCATCTATCATGTCAATTTCCGGGGCGTAGAGAGCAACAATGGAAAACCGCCGGTGACCATCGTTTTTGACCAGGGCAAAGCGGAACGCAGGCTGGTGTTCGACGCGTTGCTGATCGCCACGGGTCGCAAACCCACCGTCGATGGCCTGGGTCTCGAGCAGGCCGGTGTGGAATACGATGCCCGCATGGGCGTTGTGGTCAACGACAGGCTACAAACCACCAACCCGGATATCTACGCGGTCGGAGATGTCGCCAGCCGATATCAGTTTACCCACATGGCGGACTTCGGGGCGCGCCTGGTGATCCGCAATGCATTGTTCTTTGGTCGTGACAAATTTTCCAACCTGCTCGTCCCGTGGGCCACCTACACGGACCCCGAAGTGGCGCATGTGGGGCTCTACGAGAAGGACCTTAACGGCCGTAACATCGCATTTACCACTTTCACGCGGAAGTTCGCCGATGTCGACCGGGGCATTGTCGACGGTGAGGCAGAGGGTTTTGTGAAGATTCATGTCAAGAAGGGCACGGACCAGATCCTGGGGGCAACGATTGTCGGCAGCCATGCCGGCGATATGATCAGCGAAATCACCGTGGCGATGCAGAGCGGCATGGGGCTTGGAAAGCTGGCCAATGTGATCCACCCTTATCCGACCATGGCCGAAGCGATTCGCCAATGCGGTGACGCATACAATCGCGCACGTCTCACACCGACCGTCAAAGGGTTGTTCCACCGCCTCATGGCTTTCAAACGTTGAAGATACCTTGACAGCCCGGCAGCATCTGGCCGATCAGCAAGATGAAGCGATGCCGGTATGCCTGAGTATTCCACGCCTGATGCATCACATTTTCAACAGGCCTTGGATTTCCCGATGGTAGCCCAGGTACCTCACCAGCGTCCGATCATTCTTCCCATACTTGGGAATGCTCTGCAGGATTTCCTCGAAACGAACTTCGGCTTCTATTTCCGCTTGAATCTCCACGATTCCGTCCGTGATGATATCCACCAGGCGGTCGGCGTAGATGATGATGCGCTCCTCCAGGGTACCCAGGGTGTAATCTTTGACCGGAAGGCCCAATTCGACCGCCTCTTCGGGACTGATCCCGCCGCGGATATGTTTTTCCATCAACGCAGTAACGGCTTTGGGCAAGCCCAACGCCAACCCCATTTCAGCCCCCAATTTACCGTGTTCAATCTCATGTGTCCTGGCCTTGCCAAGGTCGTGAAAAAGGGCGCCGCGTCCGACCAGCTCCATATCTAAATCCGCGCGGGTCCGGCCTGCGATCTCTAATGCCTTTTCAGCCACCTTGACACTGTGAACGATATCTTGCGCCGAGACACCGGCCCTTCGCAGCATGTCGACGTCATCGGTTTGAATCGTATAGGGCTTCGGCAGGACGGCATGGACGGGTTGGCCACTATCAATCCAGGCCTTGAGTCCACCTTCTACCAATGCTGCATCGAAGCCCTCTTTGCGCAGCCGCTCAACCGCCGATTGGCTGACCGGTCCACCCTTAACGCAGTAGAGAACGATGGGGCGGGCCGAAGGAAGATCCTTGACCCAGCGGTCGATATTTTCGGGATCGCACCACTTGGCGCCTGCAATCGTCTGCGGGTTGGCAGCGCAGTCCGCCCTGCGGCGCACATCGAGCAGTATAGGCGCATCACCGGCGCCGAGCATTTTATTCAGGGTTTGAATGTCGATGGATTTCATGATCTGTATTTCTCCTGCTCGTTGAATGGTTACCCCACCATCCGCCAGGCCACCCCTGCCGCCGCCCCGATGGGCACCAGATACTGAATGGGGAAATGGAATTTCTGCAGCAGCACCAGCGAGACAATGGCAGAAACCAGGGCAAACCCGTCGATACCGGCCTCGGGCAGGATCACTTTGTAGCCAAACCAGACGGCTAGGTTCAGGATCACGCCCACCACGGCGGCGGTGACGCCGGTAAGCGCGGCCTGGATGCGCGGGTTGCCGGCCATCGCCTCGATGAAGGGGGCGCCGGCAAAAATGAAAAAAAAGCAGGGCAGAAAGGTGACGTAGGTGGTGATCAGGGCACCGAGAACGCCGGCGGTCAACGGGGTGAGATTCCCGGGCAGGTTCCAGGCGCCCACGAATCCCACATACTGGGTCACCATGATCAGCGGGCCGGGGGTCGATTCGGCCAGGCCAAGGCCGATGAGCATCTGCTCGGTGCTGAGCCAGCTGTTGCCCACGGCAAAATCGGTGATGTAGGCCAGCACGGCATAGGCACCACCGAAGGTGACGAAGGCGGCCTTGGTGAAGAATAAAGCGACCCGGGTCAAGGTGTCTTCGAGTCCGCGCAATCCCCACAAGCTGCCCACCACCAGGGCCCACAGTCCAAAGCAGATGCAAAAGACCCGCACGACATGGACGAAAGAGGGTGCGACGTTATTTTGGCCGTTGACGGCTTCCGCTTCGACAAGGCATTCTCGGGTCTGGAAATCGAAGGTGCCTTTGCAGAAGACCTGCGGCAACCCGCGTTGCAGGAGCAGCCCACCTGCCGCCGCCCCGGCCACAATCAAGGGAAACGGGATTTTTAAGAAGAAGATGGCGACGAAGGCCAGGGCGGCAAAGAGATAGAGCAGGCGGTGCTTGAGTGCCTTCTTGCCGATGCGAA
>JAQYWF010000366.1 GCA_030145105.1 Desulfosarcina sp.
CTATACGGTCGAACGCTTCTCGAATCGATTTTACCCGGGTCAGCGCAAGCTGATGGTGGTCCCGCAGGATCTGTCTGACTTTGCTGAAATCATCATCCTTATCCTCAATGGCCAGGATAGAGACATGCTGGTCCAGATTGAGGATGGTTTTTCCGCCGGCGTAGGTTTTGGGTTGGTCGTGGCGGAGGGTCTGGATCTTCTTGACCGTGTCGGAAATCCGGCTGGCAGCTTCGGTGATTTTACTCACCCGGCCGGCCAAGTGTGCCGGGACGTTCCCGTCCATTTCCATCAGTTGAACATTTCCCATCAGAATCATCAACGGCTGGTTCAGTTCGTGGGCCGTGGCACCGGCCATTTGAAGCAGAACTTTCAGGCGCTCCTCCTCGATCACCGATTTCTGCTGTTCACGGATCTGGCGGTTGACGGCTTCCAACTCTGCCACCGCAGCGCTCAAATCCAAATTGCTCTGCTGAAGTTTTTTACGCTGCTGAAACAACTCGACAAAGACATTGGCCTTGCTTCTGAGGATGAGCGGGTCCAGTGGCTTGAACAGGTAGTCCACCGCACCTTTCTCATAGCCGGTAAAGACGTGGGTGTCGTCTTTGCTTATTGCCGTGAGGAAAATGATTGGGATATGGCGGCTTTTTTCGCTGCCCCGTAGCAGTTCAGCCACCTCAAAACCGTCCATTCCCGGCATCTGTACATCCAGAAGGATCAGGGCGAAGGTGTGCTCCAAAACCAGTCCGAGTGCTTCGTTGCCGGACGTAGCGGTAATGATGGACAGCTCTGGCCGTTCAAGGACGCCTTCGATGGCCATGAGATTCTCGGCCCTGTCGTCAACAACCAGGATTTTTATGTTTTCATCTGATGACATCGTCGCGTCCTGTGGGTTCGTTATTGGAAGGCGATGCGCCTGGACCCTCCGGATCGACCAGTTGTGGGACCATCCAGATTCTAAGCATGGACGTCAGTTTATCCAGGTTCACCGGTTTGGCCAGGTAATCATCGGCACCGGCTTCGATGCACTTGGCTCGGTCTCCTTGCATGGCTTTGGCCGTCAGGGCGATAATGGGAAGGGTTTTGTAGTGATCCCGGTTTCGAATGTCCCGAATGGCCCGGTAGCCGTCCACTTGGGATATCATGACATCCATAAGAACGAGATCAATGTCAGGAAACCCGTTCAGTTTGTCAAGACTTTCCTTGCCGGATTTTCCGGTGAGCACTTCTGCCCCCTGGCCCTCCAGAACATTGGATACGGCAAATACCGTTCGCATGTCGTCATCTACCAGGAGTACTTTACGGCCTTTTAACCCGGACTGGCGGTTGTCCAAGGCCAGCAGCCGATCGCGATGGGGGTTGTCCAGTGTTTCAGGCAACAGGTGAAGACGCGAAACCAACACCAGCAGCAGTTGCTCCGGTGCGTCGATCACGCTGAGGTTCACCGCGTTCGCATATTGGCTGATACCGTTATCAGAATGGTCGTTCAGGGGTGTCCCAGGGTACAGGAACACCGGCATTGGATCGTGTTTCAGGCCAGTCAGGAAAAGGCGCTGTTCGTCGACACTTAAGTCTTGATGTACAATCACGGCATGCACAGTGCCTGTTTTCAGGACCGTCTTTGCCTCGGCAGCGGTGGCCACCGTCATGATGCGTATCGTTTTGCCGCCGACAGCGTCGGTGATTTGGGCGGTGGCGTCCGCATCCGGGGTGACCACGAGGATCGTTCGATCCTCCGTCGATTGCAGATGTTCGATTCGGTGAAACGCCGCTTCCAGGTGAGGGGCAGTGATCGGTTCGATCACATGGCCTGCTGCCCCGTGGACCGCCGCGGCAAAGTCATCTGCTTGCAGAGAAAAAGTGAAGACGGGAATGTGCCGACTCCTGGGATTGGCTTTGATTCGGTGAATCATCGTCCAGCCGCTTGTATCGCTCAGCCCCAGATTTACGAAAATGGCAGCAGGGAGATGGAAATCGGCAAAATGAAGACCGGTTTGGAATTGCTCTGCCACCAGTACTTTATAGCCATATTGGTAAGCTTGGTTTTTAATTGGCTCGGTTGTACCCGGATCCGCGTCGATGATGAGGATGCATTTGTCGCCGGGTGCCAACCGATGGCGATCATCCGGGACCGGATCCACTCCAGGGGTTGCTTCGGTCTCCTCCACGAAGGACGGCGACGCAGTCGATTGGGCGACCGTGCGTTCATAAGTTTCGTTGCGGATTACCGCCGGTTCATTTTCGGGCAGGGGGATAATGGGCAGGTGAAGCGTAAACCGGCTGCCCTTTTCATCTTCGCTCTCGAGCGTGATGATACCGCCCAGCATTCGGGCCAGTTCCCGTGAGATAGAAAGGCCTAATCCGGTGCCGCCATACTTGCGCCGGGTGGAGCCGTCAATCTGCTGGAAAGCCTCAAACACCATCTGTTGCTTGGCCGCCGGAATGCCGATTCCCGTATCCACAACACTGATGGCCAGACAGCCATGGTCGCCGGTGTCGTCGTCACCCCGACAGATGACCAGTTCGCGGGAAACAGTGATTTCCAGGCGGATGGTTCCCCTGGCGGTAAATTTGAAGGCATTGGAGAGAAAATTCTTGACGATCTGTTCGACGCGCTTGCGGTCGGTGATCAGTCGTTCCGGTACGTCCGGTGCCACATGGATGGTAAACTGGATGCCGCGCTGCTCGGCCAATGGCGAAAAGCTTACCTGAATGGCATCGGCAATGGACTGGACCCGAACTGTTTGAAGCGCCACCTCCATTTTCCCCGATTCCACCTTGGCCAGATCCAGAATTTCGTTGATCAGGTTCAGCAGGTCTTCTCCTGCCGAATGGATGGTTTGGGCGAACTCGGACTGCCTGGTGGTCAGTTTTTTTTCCTTGTTCTCCAGAATCAGCCGGGAGAGCAGCAGGATGCTGTTGAGCGGCGTTCTGAGTTCATGGGACATGTTGGCCATGAACTCCGTTTTGTAGCGGCTCGAAATCTCAAGCTGCCGGGCTTTTTCTGCCAGTTCCAGGTGGGTTTTTTCCAACTCGGTGTTTTGTTTTTCCATGTCCAATTTCTGTGTTTCCAGAATGGCCATATGCGCTTCAAGATCGCCAGCGTTTTTCACCATCTGTGCGTTGGCGGCCTCCAACTCCATCTGTTTAAGTTGAAGCTTCTCCTCGGACGCCTGAAAAGCCCGGCTCTGCACCTGCAGTTTGCTGGTGCTTTCTTCCAATAACGCTTCACGCGCCTTCAATCGTCGAGCCTGTTTCCGGGTCCGTTCCAGCAGGGCCTCCTCCTGCTGCCGGATTGATGCGGCGTCGACGGCAACGGCAATGATCGCCGACGCCGCTTCTACGAAATGATTATCAAATCGGCTAAATACGCCTGTTTTCTCCAGTTCAAGAATCCCTTTGGCGGTTTTCCGCCACATCAATGGAGCGGCGATCAGATTGGCCAGGTCAGGCGTGGGAACGGGCGTCACCAAGTCGCTGCCCGTCGCTTTGTGAAAAAACGCGATGTTGTCTGTTTGGTCTGCCTGGTCCATCCGCACGTCTTTCAGGTCAAAAATCGGTTTACGTTCACCATTGGGATGGCCCGGGAACCGGCTGATGCATTTCAGCTCGCCGTCGTCATCCATCATAAAAAAGTCCGCCTGACACAGATCGAGAAAGTCGGAAAGAAATTCGAGCGAATTGAGAGACAGTTCCCCCGGTTCCTGTCCACCGCCAATCAACCGGTGCAGGTTGGCCAGGCCGGATGTGAACCGCAACTGGGTATTGTTTTGCGTATTGAGATGATGGGTCATACTGTTGAAGGATGCGGTTAGTTCACCGATTTCATTGTTGGCGGCCACATGAATGTCATGGTCAAAACGACCTTGTGCCACCATCGATAGATGTCGAGAAAGATCGTCTAGCGGTTCGACGATGGTTCGTACCAAGAGCAAAGATACCAACAGTGCCCCCACGCCCGCCAGGATCACGATGGTAACGATTGTCGCCTGTAGCGGATGGATGGCACCGAACGCTGCTGCCGTTTCAATTTCCACAATCAAGGCATAATGGGTATCGCCCAGACGAACCTGCGCGAAGGTGCCCATCACCGGATTGCCGCCCGGCCCTGCATACGCAAAAGGCTCCGCCAGGGATGACTGGGAGTTTTCACCCGTCTGGTTTTCCCGCCACAACCGTGTCAGCGCGGTGTCTATCCTGGCGCCGCTGTCAAAATGCGGCGACCCGGTGGTGCCGGCCAGCAGTTTCAAGTCGGAACCCACCAGATACAGCTGCGAACCCGTCCCGATTTCCACGGGCGCCTCCAATATCTGATTGACGGTGTTGAAATAAGACACCGTGGTGCGTTCACGATCCTGCTTGTCGGCGTCAACCAACCGGTCATCGAAAAACCGTTGAAGCTGACGGCTTTTCAATTCGGCGGCGATGCGGATGTTTTGGCGGACTTCCTGCTCCAGGCGTGGGTAGGCTGCTTGGTAGCTGATCAATCCAACGAGGGCCATGGGTACCATGGCCAGGCCAAAACAAAAAATCAGCAGCTGCCGACCCAAGCCCGTGCGAAACACCAGATTCAATTTGAAGGGAAACATCCGTTCAGGGGGATTGTCTTCCATTGCATAGGCCTTTCATCAAGCTAACGTCTGCTGCCAGAAGCGCCGAACCAGATCCCTCAGGTGTTCGAACCGATGGCAATCGATCAGGGGGGAGCGTTCCTGCAGATTGAGCCGGTGAACCACAGCCCTGAAAATCAGGTAGGCCTGCCGGAGCCGGTAGGCCGTTACCCCGTCAACGATACCGGTCTCGGCCAGTGATTGCAGCAGGCGGACATTGTCTGTCCAGCGCGAGATTTCCGGATGGTTGGATGCGTGCTGCAATACCAGGTGTTGGACCAAAAACTCGATATCTACCATCGCACCGATGTCCTCTTTGATGTCGAACTGGTCCGGTCCAGCCGACAGGCGGCTTTCGCGCATGCGTTCCCGCATTTCCCGCACAGATGCCTTCAGTGTTTCCGGCTCCCGGTGCAGGCAGAGTAC
>JAQYWF010000120.1 GCA_030145105.1 Desulfosarcina sp.
AATGCCAGGCTCCTGAACGTCTACACCGGTGAAATTCTGGACCAGCAAGCGGTATGCACCTGCGGTGAGCAGATTGCCTGCATGGGGCCGGATGTCGAGTATGCCATCGGCGACGGCACGACGGTCATCGACGCCGGCGGCGCCACCCTCATACCGGGGTTCATCGACGGCCATGCGCATGTGGCCTCGTCGTTCACCGCCGGCGAATTTTTGAAACATGCGGCCAGGGGCGGCACCACCACCGTTATCACAGAGACCCTGGAGCCCTATGCGGTTGCCGGCATCGGGGGTGTTCTGGATTTTCTTGCATCCTTGAAAGATCAACCCATCAAGTTTTTTGCAACGGCGCCTGCCATGGTTTCCACCAGCCGGGCCGCCATGGGAATCGATCCGGCGGACCTGGACACACTGCTGGCACGTGAGGAGATCGTCGGCCTGGGTGAATCCTATTGGCAGGCGGTGCTGCAAAACCCGGATGTGTTTCTACCGCTCTTCGCCAAAACCACGGGTCATCGAAAGCTGCTGGAGGGGCATTCCGCCGGGGCCAGGGGAAACAAGCTCCAGGCGTATGCGGCCTGCGGGGTCTCCTCCTGCCATGAGCCCATCAAGGCTGAGGAAGTGCTGGACCGACTCCGGCTGGGCATCTATGTCATGGTTCGTGAGGGAAGTATTCGGCGGGATCTTGCCGAGATCGCAGGGATCAAGGACATGGTCGCAGACACCCGGCGGCTGATTCTGACCACGGACGGCATATCACCCGCGGATCTGTTGGAATTGGGTTACATGGAACATCTCGTACAGAAAGCCATCGACTGCGGATTCGACCCGGTTAACGCGGTGCAGATGGCGACCCTGAACGTGGCCGAGCATTTTGGCCTGGACGACCGCCTCGGCGGAATCGCCCCCGGCAAGTACGCCGACCTGGTTCTGATTCCCAACCCGCAAACCATCCAGGCGATGCTTGTGGTCAGCAGCGGCCGCATCATCGCGCGGGATGGCGCACTTGAAGTGGCGCCGCGCAAACACGCTTTTGCCGCTGCGAGCCTGGACACTGTTCGAATTCCGAAAACAGTCGAGCCGTCCGATTTTGGCCTGCCTTTCAGCGGGGACGGCGACAAGACCACGTGCCGCGCGATCGAGATGGTGACGGACCTGGTTACCCGGGAGGTGCGGCTGGATCTTCCGGTCACCGATGGCGAAATCAAAATGGACAGCGCCAATGACCTGGTGAAACTTGCGGCGATCGACCGGGTGACGGTTCCGGGCAAATGCTTCACCGGACTGATCAAGGGGTTCGGTATGCGCTCGGGTGCCATGGCCTGCAGTGCGGCATGGGATACGTCCTGTGTCATTGTCGTGGGGGCCGACGAGACGGAGATGGCCCGATGCGTCAACCGTATCCGTGAAATGCGGGGTGGGGCGGTCGTTTGCGATGCCGGACACGTTGCCGCCGAGCTTGCCATGCCTGTATTCGGACTGATCTCCGAACTGCCGCTGGAGGAGCTCGTTGTCCGGCTGAAAACAATCCAGCAGGCGGCGGCGGACCTGGGTGTATCATTCCCCGACCCGCTGCTGACACTGATCGCACTGACAGGTGCGGCCATTCCCTTTCTGCGAATCTGCGAGGAAGGGCTGGTCAACTTTAAGGATGGCCGGACGGTTGATTGGGTGGTAGAATAGGGCGGCTCAGGTCAGCCAATTTCTGGGAATACACATGACCATGCAGCAAACAGATCTGAATGATTTAATCAAAGCGAAGCGGCTGCTGGAAACTCCGGGCCTTGCCGCCAAGATTACCCATTTTCTGGGTATACCGATTGAAAAAGGGTTTGCGCTGCTGCCCGAAAACTGGAGTGCGAAAATCGGTGAAGTGACCCGAACGGCCCTGTCCAAGGCGATCCATGCCGCAGTTCTCACCATGAAGAATTCACCCGGTGAAGCAGCCTCAACGACCTGGCATAAACTGGCCGTGGCCACGACCGGTGGCATCGGGGGCTTCTTTGGGCTGCCCGCATTGGCCATCGAGTTGCCCATATCGACAACCATCATGCTGCGATCCATAGCCGATATCGCCCGAAGCGAAGCGGAGACGATCAATACCGTTGACGCCAAAATAGCCTGTATTGAAGTATTTGCCTTGGGTGGCGCGGAGATCAGCGATGACGCGTCCGAATCGGGATATTTTGCAGTTCGCGCCGCCTTGGCGCAATCCGTATCGAAAGCTGCCGAATATATTGCAGAAAAAGGTATGGTGGAAGAAAGTGCCCCCGCCCTTGTTCGCCTGATCATTCAAATTGCGGAGCGCTTCAGTATCCAAGTGTCGGAGAAAGCTGCCGCACAGGCCGTCCCTGCAATCGGCGCCGCGGGCGGGGCTGTTGTCAATACCCTGTTTATCGATCATTTTCAGGATATGGCGCGGGGTCATTTTATCATCCGGCGTCTTGAAAGAAAGTATGGTAAGCAAGTTGTAGAAGAGACATACCGGGCAGCCTGAGCCAGATAGCAGGCGCATTGGCCGTTGTTGGCTGAAGGACTGTGCCAAAGAAGGGAATCAATCATGTTGAAAATAGAAAGCACCGTTTTGCTGCTGGTGGACGTTCAAGGCAAACTCGCCCACTTGATGCACCAGAAAGAACAGCTGTTCAATAACCTGCAAAAGCTGATCAAAGGCATTCAGGTTTTAGGAATTCCGGTGCTCTGGGTGGAGCAGAACCCTGCGGGCCTGGGGCCGACCATACCTGAGGTTGCAGACATGCTGCCCGATGTGAAGCCTATTGCCAAAATGAGCTTCAGTAGCTGCCGGAACAACCGCTTTTTGCAGGCCTTGAAAGAACTGGACCGCAAACAGGTCCTGATTGCAGGGATTGAAACCCACATCTGCGTCTATCAGACAGCCGCCGATTTAGTGGACATGGGCCTTGAGGTGCAGGTCGTGACTGACGCCGTGTCTTCAAGAACCGCCGAGAACAAGGACATCGGGCTGCAGAAAATGAGAGATGCGGGTGCGAGTTGGACGAGCGTCGAAACCGCTCTGTTTGAACTGCTTGGGGTGGCAGAGGGAGGCGCGTTCAAGGCGCTTTTAAAAATCGTGAAATAACTGGAACACATCTCAAAGACAAATAAGACAAATCGAGGCAACTTTCGATAAGATCGATCTGGAGGTGATTTTCCTGCCGGAAGGCAAAACTCTGCTTCGCAGTGATTCCCGATACATCGTCAATGTCGGCAGCGTTTGCCAGCCGCGCGATGGCGATGCCCACGCGAAATATGTGATTTACGATACGGACGTGGATGAAGTCGAATTGCGGTTCGTCGATTACGATATCCAGAAGACGGCGGACCGGATCATTGCGCTGGGTTTTCCGATGAACCATGCGCGGCGGCTTGTTCGCGACACGCGCGATTCGTAGCCAGGCAGATTTCATCCAATGTTTGGGGCAGCCTGACCAGTCTCCAACAACACCAGATAAACGTCCAACCCAGAGGTGTCCATGACAGAAACCATCACTATTCCCCTGTTTCCCCTCGGCTTGGTTTTGCTGCCGGACATGCGGCTGCCGCTTCACATTTTCGAGGAACGCTACAAACAGATGATCACTGACTGCCTGGCGGACCACAAGCCGTTCGGGATCGTGCTGTTCGACGGCCAGGCCATCCACTCGGTCGGCTGTATGGCCAGGATCGATAAGGTCATGAAGCGCTACGACGACGGACGCATGGATATCATGACCCGGGGTGGTGAGCGGTTTGTCATTCAAAAAACGATCGAAGACCGGGCCTACATGGAAGCGCGGGTCTTTTTTTTCGATGATGCGGAAATGGTTTCATCCGACGATAACCTGGAGGAGGTCATTGAAACCGCCATGAATCTGATTAAAGCGGCGGCCGACATCGATATCGAGTTCGACCCGTCAACCTTCGGCGGTCGCGTCGATCCGAAACGGCTCTCTTTTACAATAGCGGCACTGGAAGGGTTCGCGCCCGCCGAACGCCAGGGGGTATTAGAGATGACCTCTCCTTCCGAGAGGCTGAAAAAATGCGTTCAGGTGCTCTCCAGAATTGCAGTCCGCAACCGGTTGACCCGGGAGATCCAGAAGATGATCGGCGGAAACGGTCACCCCCCGAGAAGCATCCTCAGAGAGCTTGAAGATCAATTGAAGAAATAAAACGACCCTGGTTTCGCGTTTCTCTTCCGGCATTCAGAATTTAAATTTAAAACAATTCGCTTATCTAAGTTGGTCAGTAGACGGAACGCCAGACCGTGTCATCCCGGAAGCAGCAAAGCGGATATCCGGGATCCAGAAAGCCGATTGGGCACAGTGCTAATGCTTCACATTATGCCCTGCCTTGCGAGGGAATGACACCATACCCTAAAGGCGGTGGCATAAAAATACCTCTGGTTGATAAATGTTGACTATTTGCTTGACTGCCAGCTAAGCTAAAGAAAAAATTGAGTATGCCGATATGACCACAGTAGAAGGAAACTATTTTCAAAAACCAATAGCCCGGCTCCTTCTTGCACCAAACCACCCGGATTTTCTCCGGGTCGGGGAATATACCGGTTCACGAAGCCGCCTTTGAACCGCGATAGCGAGCGCATTTCCCGTCGCTTGTCGGAGCGCAGCAGAGATACCGAGCACCGGTGTGGCGGGGTTGGCGAGCGAACTGAAAATCGATTTTCATCCTTACGGTGGAGGCTCCTCGCGGCTTGCCGCGGGGAGGGTCCAAACGCTGCATTTCTGTCGGCACAACGGGGAAGACCTGGTCTGATACTCATTCTGATTTGGAAGGCTGCTGTAAATGAAAGCACAGAAACCTTTTTTTGACAAAATTTCTACTCTGAAAAACCTTCCCACCCTTCCTCATATACTGCTTAAACTATTTGAATCCTGCAGCCAGGACAGTGTTGATCTCGTTGAAATCGCAGCCATTGTAAGCAAGGATCCCTCCTTGAGTGCCAAGATCCTGAAGCTGGTCAACTCCGCTTATTTTGGACTGTCTCAAAAAGTTCAGGAAATCAACCAGGCCGTGGTTCTGGTCGGCACCAGCGGAATCAAGAACATGGCTATCTGCGCCTGCGTTTATGAAGCCTTTCCCAAACCGAAAAAGAATGGGAACTTCAACCTGAAAATGTTCTGGTGGCACTCCCTCAGATGTGCCTTTTTATCCAAAAGCATCGCTTCTGAGATGAACGCCGATCAATCGGATGAGGCTTTTGTCTCCGGCCTTTTGCATGACATCGGCAAGGTCGTGTTGTGGGTAAATTTTAATTCGGCGTATGAAGCGCTGCTTGAAAATGGCCGTGATGATGGGCTGCCGTTGGTTGATGGAGAAGCCCGCCTGGGGGCAACCCATTGCGAGGTCGCGGCATGGCTTCTAGATCGCTGGAACTTCAAGCCCATGATTTCCGATGCCGTGCGCTACCATCATGAAAGTCCGGCCCGCATTGCCCAGGCCCTTCCAATGACGCAGATTGTCTGTATTGCCAATTTTTTGTGCCAGGACACCGAACCTGGGATGAGCCAAGGCCTCGTATTGGCCCAAAAGATTTTAGGCCTGAGTTCAGACGAATGCCACGCTTATATTGAGACGTCCGGGCAGGAGGCCAAGGAGGTGGCCGATGCATTGGGCATCGATATAAACGTGGATGAACCAACCCAAAAAGCAATCGATGAAAAAGATCAGCGGATACAGGATACCCTGGTCCGGGATGTCAGGAATGCATCACTGCTCATGGGCTCGCTTGAGGGTTTTTTAACGACGAAGGACCAGAATGACATCCTGTCCGTCATCTCAGACGGCCTGAAAATTCTGCTGGATATAAACCGTTTCCTTTACTTCCAGTTGGATGCCGAAAAAGGCGTTCTTTATGGGTATCCCAAAGATAGGGAGGGGCGGTATACAAAGAACCACGGCCTTGCCGTCTCCATGGGGCTGGATCAATGCCTGTTGGTAAAGGCACTTCTCGAAAAGAAACCGTTGGATTCTTTTGAAACTGCGGGACTACGTCCGTTGACGATTCTCGATGAACAGATCATTCGCCTGCTCGACGGGCAAGGGATCTATTGTCTTCCACTTATCGCACATGCTGATGCAGTGGGGGTCCTGGTTCTGTCACTCCAGAAAAATGACTTGCCGCACCTTATAGAGAACCAGAAGCTGTTGGATCTTTTTATCCATAAAGGAGCCCTGGCACTTCGGCTCGACCATCTGAAGCAGATTCAATTGCAAGCCATTCAGGCAAAACGGGTGGAGGCCTCCAGCGATCTGGCCAGACGAGTGGTTCACGAAGTCAACAACCCACTGGGCATTATCAAAAACTATCTTAAGATACTTGAAATAAAACTGACCGGCAAAGATATCGCCCTGGATGAGATCGGCATTATCAGTGAAGAGATCAGCCGTGTTGCCGATCTCCTTAGGAAATTAACTGATTTTTCCACGGAAAAAGCACCCGCACAGGAAAAGACCGACATCAATGCCCTGCTGATGGACATCGTCATGCTAACCAAGGAATCCCTGTTAAAACATGCAGATGTAAAACTGCACACCGATCTCGAAAAGGATCTACCACCGATCATCGCAGAAAAAGCAGGACTCAAGCAGGTCTTTATCAATCTCATTAAAAATGCGAGTGAAGCCATGGAAGCGGGTGGGAATCTTTTTATTCGGACCCGACATCTGCCGCCACCGATCAGCGGCCAGCCGGTTTACGGAAAAAAGGGATCCATTGGATATGTCGAGATACAATTCAAGGATGATGGGCCCGGAATTCCAGAAGATATCAAAGAGAAATTGTTTGATCCTTATGTGAGTTCCAAGGAAGGCGAGCATTCCGGTTTAGGCCTTTCCATCGCCTACAACATTATTAAATCACTCCATGGCCAGATCGTCTGTGCGTGCATCCCGAACCAAGGGACCATATTTAAAATTGAATTGCCGGTACAAGGTGCTTTTAATCGACAAAAATAGGGTATCATTGATGTGGCGAACACCAAAAATCCTTGTCGTCGATGACGAAATCAGAATTTGTGAGAGCCTGGCGTACCTTCTTAAATCCAAGGAATACGAAGTCACAACGGCGACCTGCGGTCGGGATGCCTTGGCCCTGGTAGACCAGAATGCATTCGACATGGCTGTTTTGGATGTCCATTTAACGGATATCTTTGGCACTGAACTCATGGAGAAGATCAAAGCCCGGCATCCGGACACCTCCATTATCGTAATTACAGGAGATGCGAATCTCGATTCAGCACTGGCCGCGCTGAGATGCGGGGCCTACGACTACCTTAGAAAACCCTTTGAGTTCGAAGAATTTCTCAGGACGGTTGAAAATGCGCTCAATCAAAAAGCGCTGAAGCACGAAAAGGATAAAATTAACCACAAACTATACCGGTCTGAGGAGAAATACCGTTACCTGGTTCAGAACAGCCCGGACATTATCTACACCTTGGATGCCGAGGGGAATTTTACCTTTTTAAGTGAAGCATTGGAACACCTGTTGGGGTTTACGGTCGATGGTTTGATCGGGAAACACTATACGACAATTGTCTGGGAGGAGGATCAAGACAAGGCCCAATGGTTTTTTGACGAGCGGCGATCGGGAGCCCGTGCCGCGTCAGGGATTGTGCTGCGGTTGAAGGCGGTTGGCGATGGCCAGCAAAACGAAAGCGTTCGCAGACATTTGACCGTCGAACTCAAATCCATGGGGATTTACGAAGAATCCACTCGCGATGGAGCGAGACGGCACGTCGGCACCCATGGGGTAATCCGGGACATCAGCGAGCGGCAACGGCTCTATGCCCAGCTTCAAAATGCCGAGCGGATGGAGTCCCTGGGTACGCTCGCCGGTGGTATCGCACATGATTTTAACAACCTGCTGATGGGCATTCAGGGCCGTTCTTCCCTGATTTCAATGGATCTTGAAGATCCTCATCCCGTTTTGGAGCACCTGCATGCCATCGATGATTACATTCTCAGTGCGACCCATCTTACCAAACAGTTGCTGGGGTTTGCACGCGGCGGAAAATACGAAGTCAAGCCCACAGACATAAACGAGTTGGTTCTTAAAAGTGCCAACATGTTTGGCCGGACCAAAAAAGAGATCATCATCGAGACCCGATTCCATAACACGAATATCGTGGTGGAGGCCGACCGCAGGCAGATCGAACAGGTCCTGCTGAATTTGTATGTCAATGCATGGCAGGCGATGCCCGATGGGGGGACACTGAGATTAGAAACCAAACATGTCGTGTTGGGCGATAATGACTGCAAACCCTATCAGGTGGAACCCGGACGCTATGCCCATGTGTCGGTCACGGATACCGGTGTTGGAATGGATGAGAAGACGCTTCAACACATTTACGATCCATTTTTCACGACGAAAGAAAAAAGCCGGGGAACGGGGTTAGGATTGGCTTCGGCTTATGGCATTGTCCAAAACCATGCGGGTATCATTCATGCTGAGAGTAAAACCGAATATGGAACGACGTTTAATCTCTACTTACCGATTTCTGAAAAGTTGGTGGTTAAAGAACCTTCATCTGAAAAGCCTATATACAATGGGTCCGAGACAATCTTGATCGTCGATGACGAGGATATGATCATCGAGGTCGGCCAGGCGTTGCTGAAAAAAATGGGTTATCAGGTCATTACCGCAAAAAGTGGGGAAGAAGCCTTAGAAGTTGTCCACCGCGAAGGCGCCGGCGTTGACCTGGTTATTCTCGACATGATCATGCCGGGTATGGACGGTGGCAGAACGTTCGATGGCATTCGAGAAACCTGTCCGGATATGCCGATTATGCTTGCCAGCGGATATGCAATCAATGGTCAGGCACAAAAAATAATGAACCGGGGGTGCAACGGTTTCATCCAAAAACCCTTCAGCGTCTCCGAGCTGTCACAAAAAGTACGCCAAATTTTGGATGCGGCAGGCGGGCATCATCAGGGTGTGAAAGATATCGAATCCTGAACGGATGTCGGGTTCAGGTGCTGCAGTTGGCTTCAAAAAGCTTGATGGACCCATAAAAATTTGAAATGTCCTCTTTTTTGTCCTCCCCGCTCAGTTTGACGCACGCCTAAAAGGCATATTTCCGACGGCGCACGGCATCATCCTCCCGCGCTTGTAAATTTTTTTCCGATGGTTAGATTCTGTCTTCAAGAGGGGGGACACCTCGCCAACATGTTAATGTCTCTTTTTTTTGAAGCCCCTTCGATCCGTACCGAATGTGTTCCCCCCCGAGCAATGTCTTTGTCCCGACATTCGTTTCAGGCTGGTTTGATTCCGACTGTTTTTTCAAACGCCGGTTGTCGACTATAACCCAGTTGAGGGGACCAGGTGTCTAAAAAAATAAAAATTGGCTCGCTGCGCCTGCTCGAAGAGAGGGCCTTTATTGCGGAATCCATCAAACCTCTCCGTATGGCGGCACTCGTAGCAGGGGGCTATTTCTTTTTCAGCATCATTTACATCTTTGTTTCATCGCACATTGCTGCGTCCAGCGTAATTTCCAAGGAGCAGCTTGCATATATTGAATTGTACAAGGGTTCATTATTTGTATTGCTTACCGCGTTACTGATTTTTGCCGCACTGTTTTTTTTATTCCAACGCCTGCAGCGCAGGGAGCGAGACGGCGAAAAACAACGCGATGCGATTATGGCTGCGGGAAAACAGGCCATCGCAGGATTGTTCGCATCTTCCATTGCGCACGACCTGAACAATATTCTGACCGTAAGCCAGTTTGCCATTGAAAAATTGTCCCAGAGCAAGGAACTCAGCGCGTCGGACATGGTGCATGTTGACAACCTGCAAAGCGTGAACGATCAGATCCGCGATTATGCAAAACGACTGGCTGATGTGAGTGGAAAGCACCTGTCAAGCGAAATTCACAAAACGGATGTGGTTTTTGCAGTGGCCGTTGCAATCAAGCTGGCCAGGACCCATAAAACGGTAAAACGTCGTTCGATCAAGAGCGAATTGCCGGAAAAGAGTCATGCCGCGGTCGATGAATCAATCCTCCACAGAGCCCTTTTGAACCTTATCGTCAACGCGGCGGAGGCCACCGGGGCGGGTGGCCAGATCCTGGTGAAGCTCTCCGGGGATGATGAACATGTCCGGCTTGAAGTCAACGATGATGGCCCTGGAATTCCGCCGGAAGAACGCAACCGGGTTCTCGAAGCGTTTTATTCGACCAAACCGGACGGCACGGGGTTGGGCCTTTTAAGCATGAAATACTGTGCCGAGGTACATGGCGGCGCGTTCGGCATCGAAACTTCTTTTCTTGGTGGCGCCTGTGTCTACATTGTTTTGCCGCGACGCAGGTCCAGAAAAAAGGCAGAGCCCCGTTAGGGGCCCTGCCTGATGATTCCACTTTTCAGCGGATTTGAATTGTTTTACCTTTTAATTCGAAGCTCTGCCGTCAAGCATGCCCTTATAATTTACAGGTGGCTCCTGATGTCCGGCCGGCTATGCATCTATTGATGAAGTAAGCAAGCGTTATGAGGGTCAGTGTCAAACCTATCATCGGGCACCGTCCTTTCTGCTATCCCATCACATCGATGTTCAGATCACACCCCAGATTTTTGTCGGGGTTTTCACATTTGAAGTTGGCTTCACGGGTATCCACATGTCCTTCGTCATTGTCGTCAAAGTAGTCCTGAGTTTTATTTTCGGCCACGGTATCACCTCATTTGTTGTTTAGTTGGTTGTTTGCTTTCTTTTAATATAATTTATAGCATCAAGCCAATTATACAATGTGAGCCGGTTGACCGTATGATGAGAGGTCAAAACTACCCATTTGCCTGGGACGGTCTGTCGTTCGGGAAAAGTAACGATTGCTCGATCTCCTGGCAGGTTGCAAAGGGTTTATAGGTTCAGCGTTCACCGTTCTGGGTTTGCTTTCATTCGTCGACCATGCTTATTGGTTACCAAGTTCCTGATGAAACCGCCAATTGCAAGGCGAGTAACTTCGCCATGTAACTGGTGTCTGTCCAGAAATAGGCAAATTGGCTATTTATGGATGGGCACTAAATAACATCAGATTGGCATTTACGGTATATGGCTGTCATGATCAATTTAATGCTCTTTGCAATCAGCTTGTGTCTGGGCTTCGCTCCGATGTCGAATCCCGCCGCTGCGCAGGATACGGCCCCGACGATGGCGGCAGCCGGATTCGGTGAGGCGAAGCTGGTGGGGCGGATCGAATCGGATGGTCTCGTGGAATGTTCGGGCATGGACGCGTCCATGCGTGCCGACGATCTGTTGTGGGCCGTCAATGACAGCGGCAACGGTCCGTTTCTCTACGCCCTGGGCCTTGACGGCAGCGACCGGGGGCGCGTGCGGGTGGCCGGCGCGAAAAATCGGGACTGGGAAGGGCTGGACACGTTCGTGTGGCAGGGCCGACCGATGATTCTCATCGCCGATACTGGCGATAATCACCGGCGGCATGAACGGCACACGCTCTACGTGGTGGAAGAGCCCGGGCCGGGCCAGGATCGGCTTCGGCATTCCGGCACGGTTGAGGTGGCCTGGCGCATCGATTTTTCATACCCGGAAGGGAACCTGGATGCCGAAGGGGTGGCCGTGGATACAGCTGCCGGAGAAGTTCTCATCCTGACCAAACGCGACGAGCCGCCGCTGCTGTTTGCCGTTTCACTGTCTGCGACTGTGGCCGGCAGGTCCGTGACGGCAAGGCGGGTGGGGAACGTCGAGCGGATTCCGCCGCCGTCCATCCAGGACCGGCAGCATATCTTCGGTGCATTCTACTCCCGACCCACGGCACTCGATCTTTCCCCAGACGGCCAAAAGATGGTCGTGCTGACCTACCAGTACGCGTACCTGTTCAGCCGCCTGCCCGGAGATTCCTGGGCCTCAGCAGTGCGGGAACGGCCGGCCCTGATCCGTCTGCCCCCGCCCCACGACAGTCGTTTGCTGCGCCAGCGAGAAGCGATCTGCTTTTCACCGGACGCCATGTCCCTGCTGGTTACATCCGAAGGCGACCACCCGGGAATCTTTGAGCTGAGGGCCAGATGAGGCCTTCAGCCGTCCGGCCGGATCAATCAATCCATGTCGCCGATCAGCCGGTCGATTAATGCCTTTGCCTCGTCGGCCTCGATATAAAAGCTACAAGTTAATCAGCCATTGGACAAGGTTCAAGGAACTGGTTTCGTCTCGAGTGAGGCGATTTTTCAGGTCCAGAAAAAAGGCAGAGCCCCGTTAGAGGCTCTGCCTGATGATTCCACTTTTCAGCGGATTTGAATTGTTTTACCTTTTAATTCGAAGCTCTGCCGTCAAGCATGCCCTTATAATTTACAGGTGGCTCCTGATGTCCGGCCGGCTATGCATCTATTGATGAAGTAACC
>JAQYWF010000318.1 GCA_030145105.1 Desulfosarcina sp.
CACAGGGGGCGCGGTCATACTTGTCGATACAGTAGGTGATGGGTACGGCCTGGGGAAAGGGCCGGTAGATGGCCTTACGGGTCTTTGTGGCGACGTCCCATTCATTGGGAAACTCGATCGGGCAAACCTTTTCGCACTCGCCGCACCCGGTACAACTATCTTTTATGCAACGCGACTTGCGGCGGACTTTTACCTTGAAATTGCCGATAAAGCCGCTGACATCCTCCACCTCGCTGTATGAGAGCAACTCGATGTTTGCTTCCTGGCCGACGGAGACCATCTTGGGCGTGCCGATGCAGGCCGCACAGTCAAGGGTGGGAAAGGTTTTGTCGTATTGCAGCATGTGTCCGCCGACCGTCGGCTGTCGCTCCACCAGGTATGCTTTGAACCCGGCCTTTGCGATATCAAGGGCGGCCTGCATGCCGGCGATACCCCCGCCTACGATGAGGGTGTTGGTGCATACCGGAAACGTGGCCGGTGTCAGGGCCGCTTGGTGAGTGACGCGCAGGATACCGGCGCCGGCCAGAATTTTGGCCTTTTGGGTGGCTTGGTCTTCATCCTCGGTAACCCACGAAACTTGCTCACGCACAGATACCATGTGAAAGGCCCGAAATGGATTGAGACCGGCCCTCTGGCAGGCAGCCCGAAAGGTTTTTTCGTGCATGCGCGGGGAACAGGAGGCCACGACCACCCGGGTGAGATGATGCTCCCGGATATCATTTTCGATCAATTCCTGCCCGGGATCGGAACACATAAACAGGTAATCACGAGAAATGACCACGTTCGGTAAAGCCGCTACATACCCGGCGACTTCCTGCACCCGAACCCGGTATGCTATATTGATGCCGCAGTGGCAGATATAAAAACCGATTCGTTCAGACATGGCAGACCTCCCGATCAATACCCAAATCAACGCTTTCCGTCATCCGGGCCTCATCTTTCATCATCACCGACTGCATTAGCAACTCAGACAGGTCCCGGACGGAAATTTGATCCTCGACACCGAGTGCCCTGACAGCGTCATTCAGCATGCGGATGCAATAGGGACAGGCCGTGGCGATCATCTCAGCGCCGGTGGCCAGAGCTTCTTCGACCCGCAGCACACCCAGGCGCTCACTGGAGGCTGTGAGGTCCCACGCACCGCCACCGCCGCCGCCGCAGCACAAACTGCTTTGTCTATTGCTTACCATCTCGATCAGCGTAAGCCCCGGAATGCTTTGCAGAACCCGGCGGGGCGCCTCGTAGATGCCATTGTGACGTCCCAGATAGCAGGGATCGTGGTAGGTGACCGTGCCGGCCACTTCCAGGATCGGTCTTAGCCGGCCCGCCGAGACCAGCCGGTCGAGAAGCTCCGTGTAATGCTCACTGGCAACCGAACCCTTGAGCCCGTCATAATGATTTCTAAAGGCGTTGTGGCAATGGGGCGAAGTGGTCAATATCTTCTGCACGCCGGCCCGTAAAAAGAGATCGGTATTTTTAAGAGCCAGCTCCAAAAAGATTTTATCCGCTCCCAGCTTGTGAGCCGGGTCACCGCAGCAACTTTCATCCGCACCGAGGGTCCCAAAGGCAATGCCTGCATATTCCAGCAATTGGGGAAGCGCCCGGCCTGCTAAGCGGTTACTTGGATCATAGGCCGTTGTGCAACAGGTGAACAGGCAGTACTCGTGCTCAGGTGTAAACGCCGGCAGGTCCAGGTCCCCGGCCCATTCCAGACGCTTGGCGCGAGCACCATCCCAGGGATTATCGTTGGCTTTCAGGCTGTCAAGCGGCGCCGTCAAGGGCTCGGGTATTCTTCCGGCGGTGACATTGAGCCCCCGTACCGATTTGATGACGTCGATGATCTCGATGCCGCGCGGACAGTTCACTGTGCACGAGTTACAGGTGACGCACCTCCAGACGGCCTGATCGACAGACGCCTCGGTTCCGGTTTCCAATGCGAGCTGCCGCAGGATCCGACGCGGGCTGTATGATATAGCCTGGTTCCATGGGCATACGCTGGTGCAGGTGCCGCATTGCAGGCAGCTCATAAAGGTTTCACCGACCTCGGCCATTACATCTGCAACCTCGACTCTGGAGTCCTTAGAGGCTTTTTCCCTGACGGTCGCCAAAAATATGGCCAGCGGTCTGTAGAAAAGATGGGACCATTTTCCAAAAGGGACTTCTATGATCAGCATCGGCACGGCGATGGCCAGGTGGATGACATACATGACATAGGTCCCCATCGGCCAGCCGGCAAGGCGCAGGGCGTGCATCATAATGCCGGTCAGCGTCGTTAAGAAGAGCAGGATCAAAAAAAGCCAGTCGGAAAACTCGGAGTAGCGGTGGAGGGATTCCTCTTTCTTAAGCCGGCTGCGGAACATTTCCACCGTAATGGCGAGCAGGACACCGGTGGCGTAATAGCCGAAAATACTCGTGAAATGCCAGCTGCTGTCGTCGACCTGGAACCAGCGGATAAAAACAATGATCAGCATCATCATGGTCAGATAGCCGCTAACCAGGATGAAGTGCTTCAGCCAGCGACTGCGGTCCTCCCCGCATTGCCGCCAGCGCTGCTGGGTTAAAAAGTTAAGGCCAAAGGCCTTGGCTTCTTTAATATAAAGCCAGAGCGGCACCTTGGTGTCGCACATGATAAAGCGATACATCCTGAATGCGTTTGAGAGCAGGAAAGCCGACAGGATGGCAGCCATTACCAAATCGCCGATTTCAATCCAGATAACCGGAGCGAAGGAATTCACGGAAACACGATCGGTGACCACCGGCCCATGGAACAGACCGAAGAGCACAATGATGCCAAGGGCCACCGCAATTAGGGCACCGATTTCCCAGGCCTCGGAGAGATAAAACCGCCGGGCGAGCCCGGTCCAGTCGTACTGAGCGGTCAGCCAGCGGCGGGTTGCCATCATCGTCTCGGCCGGCTCGGCCCCCCGCGGACAGTCCTTATTGCAGTCACCGCAGTAGTAGCAAAGCCAGGGTTCGGTCGACTTGAGCAATTTGTCCTTCAACCCCAGCTGAATATAGCGATATATCTTGCGTGGAAACGGATTCGTTCCGCTGGACAGTGGACACGAGGCACTGCAGGCGCCACACTGCATGCAGATTTCCATATCGATGGCACCGTATTTGGCCAGCTCGCGATACAGTTCGGGATCAACGCGGGTACTCATCATTTAAGACCACTCCCCTTTGATTCGGATTGATAAATAGTTCTTACTTCTTTTGAATATATTTGTGGGACACGACACTATTCATCCTCGGCCAGGGGGCACTCATCGGCTTCCGTCAATGTGCGGACCAGGTTGATGAGTTCCTCGGCCTCCAAAGGTTTCTCTAAATAGGCACCAGGATCAGGGACACCTTTTTGCCGAGGCGTGCCATGAAATTTCTGGTAGAATGAAAAGGTTTTTTTATCGATGGTTGACACCATAATCACCGGAACATTCTTGAGGTCTTCATGCTCTTTGAGCTCTCGATACATTTGGATGCCGGTTTCTTTGGGCATCGTTACATCGAGGATGATCAAGGCAGGCTTTTCGCTCAATGCTTTTTGCAGCCCCTCGTCTTTATCACCGGCATCGATGGGTTCGTAACCACAGTTACCCAGCAAATTGCACAGGAAAATCCGCATATCCAATTCATCATCAACGATGAGTATTTTTTTTCTTTGAAACTTTGGAGCCAAGGAGACCTCTAAATTGGTACGAGGGATTGAAGATAAAATTAACAGCATCTTATCCGATTGCCTGGATATAGAGCATAGAGTGTGCCAGAAGGGGGGGTGCTTCGAAATTACAAAATGATTACAATAGGTTAGAAATAAAATGGAAAATATTCGATCCTAGGGAAGAGATCATGATGTTGCAGAATAATGCAACACTGCGAAGCCGATTCTAGAAAATTATGTTTAAATTAAGGTAGGTTAGAATATAAATCGCAGGGGAAAAGTCGATTATGTTGCACAACAATGTTGCAACAATCTATGCAACTACTCCAGAACCTTCAGATCATGGAATGATTCCATAATTTTTGATCTTACGCCATAGGGTGGTGCGGTCCATGCCTAAAGCCCTGGCCGTCTCAGCGCGATGGCCCCTGTATTGTTGCAGCACAGAAATAATTTTATCGCGTTCCTCGTCATCTGAGACTGGTAACCGTCTAAAGTTTCTTCTTGCAGGAGATTTGCGGGTGGTGCGACGGTCCTGCAGGTATTCAGGCAGGTGTCGCGGCTGGATAGTCTCTTCCTGACAAATAATCAATGCATGTTCGAGAATATTTTCAAGTTCTCTGACATTGCCCGGATAGTGATAGTTGAGCAAAATCTCCATCACTTTTTCGGAGACTTCGGACAGCTGGCTGCCATTGGCAGCGCTCTGACGTCTCAAAATATGCCCGATAAGTATTGGAAGGTCCACCTTGCGGTCTTTGAGCTCGGGAAGTTCAATCTGAAATAGGTTCAAGCGGTAATAAAGATCTTCTCTGAAAAGCCGTTTGGCAACGAGGTTCTCTAAATTGCGATTCGAAGCGGAGATAATACGGACGTTGACCTTGACCGTATGTCGACTTCCCAATCGATAAAATTCCTTATCTTCCAGGACTCGCAGAAGTTTGGCTTGCAAGGCAAGCGGCAGATCCCCGATTTCATCTAAGAAAATGGTTCCGCCATCAGCCTCCTGAAAACGCCCGGTTTTATCTCTTTCGGCACCGGTAAACGCGCCTTTCACGTAGCCAAACATTTCTGATTCGAGTAAATTATCCGGAATCGCGGCACAGTTCACTTTAACAAAAGGTTGATCTGATCTGCGGCTGGCGGAATGGATCACTTTTGCCAGCAGGTCCTTTCCCGTTCCGGTCGCACCTTCAATCAAAATGGTGGCATCCGTGGTGGCCACCACATTGATCATATCTAAAATTTTCTGCATGGCCGGGCTTCTGCCGATCATGTCATGGAAGGTGTAGCGGTCCCGCATGGCCTGCTTCAGCTGCTGCACCAGGGTGAGATCGTGAAAGGTCGTCAGCCCGCCAACAATGGTGCCTTTTTCATTTCGCAGCGCTATGTAGTTGGCCCGAATGGGGATGGACCCTCCGTCCCGCGTCATCATTTTGCCCTGTCGACTGCTGCGGGGTTGGCCATTGACGATCGTATCATGCATTGAACAAACTTCCTGGGCTTTTTCCCCTCCAAAAATTGTTGCACAGGGTTCACCTAAAATTTCGCGTCGGTTAAAACCGGAGACCTTCTCAGCCGCGGTGTTAAAAAAGGTTACGCACCCCCCCTTATCGACCGTGAAAATCCCGACATCCAAATTATCCAGGATTATCTTCAGACTGCGTTCCTCATAATGAATTCGATCGATGAGGTCGGCGATGGGGGAGTGATCCTGCAGGATGGTCATACATCCAACGATTTGATGGTCGGCTCCGAAAACAGGAGCGGCCATCCGTGTCACGAGATGGGTGCTTTGATTTTCGTCCTGAATCTTGATTATGGGCTCATCTGTAATCATGTCGCCAGGAGCTTTGAAGGGACAATGCGCCAGACACGGAACCCCCACAAAGACCTCGCGGCAATCCTTGCCGGTGGCTTCGATATCCCTCTGCCCAATCAATGCCTGGGCGCTGAGATTCATGGCGGATACATGCCGTTGCACATCGACCGTGAAGGCACCAATATTTAATTCATCCAGGATGTAGAGCCACTGTTCGCAGGAGATATTGTGGCCGGGTTGTACAATATTAGCTTCCATAATTCTTGATGGCCTTGCGGAAATCAGAAACACCTACCAATTACATGGCGAAACAGGGCAGCTCAATTATAAAGGCAGCCCCCTCTCCGGACCGGCTTTCAACCGTAATGTTGCCCTTATGTTGCTCTATGATTCCGTAGACCGTAGAAAGACCAAGGCCCACCCCATAACCTTCTTTTTTGGTGGTGTAAAACGGTTCAAAGATGTGCGCAAGATCTTCATTGGGAATCCCCCGGCCCGAGTCTTTCACGATGACAATTACCCTGTCCCGATCTATATCATGGCGGCAATCTAAATTTAAAGTCCCTCCGCCCGGCATCGC
>JAQYWF010000317.1 GCA_030145105.1 Desulfosarcina sp.
GGACTGGAGAGCAGCAAACGGTCACCCCGCGTGGGGTGTTCCACCGTCAACTGGTGGGCCAGCAGGGCAATCTGCCGTTCGGGGAGCGGCGTCTCGGCACCATAGCGAAGGTCTCCCAGGATCGGGTGCCCCATGTGGGCCAGCTGAATGCGGATCTGGTGACGCCGGCCAGTTTCCAGGGAAACCTTCAACAGGCTTTTTCCGGAATCCCTGCCGAGGACGGTGTAGCGCATTCGAGCCTCCTGGCTAAAATCCGTGGGTGTCGGGACCACACGACTCAGGCGATCCCGGCGTTCGATGTGATCGATCAGGTGGTCAGCGTGCCCGGAAACCGATCCGCCGACCACGGCCAGGTAGTGCTTATCGACCGACCGTTCCCGGAACTGCCTGGAGAGACGACCGGCTGCTTTGGAGGTCCGGGCAAACAGGACCACTCCGGCCACCGGCCTGTCCAACCGGTGAACCATGGCCAGAAACACGTTGCCCGGCTTGTGGTAACGCGCCTTTAGCCATCGTTTGCCCAATTCCTGCAGGCACACGTCGCCGGTACGATCCCCTTGCACCAGCAGTCCCGATGGTTTATAAACCGCCAGCAGATGGTTATCCTCGTAGATGACCGGCCAACTGGGATCAAAAAAGCAAAGTGGTTGGGTCTCACAAGGGGTGGGATTCATAACTTTGTCCGGTTCTTAGAAGATGATACGATAACAAGGGCAGGTCTGTTATTGATTTGAACGATCCACGAGCCATCCAGCTATTGCAATAGGCTTTAAGAAAAGGTTTTTGGCAAGGCTAAAGGAAGGAAGCTGTATTGTACATACTGCGACGACCGATAACGCAGTCAAGAAACCTTTTCTTAAAGCCTATTCAGGAGTAACATGTGAAGTCAACAGGCACAAGGCCTTCTCAGACCGCAGGGGGTCAGGGTCGAAAACAGCTCCCCGGACCGGCGCAGATGGATGCCCTGCTGAAAGGCTGCGGCATCAATCTCTCACCCTTTCAGCTCAACCAGTTGTGGGCCTACCACCAGCTGCTGCGGCAACACGATGCGGAACTGAACCTCACCCGGATCCGCAATTTTGAAAACATGGTGCTCAAACTCTACGCGGATTCGATCCTGCCGGCCATTCACGCACCGCTGCCGTCACCCTTGCTGGATCTGGGCACCGGTCCCGGCATGCCGGGAATCCCCCTTAAAATTTTTCGGCCGGACCTTCATATCCTGCTGGCCGAGAGCCGGCAGAATCGCACCTATTTTTTAAAAAAAGCCGCCGCAGGGGTAGGCCTTCCCGGTCTCGATGTGGTGGCCCGGGGAATTGCCCCAGACTACAACCGACCGGTGGCCGGTGTGATCACCCGGGCCGTCGAACCCATCGCCGAGACCTTGGCACGCATTGCCGGCTGCCTCATGCAGGACGGCATGGTCATCTTTATGAAAGGGCCGCGGTGCGACGAAGAGATAGAAAAGGCTTCGAAAACCTTTGCGTCGGTCTATGAACTGGCCGACGACATCCCCTACCGGATACCTCATACCCCGCATCAACGACGGCTCGTGGTCTTTCGGCGAACGGTCAAGCCGATCTCTGCCGGGAGCGCCGGGCTAATGATGCAAAAGCATCGCATACGGGTCATCGAAAGCGAGAGCAACGCGATTTTCAAGGATCTGAAAAAACTCCTGGGCGGACGCGGGGTCAAGAAGCAGGGACAAACCCTGGTATGCGGGACTCGGCTGGCGACCGAGGCAATCAAACAGGCCCCGAAGCAATGTCTGGCCTGGATCAGCAGCGGCAATCGCCAGCTGCCGCCATCGAATGCTTCCGGTCTTCTGAACTGGATCCAACTGGCACCGGAACTGTTTCAATCGTTGGACATCTTCGGGACCAAACATCCCATCGTTCTTTTCGATTATCCCGCGCCCGCCCCCTGGCGGCCGGAAACGCACCTGCTCTCCGGATGCAGCCTGTTGGTTCCGTTTCAAGACCCGGAAAATGTGGGTGCCGTCATTCGCTCTGCCGTGGCATTCGACGTGGATCGAATCATTCTGCTCGCCGAAAGCGCCAATCCCTTCCATCCCAAGGCGATCCGCGCCTCGGCCGGGACCGTCCTTTCCGCCAGGCTGTTTCAAGGCCCTTGCTTGTCCGAGATTCCACAGGACCTTCCAGTGATCGCTCTCGCCGCATCAGGCCAACCACTGGCCCAAACCCGGTTTCCCCAATCCTTCTGCCTGCTTACCGGCATGGAAGGCCCCGGATTGCCTTCACGTTGGCAGGCGGATACCGTGGCCATCCCCATGGCGCCCAGCGTGGAATCGCTGAACGCGGCGGTGGCCACCGCCATCGCCCTCTATGAATGGCGTCGACGGTAGGACCACTGACCAGATATCAAAAAAGGGGAGCATGGCGCTCCCCCTTTTTGATATTAACAACCCACTGAATAAAACTGGCTATTTTCGTCCGCTATACTCGTTGTAAGTCATGGCCACCGTTCGGTATACAATGTGGGCCAGTTTGGAAAACGGCGTATAGGCGAAAAGGCTCCATATGAAGATCAGGTGCAGAAAATAGATGAAGGCCGACAGATCATACATCCCTCCAAGGCGTAGCATCTGGGTCAGCATGCCCGTTGCGCCCAGGGCCAACACCAGGCCCACCAGATACCAATCCCAATAGCTGGAGATCTGGTCTTTTTTGGCCAGGCGGGTTTTCAACAGCAGGATGCCGCCGATCACCAGGGCAATGCCGCTGATATTGCCCAGCCACTTGACCGGGTTGATCTGGCTGTAGGGACCCTCGATGTGGAAGAGCCACTCGGCGGCAAAAAAGCAGTTGGTCACGATGAACAGGCCGATAAAGCTGAAGAGCACCATCATGTGGGCCGTCGACCGTTCCCGGTTTTCGGTGCATTCATTGAATTTCTGGTGCTTCAGGATCGTGGGCACGGTCCGGATCAATGCCTGGATGAATCCGGCAGGATCGATCTTGGCTTTGTCGGTCTTGCCTTCCTTAACGGCATTGGTGTGCATGTCGGTCAAAAAGCGTTTCAGCCCCAGGGCAAAAACAGCCGCGGCACCAAAAAAGGTTGGGATCATGATGATGTCCACCAGGTAGTTGCCGATGTAGTCAGCCTGCCACAGGTGATCGCCGGTGGGATTGAAATTGAACCAGTCCACACCCACCATCTTGAGCAGCAATCCCACCACCAGGAAAATCATGGCCGGGATGGCCAGCAGGATGGGCAGCTTCTTGGGATCGCTGACCATTTTGGCCAACGTTTTGGGTGTGGCATACTCGATGATCGTAGCGGCACGCACCGCCGCCAGTACGTCGCCGGGCTGAGCGCCGCGGGGGCACAGGGTGGAGCAATCGCCGCAGTTGTGGCACAGCCAGACGTCACCGTTGCCGATCAACCGGTCTTTCAAGCCCCATGATGTGGCAATCATCTCCTTTCTGGGAAACGGTTTGGTGTCCGGAGAGATGGGGCAGGCCACAGCGCAGGTGGCGCACTGGTAACACTTTTTGACGTCGGCACCGCCCAATCTGCTCACTTCGTTGATAAATCCCACATCGGGATCGACCAAATATGAATCTGCCATTGGTAACCTCCTCACTTGGCAAAAAATGGGTGGGAGAGGCGGTGATCACCGCCTCTCCATCGTATCACAATTAGAAGCCCTTGAACGGGTTGGGGCCCAGTGCCTCGATGGATTCAACGAAATCGTTGATGATCTGCGGAACCTTGTCGTAGTCATCGATGGCCACTTCAAACTGGGCAACCCGCTCGTTTTCCAGAGCCAGGCTGGCCAGGGCCTCACCGATCTTTTTCATGCGGACCTCGGCCAGCTCGGAGCCTTTGACAAAGTGGCACTGGTAGTCGTCGCCGTGCTTGCAGCCCAGCAGGAAGACACCGTCCATGCCCTTGGACAGGGCATCCTTGATCCAGATCACGTTCATGGAACCCAGGCAACGAATCGGAATCAGACGAACGTCCGCCGAGTAGGATAGCCGGTTGAGACCGGCCATGTCCAATGCCGGGTAGGCGTCGTTTTCACAGACCAGGCCCAGGATGCGGTAGGGCGGCTCGGTGTAGTCGTCTTCGGACGGCACGTCCACGGCCTTGACCATGGAGCCGACGCTGTCGATGTTGTAGTCGGCAAAGCCGATGATACGCTCGGGGCAAGCCCCCATGCAGGTGCCGCAGCGGCGGCAGCGCGTGGGATTGGGCTTGGGCGTACCCTTTTCATCGTCGTCAAGGGCCCCGAAGGGGCACTCTTCCGTGCAACGCTTGCACTGGGTGCAGCGCTGGAAGAAAAAGTCCGGAAAGGTCATGTCGCCAGAGCGAGGATGCACACTGACACCGCGGTTGACTGACTCCAGGCACTGGATGGCCTTTAGCGCCGCACCGGTGGCATCTTCCATGGCCTCTTCCATGGTCATTGAGCGACGGATCGCACCAGCGGCATAGATACCGGTGCGCTGGGTTTCATAAGGAAAGCAGATAAAATTCGAATCCACATAGCTGTTGAACAGGTCGATATCGCGGAAACCCGGACCCTGGCGGTAAGCCAGGTTGATCACCGGGTCGTCCTTGGTTACGGGAACCATACCGGTGCCCAGGACCACCAGGTCCGCCTTGACTTGGAGCTTCTCGCCCAGCAGGGTATTCTCGGCATCCACGATCATGCCCTCGCCGTTCTTGGCCACGCCCATCACGGCACCCTTGGTCATGAAGATGCCGGGATCCTGCTGCAGTCCCTTGTAAAACAACTCTGAAAAACCGGGGGTGCGCATGTGCTGATAGAAAATGAAGGCTTTGCCGTCGTCGTAGTCCTCGCGGACATACTTGGCCTGTTTCAGCGAAACCATGCTGGTCACCGCGCCGGCATAGGCAAAGTCGCCGTCGGATTCGTCCTTTCCCGGGCTCTGCACGAAAACCACGGATTTGGCGGGCTTACCGTCTGAGGGACGCACGATCTTGCCGGCCTTGGCAATCTCTTCGAACTGATGGTTGGTGATCACGTCGGGCAGTGCACCGTAGCCCAAGTGTGCGTAATCGCCATCCTCGAGGTCGTCCGGTCGCCAACCGGCAGCCAGGATCACAGCGCCGAACAGCTCACCGTCCGGATCCAGTTGCAGGATGTCTTCTTTGCCTTCGTTGTAGGCCAGGTATGCTTCATGCTGCTTTTCGACATCCAAATCCTTGCCGTTTTCATCCACTTTCATCTCGTCGGGAAGCGGAAAAGGCACATCGAAGGGGATCTTCTCGCCAGGCTTTTTGAGGGTGACGTTGAATTCACCGGGCTGACCGGCAATCCGGGCAACCTCGGTCTCAGTTTTCACGGTGATGTTGGCAAGGGCTTCCACTTCCTTGATTTTGCCCTCCACCACCGGGGAAATCAATGCATCGTAGGGTGCTGAAACCGGGGTCTGTTTCCTCACCTTCGCGGCATATCCGCCCAGGGCTGTGGTTTTCTCGACGATGGTGACATCGTATCCGGTCTTGGCTGCATCAATCGCTGCGGACATACCGGTAATGCCGCCGCCCAGGACCAAAATCTTTCTGGACAGGTTTTCCACCTCGTAGGGCTCGGGCAGGGTGATCTTTTCTACGCGGATCATGCCCATCTTGATGTAGTCTTCGGCCATCATCTGGACGCGGTCGAATTTGTCCTCGTCTTCCTTCTCTTCCTCGGTCAGCGCCGGGAACTCACCGCGCGGGTGCGACCAGACCACCCCTTCCCTCAAGTTGACCCGGTCGACGATGCAGCCGTCGAAGCGGAAGATGTCAAAGTTTACCCGGCGGGAGCTGGCCGCAATGACCAGGGTGTTGGAGCCGTCGGCAATATCTTTTTTCAGCAATTCAACCCCGTCCTTGCCGCAAAGGAAAGGATGGGTTTTGACGGGCACACCCTCTTCTTCCGGAACCCCGCACAGGGCCTTCACATCGAGGGATTCCCCGATGCCACAACCTTCGCAGATATATACACCATACTTTTTATCCATGGGTTACCTCCTACCTTTTCACCAGGGTTTGAATGGCTTTCAGGGCCATGCCGGTCGCATTCTGGTTGGATGAGACCAC
>JAQYWF010000065.1 GCA_030145105.1 Desulfosarcina sp.
CTGAGCAAGCTGCCCTTCAACAGCGCCCAGGCCAGGGAGGCGGAGAGTATTCGTAAGATGCTGCTGGCCATGGCCGATGACATCCGGGTCATCCTCATCAAGCTGGCCGATCGTCTCCATAACATGCGGACCCTTCAATATCACAAAAGCCCCGCCAAAAAGAAGAAGATCGCCAGGGAAACCCTGGACATTTATGCGCCCATCGCATCCCGGCTGGGCATCTATTGGATCAAGAACGAACTGGAAAACCGATCCTTTCAATTTCTGAATCCCGAGGCCTACGAAGATATTCAGCGCCGGGTGGACAAGGACAAAGAGGATCGGGAAAACTATGTGGAAACCGTCAAGCGTTACATTCAGAAAAAGCTGGACGAGAACGGTCTGAACGCCGAGGTCAACGGACGCTACAAGCATTTTTACAGCATTCACCAGAAAATGCGCAACCAGAACCTACCCTTTGAAGAAGTTTACGACATCATTGCCTTCCGGATCATCCTTAATACCATTCCCCAATGCTACGAGGCCTTAGGGCTCATGCACAGCCTGTGGCGTCCCATCGCCAAGAAGTTCAAGGACTACATCGGCATGCCCAAGCCGAACATGTACCAGAGCCTGCACACCACTGTCATCGGCCCCTTTGGTGAACGCATCGAGGTCCAGATCCGCACCCATGAGATGGACCGGGTGGCCAAATCCGGCATCGCCGCTCACTGGAGTTACAAGGAGGGCAAGGTCATCGACGAGAATGCCTCAAAAACCTTTGCCTGGGTGCAGAATCTGGTGGAAAATCAGGAGGCGTTCAGGGACCCCAATGAATTTCTTGAGAATGTGCGCATCGATCTTTTTCCCGATGAAGTCTATGTATTTACCCCCCAAGGGCAAATCAAGTCACTGCCAAAGGGAGCCACACCGGTGGATTTTGCCTACCTAATCCACACGGAGGTGGGCGCACAGTGTGTCGGCGCCAAGGTTAACGGCCGTATGGTCCCCCTGAAATACGAGCTTCAAACCGGTGAAATTGTTGAGGTGATCACCAGCAAGGGGCACCATCCGTCAAAGGACTGGCTCAATTTTGTCAAAACGGTCAAAGCACGATCCCGCATCCGGCAATGGATCAAGACCCAGGAAAAGGAACGCAGCATTTCTTTGGGCCGGGAGATGTGCGAAAAGGCCTTCCGCAAGTATCGACTGAACTTCAATGTCATGATCAAAACCGAAGAGATGCAAAAGGTGGTGGAGAGCTTCGGGTTTAAGCAAACCGAAGATCTGGTTGCCAGCGTGGGTTATGGCAAGATCACGCCGCTGCAGATCATCCGGAAGATCACACCCAAGGAAGCAGTGGATGACACCGAGTCCTTCTTCAACAAAATCGTCGCCAAAGACAGGAAAAAAAAAGAAAAAGGTGGGGTGGTGGTCAAGGGGGTGGACGACATCCTGGTTCGCTTTGGCAAATGCTGCCAGCCGGTTCCCGGCGACCCGATCACCGGCTACATCACTCGGGGATACGGCGTAACCGTTCACCGCACCACATGTGTCAATGCCTTGAAATTGAATCCGGAACGCCAGATCGAGGTGGAATGGAACCAGGATATGACCGAATCCTACCCGGTCAAAATAGTCGTTCGTTCCCTGGACCGGGTAGGTTTGCTGGCGGATGTGGCGGCCAATATCAGCAAGAGCGGCGCCAATATTTTGAGTGCCAATACGGAAACCCAGGACAACCAGACGGTGGACAGCTATTTTACGCTGTCGGTCCAGGGCACGGAACATCTGACCCGTGTGGTGGAGTCGCTAAAGCATGTCAAGCAGGTACTGGAAGTCAAACGGTTGGGCTAGGCGGCCTTGACCACATTGCCCGACTTGATGCATTGGGCACAGACAATCATCTTTTTCACCTGCCCCTTGTGAAGCGCTCGAACGCTCTGCAGATTGGGATTGAACCGTCGTTTGGTGATGTTATGGGCGTGGCTGATGTTGCTTCCCACCATGGGTTTCTTGCCACATATTTCGCACATTTTTGACATGACTGATAGTCTCCCTTGCTTGGCTTTGATCAAATCACGGGCCATTCGGCGCCGGCTGCTTTTCAAACTTGGTTTTGTTACATTAAAACAAAAGGGATGTAAAGCATTTTTGTATCGGCAAGGTTTGCTGAAAGACAGGCGCTGACGAGAATCATGGCGTCGAAGGCACTTTGGGTGGCTGCAATTCGGATTGGATCCAGGATTCACAGTTGGCCAGATAGGTGAGGGCCTCATAATGGTGACCCACATCCGGGTATTTCTCAACCACAGTCGCAAACCGGACCCTGGCCGCCTTGTAATTCTTATTCTTGTAGTAAAACAACCCCACGTAGAACTCATGTCCGGAGAGGCTCTGGTAGCAGGCCACCATATCACTCCGGGCCATGCCGGCATAGGCATCCTCCGGATATTGCTGAACCAGTCGCTGGTAGGTTTCCAAGGCCTCGGCGGCATTGGACTGATCCCTGTCGATCGTGTCGATCTGGTTGAAATAAGAACGGCCGATGCGATAAATCACATAAGGGATGGCCTCGTTACGAGGGTGGAGTTGCTCGAACTCTTCGTAGGCAAAGATGGCGTCGGCATAGGATTCCAGATTGAAATAAGCATCGGCAATCTTAAGCTCAGCAAGAATGGCATAGCGGGAAAACGGATACCAGTCACGCAGTTTCTCAAAAGATTCGACGGCTTTTTTGTATTTGCCGGCCTCATAATAATCGACACCGTCTTGAACCAGTTCTTGGGCGGACTTTTCCTCCTTGGATTCAAACCACGCGCACCCGGTAACAATCAGCAAGCCACCAACACAGGCAAGCAGTAACCGTTTCATGATCAGCGACACCCCGTAGCATATGGAAACGCGATGGTTCCCGTTGGCATAACCGACACCGGCGGCGTTCCCTTTCGGGGCACCGCCGGCTAATCACCTACTTATAAAGAAGGGCGGAAAAGGAGACGATGTCACATCATGACAAAACGTTTTTAAGGGCCTCTTCCAGCTTGGATTTGGCCACCATACCGGTGATCTGGTCTGACACTTCACCATTCTTGAAGAATATCAGGGTAGGAATCGCCTTGATGCCGAATTTTCCCGGTGTTACCGGATTGTCGTCTACATTGCACTTGGTAAATTTGACCTTGTCGCCATAGGCCTTGGCCAATTCATCCAGAATGGGACCGATGGCCTTGCATGGGCCGCACCAGGGAGCCCAGAAATCAACGACAGCGGGTTTATCGCTTTTCATTACCTCTGCATCAAAGCTGCTGTCTTCTATTTCCATAATACCTTCTGCCATGATGAGATATCCTTTCAATGATGGTTTGGAAAGCTAAAAATTCTAATCAAGATAATGATACGGCCCTTGATTGTCAACCGTTCATCAATTGCAATGCCATATGGAAATTGACATGAGCCGGCCATCTCTGCTACCTCTTTTTTTAAGGCGCAAAAGTCCAGAAAAACACCTCAACAAGAAAAGGGGATGCCAATGGGTGAAAAAATTCGCATCGGTTCACTGATTTCAGGTGGCGGGACCAACCTTCAGGCGATTATCGACGCCTGTGAAGACGGCAGGATCGATGGGGAGATGGCCTTTGTAGCTTCGGACCAATCCGGAGTGAAAGGCCTGGAGCGGGCACGCAACCACAACATCGCCAGTTTCGTGGTGGAATATGGGCCGTTCATTCAAGCCTACCGGCAGAATCCGGCGAACGTTGCGCTGCCTGACGATTTTGACTTCTCAGAGATATGCGCCAAACAGCACCTGTTTCCCCCCGATGCGCCCGAGGACCGTATCCGGTCATTTCTTTGCACCCGGGCGGCTGCCGAGAGTCGCCTGCTGTCCGAAGTGAAGGCCCACGGACCAGTAGACCTGCTCGTGCTGGCCGGCTTCATGCGCAACCTGACCCCCTATTTTATCGACCGCTTCAACACCGATCCGGGCAATCCGCGAATCATGAATATTCATCCAGCTATTTTACCTTCATTTCCCGGTGTTGACGGCTACGGAGACACGTTCCGCTATGGGTGCAAGGTTGGCGGGTGCACAGTGCATTTTATTGATTACGGGGAGGATTCGGGACCCATCATCGGCCAGCGGGCCTTTCCCATCCTGGAAACCGACACCCTGGACGACGTCAAGCGCAAGGGCTTAGAGCAAGAGTGGCAGCTCTATCCCCAATGCATCCAGAATTTTGCCCGGGGACTGCTGAAAACCGTGAACATGACCCACCGCCTCGACGACGGCCGGGTCTTCCAGCGCACCATGGTTAAAATTGCTCAACCCGCTTAGTGGGATTGAGGAATTGTGAATTGGGGATTGAGGAATTAAGGAATTGGGGGATTAAGGACAACAACCGATCTTAATTAAGAATCGACAGCAAACCGTCAATCCCTCAATCCCAGTATCCCTCAATTCCCCAATTCGCTATAGGTATTTCATCATCATGGGGATGGCCACGAAGGTGCCGGCGGCGCTGCCCAGATTGGTAAACACCACCACCAGCAAAATGCGGGTCACCTTATTGCGCCAGAAGCCTTTGACTGAGAGGATATCCAGGGGCAGGCTTTCAAAATCCTTAACCTTGGGCTTGCGGGAGAAGGCCTCTACCAGGCCGGACACCCACCCGGCGGCAATCATGGGGTTAAGGGAGGTCAATGGCGCTGCCAGGATGGACGAGAGGATCGTCAGCGGGTGTCCCAGGGCGATCAAAGCGCCAAGGCCGGCCAGAATACCGTTGGCTAGAATCCACCAGGTGACCATATCGGCGCCGGCACCGGCACCACCACGAAAAAAGCCATAGATGATCAGGGTGCAGATGAAAAAAGGAATGAACCATTTAAAGAATCCGGACAGGGGGCTCTTGGCAGGCAGGGATTCCAGGGCGTGGATGTCGACGGGCTGATCCCAATACTGCTTGATGCCGGGCACGTGGCCGGCACCCACCACGGCGACAATGGTCTGCCCGGGTGCCGTGCGGATCTTTTCCGTCAAGTAGCGATCCCGTTCGTCGATGAGGCAAGTACGCACCTGGGGCATGGATTTGCCCACCTCGTCCAGAATAGAGGCCAGCATGTCCTGCTGCTTCATCTTTTCCACATCCGCCTCGCTGATCTCGTCAACCTCTCCTAAGGACAGAACCAGCTGGAAGAGCAACTTGACCTTGCTCCACAGCCCCATGCTTCGCCAGGTCCGCGACAAGGTGGTGCGGATATCCCGATCCGCCAGATGAACAGCGGCGCCCGCGGCGTCGGCCGAATCCATGGCCTGGATCATCTCCTGGCCGGGAGCCACCTCCAACCGGTTGGCAATCCGTTTTTGAAAGGATGCCAGCATCAGGTTGGAAAGCAGGAGAAAGGCCTTTTTTTCTTTGATCACCTTGATGATGTCCATCTCCTGCCAGTGGTCCTTTTGGCGAATGGACTGGGCGCGGCTCTCGCAAAGCTCCACACAAACCGTATCGGGTTTGACGTCTTTGATAATTGCTTCGACCAGATCCACGCTATCTTTTGACACATGGGCGGTGCCGACAAGGACAATCCGTTTGCCCTCATGATTCAGATGGTGGAGCATCTCGCTGTTGAGTTTATCGTTCATCGAAGATATATTACTTTCCTTATTGTCGGTGAAGTTTCCGGCAGTTAGAGGCTGAGCCAATATATACGCTCTGCCGGTGATGTCAATTGATGATTCCCGACGCGTTGCTTCCGCGGAAGCGATAGGCCGGCATCCATGGTGTCGGCGAACACGAAACTGGGCTGGATAACCTGATGCCGAAAAATCACGCTTCGAAAAACCCGTTTACCATCGACACCGAACCATTTTACCTGGACACCGGCGACGAGATCCGCATGTTCGAAGCCGCGGCATCGGCCCACCTGCCAGTCATGCTCAAGGGTCCGACCGGATGTGGAAAAACCCGTTTCGTAGAGCACATGGCCTTCCGGCTCAAGCGCCCCTTGATCACCGTGGCCTGCCACGAAGACCTGTTTGCCTCGGACCTCATCGGCCGCTATCTGCTGAAAAACGATGAAACCGTCTGGGTGGACGGCCCCCTGACCCGGGCCGTGCGCATGGGCGCCATCTGCTATCTGGACGAGGTGGTCGAGGCCCGTAAAGATACCACCGTGGTCATCCACCCGTTGACGGACAACCGCCGGACCCTCTCGATCGATAAAAAAGGGGAGGTGGTCCAGGCGCATCCTGACTTTCTGATGGTGATCTCCTACAACCCGGGTTACCAGTCGGTGCTTAAAGACATGAAGCAAAGCACCCGCCAGCGCTTCGTGGCCCTCGCCTTCGACTACCCGGACCCGGACGACGAATCCCGAATTGTGGCCGTCGAAGGGAATGTGGACAACCTGACGGCACAACGATTGGTGACCCTGGCCGGCAAGATCCGCAATATCAAGGAATACGGCCTCACCGAAGGGGCGTCCACCCGACTGCTGATTTATGCCGCCAGCCTGATTCGAATGGGTATCGCCTTTAAAAGCGCCTGCACCGCTGCTCTGTGCCAGCCGCTCACCGATGACGACCGGCTGCAGGAAACCCTCAACGACCTCATAGACGACCTGTTGTAATATGGATCCGACCATACCCACCGCCACCGATCGGACGGTCCGGGACCTGATGGACCATCTGGCCATCGCCGATCCGAAGGCCGCCCACCGGATGCTCGGCCATCTGAATGGTTCTGATCACGCACGGTTCGTCCACCGCCTCAACCGGATTGTGGATGAGGTGATTGAAGCCCTGGCCGTGGAGGTCTCCTACGGGCGCGACCTGGCCGATGGGATGGGCCGGATGCTGGCTGCCGGGCGTTTGGTCGATCTGGATCGATACCGCCGCCTGGTAAAAATGGCCGCCGTCAGAGGCCCCGCCCTTGCCGCTCTCTTTGCCCGGCACCTGGTGCCGGTGCTGGCCTGCGGTGATGACCACCTCGCCGATCGGTTCGGGGAAACCACACGGGTCATGCTGCAAAAGGGTACCTATACCCTCAAGGCCCCGCTGGAGGCCCTCTCCATCCTGATCGAGGAAAAAGACATGGCCAGTGCCCACGCCTTTCTCGACCTTCTGTCCACCACCTATGCCCTGGAAACCTCTTACAACCGGACGGTTTACCTGACACACACCCTGCCCCGTGCCGTGAACGGCTTCGCCCGTTCCCGCCGGTTATGGCAGATCCGTGGATTGGCGCGGATCATCCGGGTGGATGAGCGCCTGGCCGACAACTACCTTGAAGGATTGACCTCAGGCCTGGGTCTACTATCGGAAACGACATTGAACGAATTTATCGATCGGGCGATCCGGCAGTATCAAAAAAAACCGGATCTGGGGGCCCGATTCCTTTCCCTCGAATCCAGACCCGGTTTTGACAGTTGCCGCGACCTCCAGATGGCCGTTCCCCTGTCGGTGGTCCTGTCCGGGCTGGAGCGCTACCTGCATGCCCGTACTGGACTGGCCGTGGCCATCCGTCCCCTTTCCTCACTGTCGGAAGAACAGCGAACCAGCGACCCGGGCGCACCGCTGGTTCACTGCGATGGGCGGACCATCTATCTGCCTGACGAGATGGGTCTAATGGAACGGCGGACGGAGAATGTCGCCCTTTACAAGCTGCTGGCCAAACTGGAAGCGGGCGCCATCGAATTCGGCACTTATGACCTGGATGCGGAAAAAGTCCTCGATGCCGCCGCCTTTGCCCCACAGTCGAATGGGGGTGAAACCGTCGCGGCCGAATCCGACCTGAGCCTTTTCCTGCGCGGGTTCGAACACCCCATCCTGGCTCTGGACCTGTTTACCCTTTGCGAACACGCCCGCATCGCCCGTAAGGTCAACCAACACTATTCCGGCCTGTTTCACCGACTCACCGAGGCCCTCACCGATCCCGATCTTCAGGCCAGAACCGGAATAAGGATCGGCGGCACATGGTTTCCGCTTTATCGACAACTGGTCATGAATGAAGAACCGGTGGCGGATCCGGGCTTGAAATCCACGGGTCAGGCCATGGCGGATCGCTTGAACCAGGTGACATCGTCAGGTAATGACACGGCTGAGACCAGTGCACGGCTGGCCATGGAATTCTATCCATTGCTGGCCGGTCTCGTTAGCGCACCCGACACGTCCGCCTATCGCCGCCTGACCCTGCCTTTCGGCCGCCGGCTGGAACCGTTTCTTTTTGGTCCTTTTCACACCACCTATCACCAACTGGCCACAGACATCCGCAACCACCTGTTCCAGCGGCACCTTCACGTCTTCCGGTCGGATATCCTGCACCTGCTCGTCCGGCAGGACGGAAGGATCTCGGCAGCGGACCTCCACCCGCTGATCGTGAACCCCTCAACGGCATCTGCCGTTGACCTTTCCCGTCTGGATATAGCGCCCTTGGTATGCAGCCACGGACTCGGACAGCCGGCCGACAGCGCCGGCGATGCCAATACCTTCCGCTACCGGGAATGGGACTGGTGCATGGGTGACTATCTTCAGGACCGAGTTCGGGTACTGGAGCGTGAAACCAGCGGGTCGGACTCCGGATTCTATCGGCAGACGCTCGATCATTTCCGCGGGCTGGTCAGACGCATGCGCCACGCCTTCGAGCTGCTGCGCCCCGAGGAGATAACCATCCTTCGCCAGTGGCCTGAAGGAGACGCTTTCGACTACCGGGCCCTGCTGGACTATGCCCTGGACAGGAAGGCGGGATTGATGCCCTCGGACCGCTTGTTCATCAAACGAATGAAACGGGTTCGAGACGTGGCCACCTTGCTGATAGTTGACCAGTCACGGTCCACGGCGAACGCCGTGGATGGTCGGGACACTTCGGTTCTGGATGTGGAAAAGCAGGCCATCGTATTGCTCTGCGAAGCGCTGCAGGTGGTGGGAGACCGGTTCGCCATCGCCGGATTTTCCGGCACTGGCCCGTTGGGTGTGGATTATTACCGGATCAAGGACATGGATGCACCCTTTGACGAAGCCGTAAAAGGGCGCATCGGTGCCATGGCACCCCAGCGCAGCACGCGCATGGGGGCGGCCATCCGCCACGCCACTGCCCTCTTTTCCACGGTGCAGGCCCGGGTTAGGCTGATCATCCTCCTGGGAGACGGGTTTCCCAACGACCTGGCCTACAAGGGACCCTATGCGGTGGAAGACACCCGCCGGGCGGTCATGGAGGCCCGCGCTGCTGCCATCCATGTCAAGGCCATCACCGTCAATGCCGTCGACAACGGACAGCTGGATCGGCTCTACGGCAGTAATCACCACACGCGCATCGGCAATATCCGAGACCTGCCGGACAGGTTGGTGAGGGTTTACAGTATGCTGACCCGACATTAGAATGTGTTCATCCAGAAACGGCATCTTGCGGCCCAGGACGGCGTTCTCACGTTCCCGCAATCCTCGACGTAGCAATCTACGCCTGCGGTTGCAAAAACGCTGCGGCCTTGGCCTGAACCACAATCTACCATTTCTGAATGTACACAAGGATAAAAAGGAGTGGCTTTGAAAATTTTCGACGACGTCTTGAATTGGGACGGGTATGGCGGAAAATTCAACCTGGCGGCCGGGCGTTGCCGGCTGCAGCTGTTTGACCTGTCCAGGGACGAAACGGCAGGCGTGCCGCTGCTCAAACCCATCGTCGCCGTGGTTTCCGACCTGCCCGGCGACCGGCCGCCCGCCATGAAAAAAGTTTCCGTGAGGGCGTGCATCAGCCACGTGGCCACCACCATCGTCCACCGCTTCAAAATCGATCCTAACCGCATGGTGCTGGTCGAGTACTATCCCCGCGAAACCTACGGACGGCAGTCCGAAAAAGTCATCCCGGAAAAGTACGATGTCGTCGATCTGAAATGGCACGGCGACAAGGCCTTGTTTCCCGGCTGGCGGCCCCTGAAGCCGCCCCTGCTGGATCTCGTCCGCACCTTGATGGCCGGCAGCCCGTAGATCAACAGACTGCGCGTTGGTATTTAATCGGGAACGCAATCGGGGGTCAGGTAGGGACATTAATATATAAGTTAGGTCATGAAATCATCAAGACTAAGCTTTTTTTCCTTTACCATTCCGGCTCCCCGTTTCACGGATAAACTGATTGCAGGTTGTTGTCGAGAGGGGTCGCATCTTAATTTTAAGTATTTCACGCTCCAGGCGCTTGATCCTGCTTTGGAGCTGTTTATCCTTTTTTAGTTGTTCGGCCACAGCCTTGTGTCGCATGGCAATGGCAGCGCCGGACACATTGCCGAAGTGCTGTCCCAGTTCTTTACCGCTCAGGCGGGCGTGGTTTCTTGAAAGATAAATGGCTACGTCTCGAGCGAGATTTTTCTTCTTTCCTTTGGCCAAGATCCCCTCAGACTGGACGCCGAATATAGCTCCGACCATCGAAACGATCTCGCTCAGGTCAACTCCGGATTGGAGCGCGGTTAACTGCGGTTTCTCCTTGTTGGTTTGCTCAGAAGATATAAACGTTTCTTTAACCCAACTGACGAAATCCGGGCAGCCAAGAATAAAGCCACCCACCGGCGATTTACCTGGATCCTCCAGCAGGTGGTAGTGGTTGGTCATCAGGCAGTAGGTGTGAATACGAAGGGAAAACCGTGAACTTGCAGCCTCTAAATAGTCGAGAAATTTTTCACGGTCGCGAAGGCTTTTGAAAACGTCTTCGCCGGCATTGCCGCGATTGATCACGTGGTGAAAAGCGCCTGGATATTCTGCGCGAAGCGGCCTGGTCATGGTCATACACCTTTGGGAAAGATGAAACAGCCGGACAACCTATCTGCCCAGATCAGGCATCAAAAATCTGAACGTGTCAATCCTGTCAATGAACTACCCCGCCGCAAGCGGACGGGGTATCGCGAAGGATTGATTCAATCTTAACGTCGCAAGCGACGGGGTATTAGACCCAATGCTTCGCAATAAATAATATTTAAGATGCGACCCCTATGGACCTCTCTATGTGTCCCCCCGAATACAAAGAAGCAAAACGCGCAACATAAAAACCCTTATTATCCACTATAAACTTTACTTAGCAACTATAAGGTTATAATTATTAAGGCAAGATTGGCGCAGTTTGACTTATTTTGTTCACCTTCCAGGAAAGTGGGGTAACCGACTTTTCACAAAGCCGTCAACCTAGCAACAATGAACCTACGCCCCTTCCGTGCGTAGCTGCCATAAGGATCGCCAATGTACTCAAAACACTATGGATTATCATCCAAACCGTTTAGCATCGTTCCCAATCCTGAGATCCTGTTTCTCAGCAAAAACCACGAAAACGCCCTCACCTACCTGGAGTACGGACTAAACGAGAAGGTGGGGTTCATCCTGCTTACCGGCGAAATCGGCGCGGGCAAGACAACGCTGGTTCGTTACATGCTCAACAAGATGATATCACCAATGGACGTTGCCGTTATCTTCAACACCAATTTTTCAGCGGACCAGCTGCTCAGTCGGATTCTCAGTGAATTTGACATCCCCTATGGCACCGCCGAAAAAGAGCGGTATCTGGAGATGCTGTATCAATTTTTGATCGAGCGGTATGCGCGCGGGCGCCATGCACTACTGATTATCGATGAGGCGCAGAACCTGCCCGACCAGGCCCTGGAGGATATCCGCATGCTATCCAACCTCCAGACGGATGACCACGTCCTGCTACAAATCGTGCTCGTCGGTCAGACTGAACTCAAGGATCGGTTGAATGCGCCCGGTTTGCGGCAGCTGGCCCAGCGGATTGCCGTCAGCTATCATCTCGCCCCGCTCAGCAGGCAACAGACCCATCAGTACATTGCCTATCGCCTTCAAACGGCAGGGGGATCGATCGATCTTTTCTCATCGGAAGCCCTGCAACTGATTTCCGAACAAGCTGCAGGCATCCCCCGCACCATCAACCTGATTTGCGACGCAGCTCTGGTTTACGGCTATGGCGACAACCTCCAGCGTATTGATCGGGCAACCGTCGAGAAGGTCATCAAAGACAAAGTTTTTCTGACCGCCCCGTCCCAGCTAAGTCCCCAGCTCCCAGGGACCGAAAAGACGCCGTCTCCCCAGGCCGATATTCTGCAGGAACGGTTGACGGCCATCGAAGCTGCCCTTTCCGACTTGCAATACCGGCAAGAAGCGATTCTGCAGGAGATCAAAAATGAACTCATCGCTAAATTCCAGGAGATGCTCACCGCTGAACGCCAACGCTACCCTGCGCCTGATACCGAGGAGGTTCCGGATTGGCAAGATCGCCATGTGTTCAGAGATAGCGCCCGGCACCATCCACAAACAATCGTAACGCATCCCCACCCCTGGAAAATAGTGGAACATGATCGGGCAAGGGGGCAACAATCAACGCTTGGTGTATTAAAATCACGCCTATTGGAGTTACCGGAAACCATCATTCCGCCGATCATGGCCTTCGTAAAAAAGTGGGATAAGCGCTCGATTGCCAATCGTTATTTCGTTTGGGCGATTCTCGCGTTGGTGCCGATTGCCGGTTTGGGATTGTTGCTCGGTGAGAAAAGCCCCCCCCCTACTATAAATGCAGCCGCTGATATAGACGCCTCCGAGCCGCTGCTGCAGGTTGCCATGTCTTATAATGACGCGCCTTTACCAGGGAAAGAACCGGCGGTTGTCGCCCCAAAATCCACCTCACTGGATCCAGTCTCGAAAGAAGCAGGCGTCATTCATACTGTCCAGGCGGGTGAAACGCTTTTATCCATTGCCAAGCGTTACGGTGTGGCCGTTGATTTAATCATATCAGTCAACGATCTGCACAATGCGCACCTGATAAAGATCGGACAGAAGTTGAAAATCCCCTCGCCGGCCACCCGTGCGGCCAAACAATAAACCCCAAGGAAGACAACGGGGCCACCCATTAAAGAGCGTGTCAGGGTAGGTAGGGACCTTTACTAATTGTACAAACCTTTTCTTTTAGAACCTGGAATGATGCAACATGTGGTTGCTTCTCTTAGTTTGTACAATTTGTAAAATGTCCCCAAGTCCCGCAATCGGAGATTAAACGGCACCATCTCCCCCAATCTTATTTTCAGACGGCTGTCCATCTTCCAGGATCGTCTTGGCCGGAATCAATCCGGTGGCCGCCGCAGATACGATGTTGCCGGCCACACCGGGCCCGTCACCAGCCACATACATGCCTTTAATTTCAGTTTCCAGCTGGGGAGAAGTCTCCACCTGGGTGGCAAAGAACTTGATCTCCGGGGAGATAAACACTCCCTGGTTGACTTTCCAAGGCAATTCCCGCAACATGCATGAACATGTCAACGGTGATTTTACCCAATGAAAAAAAAGACCCACACCGATCCAAGCCGTTCCTTAAACCCCAGGTCGTCCAAAAAGGGGATGCGCCCCCGTGCCTCCACGACGGATGCCAATGCCGCGGATGCTTCGGATGGCAGAACATGTTGCGTGCCGCAGAAAACAGACCGACGTGGCGCGAATACCCCCTTTGCTGCCCGATGACCGGACTGACCCTGAAATTCTGACGGATTCGTAAAGAAGCCCGATATCTTCGTTACGCTTCATCCCTCGTCACTGCGTAGTACGCTAGGTACACCTCATTCCTCGGGATGGAACATGAATGTTCGCCGTAATGATGAAGATCAATATACTGTCCGCTCGCTATAGCTCGCTTTCGCGGCCCGCAAGCCTTGATCTCGGGCTTTTCACGAATCCGTCTGAAATGCGGCTTTTTATAAGTCCATCAAATTCTGACCGCCCTCAGTCCGAAGCATCGATAATATTTCTCACTTTTTCAGACAACGATTGCAGGTCAAAAGGCTTTTGTATGAACCCGTTGCACCCCCGGTTCATGATTGCGGTCGCTTGTCCATTGATGCTGTACCCACTGGAAAGCAGCACGTTGACACCGGGGTCGATCTGCTTCAGTTGATCGTAGGTTTTGCCGCCGCCCATATCAGGCATAATCATGTCCAAAATGACCAGACGAATCCGATCCCCATGATTGCGGTAAACCTCGACGGCCTCTTCCCCGCCCTTTGCAACAAGAACCGCGTAACCCAACGCGACCAACATCGCCTCGCCGACATTTAGAATCAGTGGATCGTCATCAACCAAAAGGATGGTCTCGTTGCCTTCTTGCGCCGATGCGCGCATGAGGGTTGCCTTACCCAGTTGGGCGTCGGATGATTTCAGGTGGATGGTAAAGGTGGTCCCGATTCCCTCCTGGCTGCTCACATCGATAAAACCACCGTGATTGCGAACAATACCGTAGGCGGAAGCCAGCCCCAGTCCAGTCCCCTGGCCAATGGTTTTGGTGGTAAAAAATGGGTCGAAAATTCGCTCTAATATGGCCGGATCCATCCCCGTCCCGGTATCGGTGATGGTAATTTTTACATATTTTCCCGGTTCGGCCCCATGGGGCTGCGCCTGATGCTCGTCCAGGATTTCATTGGCAGTCTCCAGATAAAGGCTCCCGCCGTCCGGCATGGCCTGCCAGGCGTTGATCAACAGGTTCAACAGCACCTGCTCGATCTGGCCCCGATCCACCTCCACCACCTATGCGTTTTCCACACAGTGGTGAGTAATCCGGAGTTCTTGTCGGGTCCGGCCGAACATATCGATGCTGTTTCGCACCAGCGCATTGATGTCGATGGGTTTAACCTCATATTTTCCCAGGCAGGCAAATCCGAGCAACTGTTGCGTGAGACGGGCGCCGCTGTGCACACAGTCCCGAATGGTTTTGAGCTTGCCACTGTGGGTGTGGGCCGGTCCGATATCCAGCGCCATCATCTCCACATTGCCCTGGATGCCCATGAGCAGATTGTTAAAGTCGTGGACAATCCCCCCGGCCAAGGTGCCGATGGCTTCCATTTTCTGGGCCTGAAGCAGTTGATCATGGAGGTTTTCTTTTTCCCGGCTCATCTTTTCACGCTCTTGGATCTCCTGCCGCAACTGTGCGTTGGCCTTAAACAGCTCCGCCGTGCGCACGGCCACCCGGTCTTCCAACTGATCGTGTGACCGTTGGAGCGCCGCTTCAGTTTCTTTGCGTTTTGTCACGTCACGGGCATTGACAACCAGCCCTTGCACCGCCGGGTGATCGAGGAGGTTATTGCTGGTCGCCTCAATGGTCTGCCACGAGCCGTCCTGGTGGCGAAAGCGAAGTTCAGATGGGGATTCGATACCAACAGATGCAATACGCTGGTTGAACAGCTTACGGGCACGCACCAGATCTTCTGGATGGATAAAATCAAAGGCCCGCCTCCCCATCACCGAATTTAGGGGATATCCGAGAATCCGTTCGACGGAAGGGCTCAAATAGGAGATGCAACCCTCGGCATCCACAATAACGATGAGATCATTTGTGTAATCGATCAATGACCGAAAATGTGCTTCCCGATGCTGTAGTTGGGTCAATGTTTCCTGCAGCTGGCCTGCCATTTGGTTGAACACCTGGGCAAGTCGGCCGAATTCATCACCCGAGCGAATGGCAATGCGGGTGTCGAGATCACCCTCGCCGATTTTCTCGGCCCCGACAGTCAACAGACGCAGCGGTTCTGTAAGCCGGCGGGTCAACAGCATCAGCGCCACCGTCATCGCTGAAAATCCGATCAAACCCAAATACAGCAAAAATGGCTTCATGCGGTTGGCCACACCGTAAACCTCTTGCTCGGGATCACTGGCCAGGAGGTACCATTCCCAGGGGTCGAAGTAGTCGACCATTGCCAGGTTCCTGCCCATCGGTGTCAAATGGGTCAGCCGGCTTCTTTCCGGTTTGAGTGCCTTGAACCAGGCTTTCTGGCTCACATCCCGGCCTATCATGGCGGGGTCAGGATGCATGACCAGGGTGCCTCGTCGGTCAATGGCAAAAATAAAGCCCCGTTCACCCACCTCGATGGCTGAAATGGCCACACTGGCGTCCATTTGGGATTTGATGACACTGGCCGGAATTTCCTCCAGGCCATACCGATGGAGCATGTCATCATTTCCGGCAGCAATCTGAATGGCTGCGGAAAGGCGGGTGTCCAGCCAGGTCTCGGCCAATTCTGTGAGCGCCGTGCGCGAAAAATGATAGGCAATACCCACGGTGGAGAGAAGCAACAGAAAAACCAGCGGCAGCGTCGTGATCAAGACTTTGGAATAAGTGTTCATCGGCCATCCCTTATTTGCGGCCAGCGGTGTGGAGTTGTCTAAGGGTTCAATTTCATTCTTGTTTTCTCGGTAAACTGGGGATAAAGCGCCATGGTGGAAACCAACGGGTGTCCGTAATCCACGCTGGTATTGCGGGCGTAACACTGTTTGGTGAACATGATCGGAAAAGCGGCCATGTCTTCCAAAATCCGAATCTGGGCTTGTACCCAAAGCTGGATCTGTCTTTCCGGGTCGATCTCCAGCCGGGCCGCCTCGATCAGTGCGTCGACCTTGTCATAATGAGAGAAATTGGTGTCGGGGTTGGTGCCGCTGAGGACAATGGCGTCGGAATCGAAAAACCGGCTTAGGTAAGCATCCGCATTTGGGCGCCAGGCAACATAAATCACAATGGGCGTCAACGAGCGCCGAATGTGCTTGTGCATGTTCGAATGCGTCTCAACGGTGATCCGGCAGTCGATACCGATCGGCGACAGCTGCCTTTGCATAACTTCATAGTAGGTTCGGTAAAGCCGCTTTTCAGAGGTCACCAGATCAAGCGTAAAACCGTCAGGATATCCGGCGTCAATCATCAGGCGCCGGGCTTTGACCAAGTCCTGATCATAGGCCAGATGAAGTCGTTCAGCATCCGCTTTCGTGAGGCCGCCAGGCAGAAACTGGGCCGGTACCGGCGAGTAGACGCTTCCCACGAACTGTTTGCTCATGGTGTCCAAAAACGCCTCCCGGTTCAATGCAAATGCGATGGCGCGACGCACGCGGATATCGTCAAGCGTTTTCATCCGGGTGTTCAGATAGATCGCGGCCACTTCTCCGACACCATGGGTATCGACCGCTATGCCGGGTTGGCGGGCCAGCCCTTCTCACCGGAGCCCATGATCACATCCAGCCGACCGGCTTTCAAGGCGGCTTCACGCAGGTCGATTTCAGAAATGAAATGAAATTCAATGCCATCGAGCAGCGGGCGGCCTCGAAAATAGCCGTCGTGGGCCCTTAAGACCAATTTTTCACCAGATGTGTATTGGCTGAAGATAAAGGGTCCGGTTCCCACCGGATGCCGTTTGAACCGGTCATACCCCATGGTCTCAATGGCCCGCTTGCTGACGATAAATCCCCCGGCATAATTGGTCAGCTTAGGCAGGAAGAGAATGGAGGAAACGGGTTTTTCAACAAGGATGCGAACCGTATAGCGGTCAACCGGGATGACGGTCATTCCCTCGTATTCCCCGGCGTATGCACAAAATTCACGACGGGCTGATTTTTGAAGAGAAAAGGCCACATCTTCGGCGGTCAACTCATAGGCTTCGGTTTGCGGGCCCGGATGAAATAAAATGCCTTTTCGCAGCTTGACGGTCCACACCTGCTGTCCACCGATCATTTCAAATCCGGGAATCTGTTCAGCTATATCCGGTTCTATTTTTGGCGCGTTTCCAGGCTGGTAACGCAGCAGCCCGTTGAAGACCATGTCCGCCAGGGCCCGATCCTGTGAGCCGGCGGCAAAATGGGGGTCCAAGCTGCCCATCTCGCTCACATGGATCCCGAACCGAAGCAGGTCAGGGGTTTTATCCGAACGGACGTCTGTGGATGCCAGCGCAACCGTCTGGATCAGTGGCCCAAAAAGTAACCAAACAGGGAGCAACATGAACGTCAGCAGCGTGCTCTTCATGACGAAGTCTCCACAACACGAGGTTGAGCGCAGTGATGCTGTCAATGCTTGATGTCCTCGTAAAAAGTCGCATTTCCGACGGGTTCGTAAAAAAGCCGAGATCAAGGCTTGCGAATCTCGAGGAATGAGGCGTACTTACGGTACGCCGCAGTGACGAGGGATGAAGCGTAACGCAGATATCGGCTTTTTTACGAACCCGTCAAGGATTGCTTCATTGTCCCACATGGCCAAGGATTAGAGATTGTGCCGGGTGCGATCCAGACTGCGGTATTGAATCGCTTCGGTAACATGGTGGACCTGGATGTCCAGCCTGGCATCAAGATCGGCAATGGTCCGGGAAATCTTTAATATTCGGTTGTAGGCTCTGGCCGACAGGCCCAGGCGGTCGATGGCCGATTCCAAGAGACTGCGTGCATCATCACCGATGTGACAGTGGGCACGTATATGGCGGCTGTCACATCGGTGATGATGCACGCAGTCTCTTGGTGCGCTTGAACCGCTGGATCTGGATCCGGCGCGCCGCCACTACTCGCTGCCGGATGGCCTCTGAAGGCTCGGTTTGTGCCTCCACCATTAAATCTTTGTGGGGAACGGCGGGGACCTCCACATGGATGTCAATTCGATCTAGCAGCGGTCCGGAGATTTTAGACCGGTAGCGGTGGATCTGGTGGGCCGTGCACCGGCAGGCGTGACGCGGGTCGGCAAAATAACCGCACGGACAGGGATTCATGGCAGCGATGAGCATGAAGCTGGACGGATAAGTCAGGGTGGAGGCCGCACGGGAAATAGTCACCTGAAGATCCTCCAGCGGCTGGCGCAACACCTCCAGCACATTTTTTTTGTACTCGGGCAATTCGTCCAAGAAGAGAACCCCGTTGTGAGCCAGGCTCACTTCCCCGGGTCTGGGAATGTGTCCGCCGCCGATGAGGCCGGCATCCGAGATGGTGTGATGGGGGGAACGGAAGGGTCTTCGGGTGACGATATCCCGTGCGGCCTCAACCCTGACGTATCCGTCCAGCTTCATGCTCATCGCTGCCATGAATCCC
>JAQYWF010000109.1 GCA_030145105.1 Desulfosarcina sp.
AATCATGATTTGGTCCAGATGATGTCCATGTCGTTTTGGTCGCCTAGCGCATCCCTTAATGTCTGGATGAGGATCTCGTCTCCACCTTTCTTCTCTAACTGATCTAGTTGATCTCGACTTATATAGTAATCTTGGTCCGCACTATCTTCTTCAACAAGTTCATCGATTAAAAATTGAAGCTGTTTCTCATTTATTGTGCCTATCAATTCATTTGTTCGCTTATCGTGTATCTTTATCATGTCTTCTTTTCCTTTCGTTATTGTGAATATTTTCGCAACCCAACGTTTGTATTAAATGGACGGTATATGTGTTCCACATGGAAATGTTGAAAAGATATCTTGTTAATTGGCCCTAATTGGAAACAATAATTAATTTCTATCAAACATTTAATTTGGTTGCAAACGATTAGAATCGTGAAGAACGGGATAATAAATAATTGAGATAAATATCCTCCCGGTCGGATCATGATTAAGAGTCTTACCAGCAATAGACACCGGAAATATTCATTAGCAAAATTATGTTGACAAAAAAGACGATATATTGTGCATAGAAAAGGCTACCTGCCTTTCATTCGGTTTGTCGGTAAAAATCAGATTTTATATCCAAACAATTTCCAAAGGAGGCGTATGATGAAAAGAGTGAGTTTGTTCGTTTGTCTGGCCCTGGCATTGACGATGATCACAGCCGGCAGCACCATGGCTGCAGGCCGGATTTTTTTCGGTATCGCTACCGGTGGAACCGGTGGAACTTACTATCCTTTGGGTGGCATGCTGGCCCAATTGATTTCCAACGCCGTTGAAATCGACGGGAAGAAATTGTCGGCCACCGCAGAAACCGGCAACGCGTCAGTGGCCAACGCGACCCTGCTGGGCAGAGAAGGCATCGAATCCGCCTTCGTGGCCGCCGATATCCTCGACGCGGCCTACAAAGGGGAAAAACAGTTTGACGGCAAGGCGATCAAGAATATCCGCGCCCTGGGCGCCCTCTATCCCGAGACGGTGCAGCTGGTGGTCCGTGGCAACTCCGGTATCAACACCTTCATGGATCTCAAGGGTAAATCGGTTTCCTCCGGTTCTCCGGGATCCGGCCAGTGGCAGCTTCTTGGCGACCTGATGGTTGCCCACGGCATGGATCGAAAGGATTTATCCGAGGACTACTCCTCATTTTCCCAGTCCGTAGAAAAAATCAAGGACGGCAACCTTGATGCCTCCCTGATCACTGCCGGTTCCCCCACGGCCTCCGTGATGGAACTGGCCAACTATCACAGCATCAAAATCGTTCCCTTGACCGGTGCACCCATCACCAAACTGCGGGAGGTTCAGCCTTATTATGCGGCGACGATTCTGCCGGCTAACACCTATGAAGGCCAGACCGAAGATGTGAAGACCATTGCCGTACGCGCCATCTGGGCCACCCACGACAAGCTGGACGACAAGGTGGCCTACGAGATTGTCAAGGCCCTTTACGAAAACACGGAAACCCTGGCCAAGGTGCACGTCAAGGGCAAAGAGATCTCACTGGAAAAAGCCCTTGAATCCGTATCCATTCCCCTGCATCCTGGTGCTGAGCGCTACTATCGGGAAAAAGGCCTGATCAAATAATGAGGGGGTTGCTTGCAGGCGCGCTGGCCGTTGTGCTGGCCGCCTGCGGCGCTTTCAGCAGCCGTTCGGATCAGGCAAACCCATGCCTGGCGATCAGCCGGTTTCCTTCCCAGCTGACCTTGGGGTATTATCCACTGCCGGAAGACCGTATCTTTTCGCTTTCATTCATCCATTCGGTTTCCCACACACCGGTCCGGGACCGCTACCAGGCCATCGATTGCCGGATCGTCCAGACCGCCGAGACGTTTCAGACCCACGGTGCGGGTTTGCCTTCCGGGGCCGATGAACCCGGTGCCACCGGATGGGAGCACCACAACGGCCATTTTATCATCCACCTACAACGGCCTATTCCCCGGCTCATCGTACGAACCGACCGGAACTATTGCAATCGCCTGCATATTGGCGGCAGGGAAATCAACCTCAACGCATGGGAAGACCAAGCCCTCGAACTGGCCATCGTGCCATGCACGGCCCCCTGAACCGCTATCTGTAATTTTGATAACAAAAGGTAGATCTTATGGTTAACGTTCCTCCCGATCCCAGGACCCAAGACGAACCGAAACGCACTTCCGAAGAGACCGGTGAGAAGGAATTCAGCGAAGAGGATGTGGACGCCATCGTCAAAAAGTACGATGCCGAGTCCAATTTCAGAAACCTGAAAGGCATCACGGCCAAGATCACCGTCGTCTTATGCGTGATGCTGAGCCTGTTTCACGTCTACACCGCCGGTTTCGGCCTGCTCAACGAGGTGATGCACCGGACCGTTCATCTTTCTTTTGTGCTGGGCTTGGTGTTTTTGGTGTTTCCCCGGCGGCAGCCCGCGCGTATGGGGTTCGCCTGGGGATTCGGTATCTGTTTTGCCCTGTTCTACTTGTTTCTTGCCTGGCAGCTCACCGACCGCTTTCAGGACGACCTACCGGTGTGGGGCGCACCGGCGCTGATGGTCATGGTGCTGTTTTTCGCCATCACGGCCCTGCCCGTGGACTTTCTCAAAGGCAAAGGGGACCGGCTCTCCTTCGCGGACTGGCCGCTGGCCATCGCCGCCGCCGGAATATCCCTGTACCTGATCGTTTTCTTCAAGCAGATTTTCATCGAGAACATCGGGTTCCCCCAGATCGAAGAGTACGTCATGGGCCTGCTTGCAATCATCATGGTCACCGAGGCCTGCCGCCGGGTCATGGGCGAGACCCTGCCCGTCATCGGTGCCCTGGCCCTGATGTATGGCTTGCTGGGGCCCTGGCTGCCCGGGATGCTGGGTCATCGGGGCTATGATATCGTCCGCATCGTGGAACATCTCTACCTGGGCACTGAAGGTATCTATGGCATCGCCGTGGGCGTGGTGGCCACCTATGTCTTCCACTTCGTGCTTTTCGGCGTCCTGGCGCAGGCTTCAGGCCTTGGACAGCTGTTCATCGACCTGGCCATGATCCTGGCCGGCCGATATTCCGGAGGGCCGGCCAAGGTATCGGTAGTTTCCTCCGGGTTTTTCGGTATGATATCCGGCTCTCCCATTGCCAACACAGCCACCACCGGATCGTTTACCATTCCCATGATGAAGAAAAACGGCTTTTCCGCCCAGTTTGCCTCGGCGGTGGAAGCGTCGGCTTCCTGCGGGGGGCAGGTCACGCCGCCTATCATGGGCGCATCGGCCTTCGTCATGGCCGAGATGTTGGGCATTCCCTACAACAAGATCATCCTGATCGCTATCATTCCTGCCTTTTTTCACTACCTGGCCTGCTTGAGCATGGTTCACCTGGAGGCCAAACGGCTGGGACTCAAAGGACTCTCCCGGGAGCAGATTCCCCAATTGATGTATATCATGAAAACATCCTGGCACTTGATGATTCCACTGACGGTCATGGTGACCCTGCTGCTCATGCAGTACACCCCTTACCTGGCAGCCTTTTGGGGCATTATCCTCTCCATCGCGTGTTCTTACATCCCAATGATTACCAAGCGAATGGGGGTCGGACAACTGGATGACTCCAAAACCCTGACGCCCCGCCGGCTTGTCGACGGCCTGGATCAGGGAGCCCGTTATGCCCTGGCTATCGGGGCGGCCTGTGCCTGCGTGGGTTTCATTTTAGGCATGATCACCCTGACCGGGTTAGGGTTCAAATTTTCCGGCGCGGTGCTTCAGATTGCTTCACTCCTTGGGAATCTTCTGGCCGCCATCGATCCTTTTCAAATTTTGACCGTTCAGGGGGGGACCCTCTTTTTCGGTCTCGTGCTCGTCGCGATTGCCTGTATTATCATGGGGGCGGGAATCCCTACCACCCCGTGCTACATCATCCTGGCTTCCATCGCCGGCCCGGCCCTCAACGACATGGGCATCCCGCTGGTGGCGACCCACTTCTTCGTTTTCTACTATGGCGTGCTGGCCGATGTGACACCGCCCGTGGCCCTTGCCGCCTACGCCGGTGCCGGTATCGGGGGGGCAGACCCCATGGCCACCGGCATGACCGCCTTCCGGCTTTCCATGGGCAAGGCACTGGTGCCTTTTATGTTCGTTTATGCGCCGAGCATGTTGTTTATCGATTTTTCATGGATGGAGTTCTCCATCGCCCTGACCAGCGGTGTGCTGGGCATTATTTCACTGTCCGCCGCGTATATCGGGTTTTTCAGGTACAAGGTGGGGCTGATGGGCAAAATCGCCCTGACCATCGGTGGTCTTCTTTTGGTTTCCAGCAGTGCAGCGGTTATCCTTGTTGGTGCCGTATTGGTGCTTCTGATTCTGGTTCCCAATCTCCTGAAGACCGGTCGGTCGATCCCCGCATCGGCCTGATAGGCGACAACCCGAAAAGCGCCCGGGAGATGGATCGTGGTTGATGAACAAAAAATGAACACAGACTATATGGTTCCGGCCCTGAAAAAAGGGCTCCAAATTCTGGAATTGTTTTCCGTCCGGCAGCGTGTACTGACCATCGGTGAATTGGCCGAACGGCTCGAGGTGAGCACATCGGCCATTTATCGTACCATCGTGACGCTGACAGAGATGCATTATCTTAAAAAAGCCGGCCGGAATGCATACGAGCTTGGTCCCATGGTGCTTTCACGCGGATTTTGTTATCTTGCCTCACGAGATATCCTGAACACGGCCGCCACCCACCTGGACGAATTGCGCGATGAAACCAGTGCCTCCTGCCATCTGGCCATCCGGGAAGGGATTGAAGCCATCTACATCTACCGGGCGGCATCGCCTCAGGTTATGATGGTCAACGTACCGGTGGGAACCCGGTTTCCCTGCCACACGGTGGCCATCGGCCGCGCGCTGCTTTGCGGTCTCAGCGATGCAAGCCTGCGGACGCACTATTCCGGCGTCCCCCTGGACGGATACGCCAGTGGCGGCATCAATTCACTGCCGCAGCTGTTGGTCGCCGTTGCTGAAGCACGGCGGACGGGGATCAGCGTCAGCGGATCCGACTTCTCTACGGCCATCGCCACACCGGTGCGCGATTACACCGGACATGTCGTGGCGGCCATCAATGTTTCCGTTCCCGATTTTATCATTGAAACGCCCGGCGCTCGCGATCATCTGATCGCGTGCCTGGTGAACACAGCCAGAACCATTTCGACCGGCATGGGCTGGCCGGAAGCACAGTAACAATTTCCGTCACCTGTTCTGATCATCGCGTTAAGACCTCGGACCGTATATAATCCATATCAAACCAAAGCGAGCGTATCATGAAAAAAATCGTTGAATGTGTTCCCAATTTTTCAGAAGGCAATAACAAGGAGACCATCGAAGCTATTGCCCAGGCCATCCGAACCACACCGGGTTGCACCCTATTGGATGTGGATCCGGGAAAGTCCACCAACCGGACCGTATACACCTTTGTCGGCGATCCGGAGGCGGTGGTTGAAGGGGCGCTGAACAGCGCCAGGGTAGCCAGGCAGAAAATCGACATGCGTGCACACAAGGGGGAGCATCCCCGTATGGGGGCCATGGATGTCTGTCCGTTCATACCCGTGGCCAACGTCACCATGGATGAATGTGTAGAACTTGCCAAGACCTTTGGCCGGTTGGCTGCAGAAGCACTGGGTGTCCCATTTTTCCTTTACGAGGAGGCAGCAATAGATGATTACCGCCGTAAACTGCCCCAGGTCCGCAAAGGGGAATACGAAGGATTGCCCATGCGCCTGAAGGAACCCCAATGGAAGCCCGATTTCGGACCGGCCGAATTCATTCCCCAGTGGGGAGCCACTGCGACCGGTGCGCGGTCTTTCTTGATTGCCTATAACGTCAATATTCTGGGCACCAGCCACCAGGCTCACCGTATCGCCCTGAATTTGCGGGAGGCCGGCCGGGGCTCGGATGCACCCGGCCGACTCAAAGCGGTCAAGGGCATGGGCTGGTTCGTGAACGAATACAACATGGCCCAGGTAACGGTAAACTTAAACGATTACCAAGTGACGCCCATGCATGTTCTGTTCGAGGAAGTCAAAAAGGAAGCGGCTGCATTGAACGTCGGTGTCGCCGGTTCGGAAGTTGTCGGGCTGATCCCCCTGGCATCGATTCTTATGGCTGCCGAATACTACATGGAGAAGGAAAACCTGTTCATCCTCGACGAGGATCAGAAAGTCCGACTGGCGTTGGAACGGCTGGGGCTTAATAGTGTGGCGCCGTTTGATCCTAAAGAGAAGATCATCGAATACCGCGTGGCCGGAGAAAAGGATGAACCGCTTGCCGGTATGAGTCTGAGAGCCTTTATCGAAGAAGTGGCTTCCCGTTCGTCGGCTCCGGGCGGCGGATCGGTGTCGGCCGCCCTGGCGGCCATGGGAGCCGGACTGGGGGCCATGGTCGGCAAACTGACCTACGGGGTTCGAAAGTTTGAATCGGTGGACGCCCAGATGAGAAAAAACATCCCGCCGCTGCACAATGCGGCGGCCAGGCTGATTCCAATGATCGATGCGGACACGACGGCATTCAACGACTTCATGGAGGCGCTGCGCATGCCTCGAAACACCGATGCCGAGCGCGCAGAGCGAGCCGAATGCATGCAGGCCGGGCTCAAGAAGGCCATTGACATCCCACTGGCGACCATGAAATTGGGTGACGGGGCCTGGGATGCCCTATGCGAAGTGGCCCGCTACGGCAATCCGGCATCCCGGTCTGACGTGGAAGTCGGGGCCAGGGCTCTGGAGACGGGGATCTGGGGCGCATATAAAAACGTGATGATCAACGTGGCGGATATTTCGGACGACGCATTCAAAACCCGTATCACCCAGGAGGCAGAATCCATCGTGAGCCGTGCGGCTCAAAAATGTGCTGAGGTGCTTGAAATTTTAAAAGGAAGGTGATCGATGGCAGATGCATTGGGGCTGCTGGCCCTGCTGATCGGGCTGGAAATCGTGCTGGGGGTGGATAATGTTTTGGTGATCGCCATTTTCGTGGGCCGATTGCCCGAAAATCAGCGGCAGAAGGCCCGCATCGTGGGGTTGAGTGTGGCCATGCTGGCCCGCATCGTCATGCTGGCCGTGGTTTTGGCTCTGGCCAGCCTGACCCGGCCCATTGTGGCCAATTTCTCGGTGAGGGACTTGATTCTGCTGGCCGGGGGGTTGTTTCTGCTATACAAAGCCGTTCATGAGATCCACCACACTGTTGAATTCAGGGAGGATGAGGGTGGGCTTGACCATCAGGCCTCCGGTGCCTTTGCGTCCATTATTACCCAGATCGTCCTCCTGGACATCGTCTTTTCAGTCGATTCGGTGATTACCGCGGTGGGACTGACCCAGCAGCTGTGGATCATCGTTTCGGCGGTGGTGCTCTCCTTTGTCGGCATTCTCTTTTTCGCCCGGCCCATCGGTGAATTCATCCTGCGCCATCCGGCCCTGAAGATTCTGGCGCTCTCTTTCCTGATTACCATCGGTGTCACCATTTTCATGGAAGGCCTGCATAAACATGTACCCAAGGCCTACATTTATCTGCCCATGGGGTTTGCCCTGATGGTGGAAATGCTTCAGATGCGCTACGAGCACAACCGCAGACGGAAGCGGGCATGAAACGCGATGCCTGAGGACATATCTTTAAGCGTTTCCCCCCGCGAGGCAGCCGGCCCGGAAGGGATCCATCGGGCCCTGGCCCGGAAGATCGGGCGTCATATTGCCGACGACCGGTTGGTGGTCATCCGCCGTTCTGTGGATGCCCGCAAACGACCGGTCCGGATCGACCTGGGCGTGCGTATCTATGGCGACGACGAAACCCTGATGCCGGAGCGGCCGGTCTTCGCCTATCGGGATGTCCGGTCCGCAGCGCCGGTGATCATCGTGGGTGCTGGACCTGCGGGCCTGTTTGCCGCGTTGCGCTTGATGGAGCTGGGCCTTAAGCCCGTGGTGATCGATCGGGGAAAGCCAGTCAAGTCCCGTCGACGGGATGTGGCCGCGCTGAACCGGCGGGGGGTATTGGACAGCGAATCCAATTATGCCTTCGGCGAGGGGGGCGCGGGCACCTTTTCCGACGGCAAGCTTTACACCCGATCCAAGAAACGGGGAGATCACCGTCGGGTGCTCCACCGATTTCATCAGCATGGCGCCGATGGACACATTCTATTCGATGCCCACCCCCACATCGGATCCAACCGTCTTCCGGAAATTGTATCGGCGATGCGGGCCACCATTGAAGCCCACGGTGGTGAAATTCATTTTCAGCAGAAAGTGGTCGGATTGTCGGTGTCCGGCGGCCGGGCGACTGGTGTGATCGTGACGGATGGGCATCACATCGAGGGGCGGGCGGTGGTCCTGGCCACCGGCCACAGTGCCCGGGATGTCTACGAGTTGCTCATGGACCAAGCGATTGACCTGGAGGCCAAGCCTTTTGCCATGGGCGTACGGGTGGAGCACCCCCAGAAGCTCATCGACCGGATCCAATACCATGGTCAGCCCCGGGGCGAATATCTGCCGGCGGCCGCTTACCGCCTTGCCCAACAGGTGGATGGCCGGGGTGTTTACAGCTTCTGCATGTGCCCGGGAGGGTTTATCGTGCCGGCGTCCACGCAGGAAGACGCCCTGGTGGTCAATGGCATGTCTTTTTCCAAACGCAATTCTCCATACGCCAATGCCGGTATCGTCGTGGAGATCCGGCTTGGTGACATTCCCCGATTGGAATCATCGGGTCCTTTGGCCGGCCTGAACTATCAGCGGGCCATGGAGCAGACGGCGTTTGGCAGTGGCGGCGGCGGGGTGATCGCCCCAGCCCAGCGCCTTGCCGACTTTGTCGACAATCGATTGTCCAACGGATTGCCGGCTTGCTCCTATCCGCCGGGTGTGGCAGCTTCACCTTTGCACCGTTGGTTGCCAGATCCCATCCGCAAGCGGCTGCAGGCTGCATTCAAGGCTTTTGATTGCAAGATGAAAGGGTTTCTCACCAACGATGCAGTCGTGGTTGGGGTAGAGTCCCGCACGTCATCACCGGTAAGGATTCCCAGAGATCCGCAGACATTGCAGCATATATCAGTCCAGGGACTCTTCCCCTGCGGTGAGGGAGCCGGGTATGCCGGCGGCATCGTCTCCTGTGCTGTGGACGGCGAGCGTGCCGCCGAGGCCGTTGTCCAATACGTCGCCTGACAGTCCTTACTCTCCTTATGGCTCTTATACTGACATTTTTTCCATTTTCTTTTGTGCCGTGATGCTTTAGAATCGAAGTGTCGTTTCAAACGGCATCCTACTATTTGCATTCAAGGTCAAAAAGCCAACGTGGTATTGATAACCGCATAACCCATAATGGAGACCATGATGACACCTGCAATGCTTACGATTGGCGGTGCCCGTAGCGCATTGATCGCCCAGTCCGGTCGCATGTGCAACCGGCATGGCCTGGTGGCCGGAGCCACCGGCACCGGGAAAACGGTTACCCTGCAAACCCTGGCCGAAGGTTTTTCCCGTATGGGCACCCCGGTATTTGCCGTGGATGTTAAGGGAGACCTGTCCGGAATTGCCACCGCGGGGTCGCCCCATCCAAAGATCGACGAACGACTGGCCAAAATTCCCTTGCCCGATTATCGCCAGCAGCCCAGTCCCACGCTGTTCTGGGATATGGACGGGAAAAACGGTCATCCGGTGCGAACGACCATTTCAGAAATGGGACCGCTGCTGTTGGGCAACCTGTTGGAACTCAACGACACCCAGACCGGGGTGCTCTATGCAGGGTTCGATCTGGCCGACGACCAAGGACTGCTGTTGCTGGATCTGAAAGATCTTCGGGCGCTGCTTGCCTGGATGGGCGAGAACGCGGGTGCCCTCAAATCGGAATACGGTAACATCACCGGTGCCAGTCTGGGTGCCATTCAGCGACGGCTGCTGGTGCTGGAAGAGCAGGGGGCCGAGCGCTTTTTCGGCGAGCCAGCGCTGCAATTGGCCGATCTGATGCACACGGACTTTTCCGGGCGCGGAGTGGTGAGCCTTTTCGATGCCGGACGGTTGATCCACAACGCACCGCGTCTATATGCCGCCTTTTTGCTTTGGCTGCTGTCAGAACTGTTTGAGCAGTTGCCTGAAGCGGGTGATCCGCCGGCCCCGAAGCTGGTGCTCTTCTTTGACGAGGCACACCTGCTTTTTTCAGGCGCGCCGAAACCGCTGCTGAACAAAATCGAACAGGTGGTTCGGTTGATTCGGTCCAAGGGCGTCGGGGTCTATTTCATCACCCAGAACCCCATGGATCTTCCGGATAATGTACTGGGCCAACTAGGGCTTAAAGTTCAGCATGCCCTGCGAGCATTCACGCCCAAGGATCAAAAGAGCATTCGGGCCGTAGCTGCCTCGTTTGTGCCCAATCCGCAATTCAAGACTTCCGACAAGGTCACCACGCTGGGCATCGGCGAAGCCCTCGTATCCGTGATGGGCGATGACGGCCGGCCCCAGCCGGTGCAGCAAACCCTAATTGCGCCTCCGGAGGGACGCATCGGTCCGATTTCGGATGACGAGCGAACGGCCGTCATGCAGCGCGCCCCCATCCGTGAACGCTATGATGCTTCCTTGGACCGGCAGTCTGCCTACGAGATGCTCAAGCAACGTGCTGAAACTGCCCGGACGGCGGAAACGCAACGGCTGAAAGAGCTGGAAGCGGAGAAAAACCAGCGCCAGGCCCAGCGGCGCAAGCCTTCCGGTGGACGCCAGCGCCAGACTGCCGGAGAGGCCATGATCAAAAGTGCCGCACGCTCAATCGGCAGCACCATCGGCAGGCAGATCATCCGTGGCGTTTTGGGTTCCATTTTTGGCAAACGCTAATCAAAAGGAGAATTCACATGGAAGATAACGGCGATGAACTGGAAGGTGGCGGATCTTCGGATGAAGAGGAAGTAGAGTCAGAAGCAAACCCGGAAGATGACGCTATCCTGCATGAAAAAAATGGGACCTCGTCTCCCCGCGAAAATATCTGATGATCAATCCATTTTCCATCCTCAATCGGTATTTGATTCTGGAGATGCTGCCGCCGTTTTTTCTCAATCTGGCCTTTTTCTCCTTTATCTTTCTGATGAAACAGATTCTCGATATCACGGACATGATTGTCAATCACAAGGTCGGCGTCGTGCCGGTTTTTCTGCTGCTGGCCTATACCATGCCCTATTTCCTCCAGTATATCATTCCCATGTCCATTATGATGGCGGTCCTGATGGCGTTATTGAGAATGTCCAGCGATAATGAGATTATGGCCTTAAAAGCCGGGGGAGTGAGCATATACCGGTTGCTGACGCCGGTGCTGATCTTCAGCCTTTCGGGCACCTTGATTACCGGGTATATAACCATATTCGGCGTGCCGTTGGGAGCTGAACGTTTCAAAACGCTGCTTTTTGATGTGGCCACCGCCAACCTGAAGGTGAGTTTGAAAGAGCGTACCTTTAACGACAGGTTCAAACAGATCATGCTTTACATCAACAAAATAGACCCGCAAAGTGGTGAATTGCATAATGTGTTGATTGAAGATAGCCGAACGTCAGGCGTGAACAATACGGTCGTTGCCAGGAAAGGGAAGCTTTTGGGTGAACCCAAAGAGATGATTTATTACTTGCGGCTGTTTGACGGAACGATCAACCAGATGAACCTGCAAGATCGATCTTCTCACACGGTTAATTTTGAAACATACGACATCCGGTTGGATCTTAAAGAGGCTCTATCTCATCGCGGTATTTCGAAAAAAACCCCGGATGAAATGACCTTGTCCGCGCTAAGATCCTATTTGAAACGGGTCAAGACCGACAAAGAGAAATATGTTGGCGCGCAGCTAAAATACTACAAGAAATTTTCAATACCGGTCGCCTGTGTGGCCATGGGACTGCTGGCCATGCCCTTGGGCATTCAGGCCCGCAATTCAAAAAAAGCCTTTGGGATCGGGCTGGGCCTTCTCTTTTTTCTACTGTATTATATTCTTCTTTCCGTAGGTACGGCGTTTGGAGAAAATGGCAACTACCCGCCGGTGATCGGCATGTGGATGCCAAACGTGATCCTCGGCGGATTCGGCATTTATCTGCTGGTTCTCTCAGCCAAAGAAAAAACGGTTTCCTTCGGCTGGTCGGTACAGATATTCGAAGCCATCATGAAATGGACTAGGCGAAAATGACGATTCTCTACCGCTACGTAACCAGGGAGATACTTGCCAGCTTTTTGATTGTGTTGGTTGCGGTGCTCAGCATTTATGTGGCGGTCGATTTTATAGAAAAAATTGATAATTTCATGGAGGCGGGTGTCCCGGCTACCCGTTGTGTCGTCTATCTGCTTTATAAACTCCCCTTTATTTTTGTCCAGATAGCACCGGTGGGATTTCTATTGTCAATTCTGGTGGCATTGGGGCTGATGAACAAAAACAATGAAGTCATTGCCCTTAAAAGCTGCGGTATCGGCAAAGGCAGACTGCTCAAACCAACGATGGTGCTCGGTGTTTTTTTTTGTGCAGGGTTGTTTCTGGTTGCCGAAATGCTTGTGCCGGTTTTCATGGTCAATGCCAACCAGATCTGGCTTCAGGAGGTCCGAAAAAAGAACATCTACGCTTCCAAGACCAACGATATCTGGATGCGGGCCGCCCGGCAGATCATCCATATCAAACAATATGTGCCTGAAAAGAAACGAGTTGCCGGCATCACGATACATACTTTTGACGAAGACTTCCGGCTGATTGAGCGGGTCGACGCCGCTGCGGGCGTGTTTGAAAGCGGTCGGTGGCAACTCGACGATGCCGTTCAACAGGTTTTCGAAACAGATAGTGGGGACCAACGAATCCAGTTACGTGACACGATAACGGCCGACATCGATCTGAATCCCGACGACCTGGCCCAGGCGGCAAAACAATCCGATGAAATGGGTTTGGCCGAACTGTGGCGATATATCCAGAAAGTGGAGCGGGAAGGATATGGGGCCACCCGATATCGGGTCGACTTTCATAGCAAAATTGCCGCACCGTTTGTCTGCATCTTTCTCAGCGTGCTCGGCGCCGGCATCGCCCTGCGGGACAGCATGCGCGAGGGGATGCCGGTGAGCATTACCTATGGATTGGGGATCGCCTTTCTCTACTGGATTTTCAACAGCTTTTGCCTTTCACTGGGTTATGCGGAAATGATGCCTCCCGTGATCGCGGCTTGGTTGGCCAATCTGGTTTTTTTCAGTTTTGCCGGTTTTTTGCTGCTCATTGCCAATTGAAAAACGATTGGCTTGCCTGGGATGATTTCCTGACGATAGAGGGCCTTCGTGGTTTACGTGTACAATGTTGCGATGGGTTTGGCGATTTTTCTGTTATGGCCGATCTGGGTTCCTTTGGTGTGGAATCGTAAAAAACGTCGTCGCACCTTTATTCAAAGACTGTATATGGAAGCCCTCCCCCGAGGCGATCCTGAATCGATAGACGCCCGGCGGAAATGTTGGATCCATGC
>JAQYWF010000086.1 GCA_030145105.1 Desulfosarcina sp.
ACCAGTATCTGTGGCCGCTGCTCATCACCACCAATCCGGACATGACCACCGCCGTCATCGGCCTTCAGCACCTGATTCCGCAAGCGGACGACATACCCTACTGGAACGTCGCCATGGCCGGTTCGCTGCTGGTGATGATGCCGCCCATCCTGGTGGTGCTGATGATGCAGCGCTGGTTTGTGAAGGGATTGGTCGAGCGGGAAAAGTAAGATGCGTGAGCCAATTTCAAAACGTCCCATTACGGCCAATATCGGCGTTGGGCTCACATTTCAATCCTCGACATACCATATGTATGCCTGCGGTTGGAATGATCGTCCGCCTTGATCTTGACCGAACTGGAACGTTTTGAAACAGGCTCGTGTAACGAATTTGGAATTTGGAGGCATTCTATCCTTTATTGTGGTGTGCCTTCCTAAAATTCCCAATTTCTCATAGTCGTCATCGATCCAGGACAACCTTAACCATTTCGGCGAACCCGAATCCCCCTTCGGATCGGGTCACCCAGGCCGGCGATGTCTCCAGCTGCGCTTCGAATGCCCTAACATTGGCGACGCCCACCGAGTGAGGGAAAAAGCCAAACATTGGGGAATCGTTGGGCGAGTCACCGCAGAAGATCACCTGGCCTCGCACCGCATCCATCTCCACGTTGAACACTTCCCTGAACAGCAATCGGGACATGCACAGCTTGTCGTAATCGCCGAACCACCCGTTCACATGGATGGAGCTGATTTTGGCGGTGGCGCCGGCTGCTTCGAAAATCGCCTGGATGGTCTGTGCAGAGGACATGGGCAGGGGGGGCACGTCTTCGCAGAAATCGATGGCCAGATCCGCTTCCCGATAGGTCTGATCGGCAGCCACGGCGCAGCCGCTTACGCCGGCCAGCACCTTTTCCCGGATGGCGTCGAGCTTTACTCGATCTTCGCGTCTTTCTTCCCCTGACTTCCAGTAGCGTCGAGTCATCTTTTTCTCTTGGCCATCGTAGCGAAAATAGAAGGCGCCGTTTTCTCCTACCAGACCGTCCACCGGCCACATGCGGGCGATGTGGTCGCACCAGCCGGCCGGGCGGCCCGTGATGGGGATCACCCGGATGCCTGCCCGCTGAAGGTCCTCCATGGCGGCGAACACCACGGCCGGCAGTCGCCCGCTGATGGTGAGGGTGTCGTCGATGTCGGTGAGCACATAGCGGATCTGCCGCCGTTCTTTTATGGGGAAGGTTTCAATCGGTTCCATAGCCATGGGTCTGTGGTCATTCATCGTTGGTGTCTCGTTTTTTTGTCGGATGCCGGTATCGGCGGTGGTTTAGCGGGGACTGCCCGCAACAACGATCCGGGTTTGTGTCATGAAATGCCCCCTTGCCATTGAATTCAGCCGCCTGATGCGATACTTTTGACAGGTTTGACAGCCATCGGAGGACTGAATGCCTGTTTTTCATCGGTGGGTATCTTGCACCTGACCTGAAAGCAGACGGAAAGATATCATATAGATGAGTATCCATAACTTTCCAACACCTTTGTTTATCGCCCATCGTGGGCTCAGCGCCCGCTGTCCGGAGAACACCCTTGCCGCGTTCAACGGCGCCATCGATGCCGGCGCCCATATGATCGAACTGGACGTTTGTCTGTCCAAGGATCGCCACCTGGTGGTGATCCACGACGAAACCGTGGACCGAACCACCAATGGAGCCGGTGCGGTCAAGGCGCTTACCCTGGATCAGCTGGGCCGATTGGACGCCGGCAGCTGGTTCGACCCGCGGTTCAACAAGGAACGGCTGCCCACCCTGGCCCAGGTGTTGGATGCGGTAAAAGGGCACCTGATGGTGAATATCGAAATCAAGCCTGAAGCCTTTGAGCCGGACGGGCCGACTGATGCCGTGGAGCGGCAGGTATTGAGCCTGGTGCGTGAGAAAAATATGCTTGATGAGGTTTTGGTCTCCAGTTTCGAATGGCTGATGCTGGAAAACATCCGGAAACTCGAGTCGGGAATTGCCTTGGGCCTGCTTTCCGACGTTCCCGCGGATGAGCGCCTGCGCCACTGGTACCAGCGGATCAATGCCTTCTCCTGGCACCCGGACTTCCGGGTACTGAACCAACAGCAGGTGGAAAGCCTTCACGCCTTGGGTGCGCGGGTGTTTCCATATGCCGTGGATGGCCGGATAGACTCCCGCGGGATGTTGGCCATGGGTGTGGACGGGTTGATCGTCGACGACCCCCGGCAGATGAAAGAGCGCTAAGGACAAAACCGATGACCCGACCCGTGCTTTTGGATGTGGAAAATCAGACCGCGGTGATCACGCTCAACCGCCCCGAGCGGCGGAACGCCATCAACCAGCAGCTGCTCATCCGACTCTACGACGCACTGGATGCGGTGACCGTGCGAAGTGATGTCCGGGTGATCATCGTCACCGGCAATGGACCCTCATTTTGTGCCGGCCTTGACCTGGGGGCCATTGGAAAAGAGAACCTTTTCGATCCCCGGGGAGACGGCAGCGACCTGCCTGATTTGATGCGTGCCTGCAAAAAACCCATCATCGCTGCGGTCAACGGACACGCCATCACCGGCGGCTTCGAGCTGGCGTTGAATTGCGATTTTATCGTCGCCGCTGAAAATGCGCAGTTCTCAGACACCCACGCCCGGGTGGGCATCCATCCAGGCTGGGGCATGACCCAGTTGCTTCAGCAAACCGTGGGTCAGCGCCGGGCCAAGCAGATCTCTTTTGCCTGCCAGCCCATATACGCCCACACGGCACTGGCATGGGGGCTGGTCAACGAAGTGCTGCCCAGGGAGCATCTGCTGGACCGCGCGAAAACCATTGCTGCTCAGATCGTTCAGGCCGATCCTCAGCTTCTGGGTGTCATTAAAACGCTGATCGAGAACCGCAACCGCAGCCCACTGGAGCAGGCCTTCGATAAAGAGAGAAGCGGCTTCAAGCAGTTTCTCCGGGATCAGATCAGCAAATTCAAGCCCTCCTAAGCCTGCCTCAAATGGTTCGCCAGCGGTGGGTTTGGTCGAAATAGGGCGTTTCTGAAACTGGCTTTCGGGAAAGGAATCGCGACATGGGACGCTACCTGTTGCTGGACATCGGTGCAGGCACCCTGGACATGCTCTGCTATGACACCGACCATGGGCTTCACTACAAAGCGGTGGTCCGATCGCCGGTGCGGGTGTTGGCGGATGAGATTCGTCGAACCCGCGGCAATCTTGTGGTCACCGGCTGTGAGATGGGCGGTGGTCCGGTTTCCCAGGCTTTGATCGACCGCGCGAAGACGGCCGAAGTGGTGATGTCAGCACCATCCGCAGCCACCATCCATCATGACGTGCAGCGGGTGACCGCCCATGGCATTCGTGTGGTGGACGCGGCAGAAGCGGAGGCTTTGAGGTGCGATTCCCGATTTCATGGCATTCACACCGGGGACCTTCAGCTTGACCGCTTGCAGCGCCTCGTCCAGGGCTTCGGTGTCCCTTTTGAATTCGATGCCGTGGCCATCTGTGCCCAGGATCATGGGGCGGCACCGCCCGGGATTTCTCACCTGGATTTCAGGCATCGGATGTTCACGGCGGCGCTGGCGCAACTACCGGCTCCCGAGACCCTGCTTTACGGTTCAGACCAGGTCCCGGAAGAGATGAACCGGTTGTCGGCCATCGCCACCGATGCCAGGGCGTTTTCAGCTGATCGGTTATACGTGATGGATTCCGGCATGGCCGCCATTCTCGGGGCCTCCATGGACGTGCTGGCTGCCAAGAAAAAGAGAATTCTCGTCCTGGACATCGCCACGTCCCACACGGTGGGTGCGGCCATGCAGGGGGGACTCCTGTGCAGTTTTTTTGAGTACCATACCATGGACGTCACGGCCACTCGGTTGGACCGGCTTCTCAAAGATATGGCCGACGGAAAGCTGTCTCACCGGCAGATCCTGGATGAAGGTGGCCACGGTGCTTACCGCCGCAACGCCTTCGGCTACGACGGCGTCGAACTGATCCTGGCCACAGGCCCCCGGCGGCGGCTGGCCCTGGAATCAATACTGCCCATCGTTTTTGGCGCTCCATGGGGAGACAACATGATGACCGGAACGGTGGGCCTGATGGAGGCCGTGAGGCGGCGGGAAGGGCTGCCGCCGATCAGCTACCTGTAATGGTCTTTTCAATCGACAAGCTGTTTTCGTGAAGCCACAAACAACCTTATTTTGAATTCCGATCCGCCCGAGGAGAGCCCCCATGCCTGATGAAACACGCCAAGCGGCTATCGATGCCCACATCCAGAAGGATGCCTTTGCCCGCTTTTTGGGCGCCTCCGTAACGATCGTGGCGCCGGGGCACAGCCGGGTCGCGCTGACTGTCACCGATCAGATGACCAATTTTCACGGCATCACCCATGGCGGCCTGGTCTTCGCATTAGGGGACCTGGCGTTTGCTGCCGCCAGTAATTCCCGTGGGCAGGTGGCCGTGGCCCTGAATGTGAACATCTGTTTTCTCAACCCGTCCAAGGTGGGTGATCGTTTGGTGGCCGAAGCCAGGGAATGCCATCTGGGGGGCCGGACCGGACTTTACGAAATCACGGTGATCGAGGAAAAAACCGATACCCTGATTGCCAGCAGCCAGGACCTGGTGTATCGCAAGAAGCAGTGGTTCGTAACGCCGGAAGCCTAAACCCCTGAGGTTCCCGAAGGGGTTAAAATAATTGTGAGATGTACACGAAGGCGACATCCCTGCTCTCCGGTGTCTCGAGAAAGCGCATGATGCCTTCGGCGGTGTCCGGTCGCGGATGACCGATACCGATCGCGCTGCCGTGCTTCCGGGCACGATGTTGAAGCCGTTTCATCTGCCGGATGACTGATGAAACATCCTGCTGAGTGTCCAGAAACAAATCCCTTCGTTTGGACGATACCCCCATTTGCCGGGCACAGGTGTAAGCCGTGGAATGCCCGGTAGTCATGCTGTCCACAAAAAACAGGCCGCGGTTTCTGACCACGTCCAGGGCGGGTCCCATTTTTTTGGGCTGCTGGGTGTACCTGGATCCCATGTTGTTGTTGACGCCGACCACATGGGGCAGCGTGGCAATGTTTTCGGCCACCACCTGGTGAATACACTCTGGCCGATCGTCCACGAAGATGGCGCCGGGGCCCGGGTCCACCTCGGTATCGAATGGTTCCATGGGTTGGTGGAGCATGATTTCGTGACCATGGGCATGCAGGGCCAAGGCAGACTCGACGGACCAGCAGACTCGCGGCAGAACAGAAAAAGTAATGGGTATATCTGTTTCGAGAAAAAGTTTGGCCCGTCTGAGATTGAACCCGATGTCGTCGATGATCAGGGCGATGCGAGGAGGGTGGGCAACGGGGGGGAAAATTTCTGCTGAAACCGGGATGGGGGAACCGAACAAGCCGCCCATGAGAAATGCGGCGCTTTTAGCCAGAAAGGAGCGTCGATCCATCCGTTTTTTGCGCGTTTCTCCGGCCTGCTGCCAGGTGACCCACCCTTCTGGTGGGGTGCGTTTTCTGCCTTTTTTGAGATCGTTGAACCGCGATAGCGAGCGCATTCCCCGCGGCTTGCCGCGGGGAGGGATCAATCGATCTTGCGTGTTGGCCCTTGCCTCCTTATACAGGTGGTAGCGTCTTGGATCAACCCTTAACACTATATATGGGTTTGGTGGGGATTGTTGATGACGCCGTCGGGGGCATCCGTCCTTGTTGGCGCGGTTGGAGAAAACACCGCTCATTGAAGCAGCGGAGACGTCGATCGATCAGGCCACAAATCCGCCGTTGGCGCATATATTCTGGCCGGTGATCCAGCCGGCGTCTTTTCCGACCAGCAGGGCTACTGCATCGGCGATATCGGCTGGCGTGCCGATGCGACCCAGGGCCGCGGCCTGGGCGAAGCCTTCGATCTGTTCCCGGGTCTTGCCTTTTCTGAACAGCTCTGTGTCGGTGGGTCCGGGGGAGATGGCGTTGACTGTGATACCCTTGGGGCCCAATTCTTTGGCCAACACCCGGGTGATTTGCTCCACGGCGCCTTTTGTGGCGGCATAGGGGCCGTATTCGGCCATCAATACCCGGGTCACCGAGGATGAGATGTTGACGATTCGTCCGCCGTCGGCCATCCGTTTGGCGGCCATTTGGCAGGCAAAGAAAACCCCTTTGACATTGGCGGCAAAAATATCGTCGAATTCCGACTCGCTCACCGAGGCAATCGGTTTGAACAGACGAATCCCGGCGTTGTTGACGAGAATATCCATGCCACCGAAATCGCCAATAGTCCGGTCAAAAAGCAGTTGTATGTCGCTGACCTGCCGCACGTCCGCTTGTAACGCAACGGCCTTTCCGCCGGCCTTTACAATATCCGATACGGTCAGGGCCGCCGCTTTTTCATCGTTGACATAATTAACGGCCACGGATGCCTTCATGGCGCCCAGTTTCAGGGCGATGGCCCTGCCGATACCGCGGGAGGCCCCGGTGATGATGGCGGTTTTTCCGTTCAGTTCATCGGTCATGATCGTCTCCTGTCACGATGGGTTGGTCGGGTATTATCTGGTTGTTGAAGTTAGGATAGTCATTGATCCAACAAAAGTGAAGCGTAAATAAATACCGAGAAGGGGTGGTTGACCTGACAGTAAAACGGATAGGCATCAATCGGGGATGGCGTTATGGTGAGGTCTTTGACAGCGCCCGCCAGGCGGGCTTGTTCGTTGCCGAGGATGCCGCGGACAACCAGGCTAACCTGGAAAAATTTATCCAGGAGGACAAAGCAGGCTGATTCCAATCCGCATTCAAGCCACACTTGCGCAGGCTCTGTCGTCGGCCGCTATTTCCCACCTGGTTGACATCTTGAGTGCGATGCAACAATCGGATGCACGTCCATGATTACCACCTCGGTAGGGCACAGCGGCGCACCGGCCTTGTTTTTAATTGGGCCCTGTCTAAAAGATAAGAAGGGGTTCAACCATCAGGCGTTGGCCTGGTTCAATTCCTCTTTCGAAAAACCCTTAGGAACGCCTTCGTACGGGGTCCGTTTTTTATATACCAGGGTCTTCGGATCACGCATGCCCCTGAGAATATCGATGCTTTCCTTGTACCCCTGATTGACCCGGCACATCTCCAGGGCCATGCCGACCACCTGAGCAACGGCCTGAACGAAATTCACGTCATTGAGGCTGAACTCCCAGGACTCGGCCGTATAGACCCTCATGCACCCGACGGTTCGTTCTCCGATGATCATCGGCACCGAGAGAATCGAGGCAATGCCCTCTTTTATTGCGGCTTCGGGGTATTGAAGCCGTGGGTCGTCATTCACATCGTAGATGGCCACCGGCTGGCCATCTGCGAGTGAAGAGGCGATGGAACGCATGGAACTCACCGGTCCTTTGTCCAGATATTCCTTGCTCAGGCCATAGCTGCCGGCAAGCGAAAGCACATCACTTTGCTTATCGAACAAAAACAGGGCGCAACCTTTTACATTCAACGCGCTGGTGACCCCTTCCACCGATATCAGTACAATTTCTTCGGGGTCCCGAATCATGGATATGGATCGGGTGATGCGGATCAGGCTCTCATAATTGATGATGGGTTTTTCCATGGCCTCCTCCTTCGTGTTAGATGGTTGATGGGTGCCGGCCATCGAGAAACGGAAGAAAAGACACCGGGAGGCGGTGTGCAGGGAGCGCGAAGCCGTGATGCGTTGCCGGTTCAGCGTGTCGGAAGAAGTAAAAGGCCGATGAGACGTTTTCTCGTTTGCGATTGCAAGGTCGTTGTCGATCAGATGCCGATATCGAGTAATTTGATGGCTGGTAGTTAAACTATCCCACAGGTCGGCAACCTTGGCAAGCGATTATCCGCGTTGGTATCTTGCAAGCGCCGAAATCTTCGTCTACAAGAAAGGACGCACTCTCTTTTCAATACCGCCGCTTCGATTGGCAGCCCATCAGGGACTGCTGCGGAGCAGAAGTCGGCAACAGCCGCCAGCGGTGTCATTATGGAGGCAACAGCATGAAAGAGAAGTTGGCCGCTATTCATAACCAGGCACTCCAGATTCTGGAAACGGTCGGCATCAAACTGCATCATGCTGAACAGCTATTCTTCACCGCTCATGGATCGGGCACTGCTTGCCGAACTGGATGCTTGCATGGTGCGGCAGGGCGTCTACCGGAGGCGGCTGTCTAAGATATGCAACCAGGTTTGGGGGAATTCGAACCACTGAAATACTTAAAACAGGAGGATGTCATGATCTACGGCAATCGGGATGTCGGCATCAACTATATCCGTACACGCAACAACCACACCTGCTACGGCATGGGCATCGGTATCATGGTGCTGGACGATGCCTACCCGGGATTTCCGGGGGATGTGCGCAATGCCAGTGCCTTCCCTTACCCGGTGCAGTACGAGATTGCCGAGGGGGTGGATAACCACACCCTGGTCTGGGAGCCGGACAAAACGCCCTGCCGGAAACCCATCCTGCGCGCCGCCGCCCGGCTCGAACACATGGGCTGCCGGGCCATCGCCGCGGAATGCGGGTATTTTGCCTATTTTCAAAAAGATGTGGCCGGGCACGTCAACATACCGGTGTTTATGTCCAGTTTGCTCCAGGTGCCTTTTATTCAGCAGGTCATCGGGCCGGAAAAAGTCGTGGGCATCGTCTGTGCCCAGAAACGGTTTTTGACCGATGCCCACCTTGAGAATGTGGGCATTGACCGCAGCAGCCGGTATATCGTCGCCGGCGCCCAGGATGAGTACGGCTGTCCCGAATTCGACAACCTGTGGGATCATGAAAAACGGCCGGACGTGCCAGCCATACACTACGACAAAGCCGAGACGGACATGATCCGGATATGCACTGACTTTTGCCATGCGCATCCACGCATCGGCGCCCTCATGCTCGAGTGCACCGGCATGCAGCCCTTTGCCCGGGCCGTGCAGCGGGCGACGGACCTTCCGGTGTTCAGCTGGGGCACGCTTCTCGATTATGCCTATTCCATTGTGGTGCATCGGGACTACTACGGCCACGTTTAGCGGCAAGGCCGTTGTGTTGCAATGAAAGCCTCACGCATCAGCCTTCCTTTGACATTCTGTCGATGACCCGTCCCAAGCGCCGGATGGCCGGCGTGGCCTCGTCGGACCAGTTGGCCGCGTTCAAGCGAATGAAGTTGCCGTAGCGGTTGCCGGTGGAAAAAAGGTGGCCGGGCGTGATGGCGATGCCTTCATTGAGCGCTGTTCGGTACAGCGCCAAGGCATCGATGGATTCGGGCAATTCAATCCACAGCAGATAGCCGCCGGCAGGATCGGTGACGCGGATATCCGATGGAAAAAATCGGATCACCGCCCGTCTCAACTCGGCCATACGGTCCTGGTAGACACGGCGAATACGGCGCAGGTGCTTGCGGTAGCCCCCTTCGGCCATGAATTCGGCCACCGCCACCTGGGGCAGGGTGGCCGTGGCCAGGCTGGTGCTGTATTTCAGCCATGCCACCGTGGATCGATATCGCCCGGGTGCGGCCCAGCCTACCCTGAGTCCCGGCGACAGCGTCTTGGAAAACGAGGCACACCACAGGACCAGGCCCTGGGTATCGAATGCCTTGGCAGACAGGGGCCGTTTGGCGGAAAAGTGAATGTCCCCGAAGATATCGTTTTCAATCAAGGGGATGTCGTGGGTTGCCAGCAGCTTGACCAGAGTTTTTTTGCGCTCATCCGGAATACAGCTTCCCAGGGGATTGTTGAAGTTGGAAATGACCAGGCAGGCCTGTACGGAATTGTTTTCCAGGGCAAAGCCCAAAGCCTCCAGGCTGATGCCGTCCCTGGGGTGCGTGGGTATCTCCAGGGCCTTGAGGCCCAGATTCTCCATGTATTGAAACACATCGAAACATATGGGCGACTCCACGGCAACGGTGTCGCCGGGGCGGCAGACCGCCTGGAGGCAGCTGGAGACGGCTTCGCCGCAGCCAGACGTGATGATGATTTCGTCGGCGTCCAGGGTGCAGCCGGCGATCACTGCATGCCTGACGATCTGCTGGCGAAGGGGCTTGTTGCCGGGCGGTGCCATATATAAACCGGCACGATCCCCCATGCGGCGGGCCGCCGACGCCATGATGCGGTTCAGCTGACGCGTGGCGGTGAGCTCTTGGGCCGGGTGGGCCGCACCCAGCTGGGTCAACTTCGGGTTGAGGGTGTCCCGCAGGACGATCATGGTAATCAGTTCGCGCATACCGACCGTGCTGGGGTCCGGCTCAGGATCGGAGAGCGCCGGTTGGAGGGGCGCGCTGGGCAGATGGTTGCTGACATAAAATCCCGATCTCGGCCGGGGAACCAATAGGCCGCGCGCCTCCAACAGGTAGTAAGCTTTGAGAACCGTGGTGATGCTGACCTTCCACTGCTGGCTCAATTTGCGCACCGACGGTGCCGCCGCTCCCGGACCGAATGCCCCCTCTTCGATCAGGCGGGTCAACTGGTCGGCGACCTGTTGATATTTCGGTGTTTTTCTCATGCGCATGTCCTCGATTGAATGGTTTCATGGTTTAAATCAATACAATTGTGTTGCTTCACCACCAGTACAGACGCAAAATTATCATAGCTGTACTCATAACAAAACATTATTTTTGTGGCTGTTATTCTTTTTTTAAAAATTGTATTCATGGTGTCAGGGTAACGCAGGTTGTCTCAGTAGGCATGGTTTGGGTCAGCAGCGTTGCTGATCGCACCGGCTGATTGGGTAAACCGCTTTAACGATCCTGCCAGGTGAAGGGCAGGGTGAGGAGGCAGCGATGAATCATCAACTTCTGGATACCGGCAGCGTATTGGGTGCCCAAAAGCGTTTTTTTCTATCAAACCTGAGCGAACCGGACGAGATTGTCGATCTATCCGCCGGGCAGGGCTGGGGGTTAAAGGGAAAACGCCGGCAACAAACGCTGTTTTGCCTCCAGGGACGTGTGTGGGTCACCCAGGAATGCGATATCCGTGACTACGTGCTCGAGGAGGGCGATGCGTTTCTCGTCACGCTGCCGGGGCTGGTGCTGGTCAGGGCCCTCACACCGGCACGCATCGGCTACGCCGAAAGCATGGTACCGGAGCCCTTTAAGGGGCGTTTCAGCCAAACGGTTTTTGACTAGTGCCAATTCAGATTTTAGACGAACGATAAAGATTGGTTACGATGAATGAAAATCGACTGGCCGTGCTGATGCTCCTTTCGGCAGCCATATTCTGGAGCACCAGCGGCGTGCTCATCAAGCTGGTGACGCTTCATCCCATGGCCATTGCCGGCTGGCGCAGCCTGATTGCCGGCGGCGTGATCCTACTGCTGTGCAGAAAAGAGGTCAAGATCTCCTGGGGCATCAACCCGGTTCTCGCAGCAGCCTGCATGGGCCTGTTTTGTATCTGTTTTGTGGTCGCCACCAAGCTCACCACGGCTGCCAACGCCATCGTTCTCCAATATGCGGCGTCGGCCTATGTAGCCATCCTGGCGCCAAGAATGCTCGGTGAGCCCACCCGGCGACAGGACTGGTATTTTTTGTTGGCGGTTGTCGCCGGCATCGGGCTCTTTTTTTTAGATACGCTTTCCGTGCGGGGCACCGCGGGCATTCTGGTAGGCATGGTCGGATCTGTCTTTTGGGCCGGCGCCATGATTTTTCTGCGAAAATCGCGCAATGGCTCCACCGCTTGGCCCATCGCCCTGGGCAATTTCATGGCCGCAGGCCTGTGTCTGCCGTTCATGTTCCGGCAGGCGCCCACATCAATGGACTGGCTTGGCCTGGCGGGACTGGGCGTCATTTCGCTGGGCGCCGGCTACGCGGTCTTTGCCTATGCCATCAAGCGGGTCCGGGCGCTCGAGGCGGTACTGATCCCGTCCATCGAACCCTTGATCAATCCCATGTGGGTCTTCCTGGCCACCGGCGAAGCACCCGGCCTATGGGCCTTTACCGGTGGCACCCTGGTGCTGGCGGCGGTAACGGTTCGCGGTCTGGTCACGGCATACCACGGTCGGGTCTCATCTCGCCCGGTCAAACCGATACCGCTGGCCTGCACAACGGGGTAGTCGAATTTTTTCCGAATTGAACCACCACCATCTGATACCTCCCTTTATCGTTCAGCGTGCGTTTTCAAATTTAAATGACTGAATCGGCATCATCGGGATTGGCCCGCTTCAGGGCATGGAGCAGGCGTTGAAACGGTTTCGGCGTGTTTCAACGCCGCCGTTGGGTATACGACAGCTGGCTTGCTTCCATCGTTATCATTATATTAACACCGTTATCATAACATAAACATTTGCATTGTTGCGTTTTTGATAACATGGTGCTTCGTCTATTGTAATAATTGATAAAATAATCTGGCATATGGCTTGCTCCATCTGTTGGGCAAAGCGGCAACGACCCAGCGGCCGGCCAAGGCCACAAAATAGCGATTGGACTCGCATTCAAAGAGAAAGGCGTGTTATCATCGAACTCACCCAAGAGTTATCGGAGGCGCTTGAGGCCGTTAGACGGTCACTTAAAATTATGCATATAAAAGGAGGTTGTCATGACCACTGAATCTGTTAAACTGAAAGGCAATGCATTTCATCTGGCGAATTCTGTCGACTTTGCTGACGATTCCGTCGTCAGCAAAACCCTGCTGAAAAAAACTACCGGAAACATCACCCTTTTCGCGTTCGACGCCGGCCAGGGCCTAAGCGAACACACGGCCCCTTTCGATGCGGTGGTCTATATTCTCGACGGCCAGGCCCGGATCACCATCGGCGGCCAGCCACGCAGCGTGAACCAAGGCGAAATGCTGATCATGCCGGCCAACATTTCCCATGCCCTGCATGCGGAGAAGCGTTTTAAAATGCTGCTGGTGATGATCCGGGGCGAATAAGCGCTGCCCGTCCATTGAAAAGATCGACATCTTCCAGCTACCCCCGTGAGTTAAGGCACTCGCGGGACTAATCAGCAAAGACAAGGAGGGACGCTATGTTTTGTTATCAATGTGAACAGACTGCCAAAGGAACCGGCTGCACCATTCAGGGTGTTTGTGGCAAACAGCCCGAGGTGGCCGCGCTGCAGGACCTGCTGCTCTACTCGCTCATGGGTTTATCCCAGGTGGCGGTGGCGGGTCGACAAGCCGGCGTTTCCGACGGGGATGTCAACATTTTCACCGTCAAGGCCGCCTTCTCCACCCTGACCAATGTGGACTTCGATCCGGACCGTTTCGTGGACCTGATCAACCAAGCGGTCAACCGACGGGAAGGGTTGAAGGCCAAGGTTCAGGTGGCCGGCGGCAATGGCGCTTGGGCGGACAGCGCCGCCACCTTCCAGCCGAAAGCCACCCTGGACGGCTTGTTGGCCCAGGCCGAGCAGGTGGGGTTGAAATCCTATCCGGGTGACAACCCTGACGTTCTATCACTGAAGCACACCGTGCTGTTCGGCATCAAGGGGGTCAGCGCTTATGCGGACCACGCGCTCGTTCTCGGGCAGGAAGACGAAAGCGTATACGCCTTCGTTCACGAAGGGCTGGCTGCCATTCAGCGCGACGACATGGGTGTTGACGAATGGGTGGCCATGGCCCTGCGTTGCGGCGAAGCGGCCTACAAGGCCATGGAACGGCTGGACGCCGGCAATACGGAGACCTACGGCCACCCGGTACCTACCCAGGTGCCACTGGGCTACAAGAAGGGCAAGGCCATCCTGGTTTCCGGGCACGACCTGAAAGACCTGGAAGAACTGCTCAAGCAGACCCAAGGGACGGGTATCAACATATACACCCACGGGGAGATGCTCGCCACCCACGGCTATCCCAAGCTGAAGGCCTACCCCCATTTTTACGGCCAGTTCGGCACAGCCTGGCAGAAACAGACCAAGGAATTTGCCGAGTTTCCCGGAGCCATTCTGATGACCACCAACTGCATCCAGCGACCCAAGAATGATTACAAGGCCAACCTCTTCACCAGCGGCATGGTGGGCTGGCCGGACATTCCCCACATTTCCGACATGAACTTCAAGCCGGTCATCGACCGCGCCTTGGCGCTTCCGGGGTTTACGGAGGATCATGTGGCGCAGGAGGTCACCGTGGGCTTTGCCCACAATGCGGTGCTCGGCGTGGCCGACAAGGTCATCGAGGCGGTCCAGGCCGGCAATATCCGGCACTTTTTCCTGGTGGCCGGCTGCGACGGCGCCAAACCAGGGCGCAACTATTACACCGAATTCGTGGAAAAAGTCCCCAAGGACTGCATCGTACTGACCCTGGCCTGCGGCAAATACCGCTTTTTCGATATGAATCTCGGCGACATCGGCGGCATTCCCCGGCTGCTGGACGCGGGCCAGTGCAACGACGCCTATTCGGCCGTGCAGATCGCAACGGCCCTGTCCAAGGCGTTCAATGTGGGGGTTAATGAACTGCCCCTGTCGCTGATTATCTCCTGGTATGAACAAAAAGCGGTGTGCGTGCTGCTGGCCCTGCTTTACTTAGGTATCAAGGGCATCCGCCTGGGTCCGTCGCTGCCGGCGTTCATCACGCCCAATGTGCTGGACACCCTGGTGAAAAATTTCGACATCAAGCCCATCGGCACGGCCGATGAGGACTTAAAGGCCATTTTGGGATAATCGATTCCGGATGGGCCGACTAAAGAAAAGGGGCTGCCCGCTGCGATTGCGGCAGCCCCTTTTATCATTGAGGTTAAAGCCAGCAGATGTATTTAAAACGGAATATCGTCTTCTTTATCATTCTGGTAGGGCTGCTGGGGGTAACCCTGATCCTGCTGATAGCTGCCACCGCCACCGCCGCCGCCTGCTGCCGACCGGGGACCGCAACCGCCGCCCTCGCGGGACCCGAGCATCTGCATGGTGCCGTTGAAGCCATCGATCACGACTTCGGTGGTATAGCGGTCCTGCCCGTCCTGGCCCTGCCATTTGCGGGTTTGTAGTTTGCCTTCGATATATACCTGCCGTCCCTTGGACAGATACTCCCCGCAGATTTCGGCAAGTTTGCCGAACACGACCACCCGGTGCCACTCGGTTTTTTCGCGTTTCTCTCCGCTGTTTTTATCTTTCCAGGATTCAGATGTTGCAATGGAAAAATTGGCTATCGGTCTGCCGTCGGCGGTATACCTGATCTCCGGATCCTGTCCCAGATTCCCCACCAAGATGACTTTGTTAATACCACCCGCCATAAGTTACCTTCCTTTCATTCATGGGCGCCGGATTGCAGCCCGTTGGTTTTTATCATCGTTTTTTAGTCAACCATGTCAAGACTCTGCCGACAAGCGGTTTTTTGGCCTGGATGGCAGCATGAGGGCACACCTCTAAACAACAATAACAGCGGATACACGTGTCCGTGTTGAAGCTTATTCCCCGGTCCGTGTAGGAGATGGCTTGGGCCGGACAATACTTCCAGCACTCCCCGCACAGTTTGCAGGCCTGGTTGTCCGCCACCGGCTGTTGAATGACGTACTTGCGCATGAACCGACCCAGAAAGTCCGGCCCCATGGTGATCGCGCCCAATTCCGGGAATTGAAAGTCGTTTAGAATGTTCAGGTCGCCGTTGATATGAACGCGGCCGTCATACACGCCCAGGGCTCTGGCATTGCGCTGGGTTTCAAGGGTGTCGGGATTCAGTCCCACCTGAAGGCAGACCACATGATCCACGGCGTGGGCGTTTTTTCCACCCATCAGCAACCCCAGTTCCCGGGGGGTGCCGCTTTTGCCCGGGCCTTGGCCTTCCATGGCCAGGATGCCGTCCATGATCGTATAGGCCGGACCCACGGCTTCGAAGATGCTAACGATCAGGCGCCCAAACATCCGCCGATCCACGCCCGTGCGCATGTGCCATTCGGGCTTTTTCAGGCCCACAATGCAGCCGAAGAGATTTTTTACCCCCAGGGTCAGCATCATCTGGGTGTGGGTTTTTAGCTTGGCCAGGTTGATCACCACATCGGCTTCCATGGCATCTTTGGCAATATCGATGCTGCCGAAAGGTTCTCCCACATCCACCGTAATGGTTTTTTCAAAGGGT
>JAQYWF010000164.1 GCA_030145105.1 Desulfosarcina sp.
GGAGGCTCGGCTGGCCAGTCGGGCCGGTATGCAGCAGCGGTTGGAGGCTCTGCGCGACGCCATGGACCTGGACGAGTGTCCTCTGCGCATGGAGTGCTTCGATATCAGCCATCTCCACGGCCAGGCAGGCCGCGTCACCGTCGTCGGCCTCGTGGACCTGGTAGCCTTCGGCAGACAGGACGGCTTTAAGCATGGTCCGATGTGAGGCGTCGTCGTCTACAACAAGGATTTTGGCGTTCATGGGTTTGCCTTCATATTGCGCAGTAAGAGGGTGAATCGGGTGCCGCTGCTTTTTCCCGCTGGTGGACTTTTTACCGCAACTCCGCCGTCATGGTTTTCGGCGATTTTACGCACCATGGCCAGTCCCAGGCCGGTGCCTCGCTCGCGGGTGGTGTAAAAGGGTTCGAAAATTTTTTCCTGGACGTCCGGATCAATTCCCGGACCGTTGTCCGTAACCTGGATTTTCACACCTGCGCCTTCATTTAAGGCGGACGCCCGGATTTCCGCAGCGCCTCCCCTTTCCATGGCGTTGATGGCATTGAGCATCAGGTTCAACAGGGCCTGGGTGATCTGGTTTGGATCCAGCGTCATGAGCGGAAGGCCGGATTCACAATCAATATGGATCGCAACGCCATGTTTTTTCGCATCGGCGGAAACCAGGGAAACCACATGATCGACGAGATCGGGAAGCCTTGTGATTTCCGGTTCCAGGGTCATGGGCCGTGAAAAATTGAGCAGGTCGGTTACGACACGGTTGATGCGGTCGATTTCACGCACCATGACATCGGCGTATTCCCGTTCGGGCGTTTCCTTGCCGTGGCCCCGGCCGAGAAGGTAGGCAAATCCGCGGATGGAACTGAGCGGATTGCGAATTTCGTGAGCCACGCCGGCGGCCAGTCGGCCGACGGCCGCCAGCTTTTCGGCACGCTGCACCTGTTTTTCAAGCAGGTAATAGCTTCGGATCACGATAAAAAAATAGATCACGCCGCCGCCCAAAGCCAAAACGATGCCTCCCATAATCATGGCATGCTGCAGGTCCGACTGCCGGGCGGCATCGTAGGCAGCCATGGTCATTCCCAGGTACACGGTGGCGCGGGAATGGAAATGGCTTGGTAATACGGCTGAAGAATCTCCGGACGATGGCAGGGTGGCGGCCAGATGGGTGCCCATGGGCGCAAAGGGCTTGGCCACCTCATAAACATGGACGCCGTCAGCCAGCCGACGGATCCGGGTACGGACATCTCCGGCCCGCTCGAAATCAGGGCGCCACATGGCCCGTGTACCTTCCAGGGAGGGGATGGAGTGGTGTACCACCTCGCCTGCAGCGTTTACCAAGTATAGGTAGTTGACATCGCCGGACCTGCCGATTTCGTGAACCAGATTCCCGATGGCATCCTTGCCGGCCATCTGCATCATCATGCCGGCCCGGGCGCCGGCTTCCAAGGCATTGATCAGGGTCAGGGCCTGGCGCCGGACCGTCTGCATGGCGGCGTTTCTTTCCCGATTCAGGTTCCGGTAGGTGGAGACGCTGATCAAGACCAGCAACAGCAAAACGATAAAGAGAATGGCAAGGGCAGTCAGATAGAGATGTCGACGGGGGGCGACGGTCATGGCCGGACTATTCCCTTCATTGAAGGTGGTCGCTTGAGCCGATAAAGCCTTTCGAAAAGAATAATACGGCGACGGCATAAGTGCAAATTTTTTACGCACCTAACCGAAAAGGGGGCAGTGATGGAAACAGATGTACACCGCTGAGTACGCCGAGCACGCAAAGAAAGGAAAATGTTTTATTAAAATGATGATCTCTGCGGTCTCGGCGAACTCAGCGGTTAATAAATTCAACCCCTTAAAACGTTTTAGTGGTTGTGGGACATTGAAATCCAAGCCAATGGTTCTCAGGATCACCGACGGCGTGCTGCAGGCATGGCGTTAAACCACATTTCCCGCAGCGATACAAAGGCTTTCAGCCACATGGCCAGAATGTCGACCAGCACTCCAATAAAAGGCAGCACCACCAGCCAACTGCGCAGGGCGGAACTGGCGTCCAGCCAGATAGTAATGGCCCCCACGAAGATGAAAATCATGCTCATGCCGAACAGGTGGATGTGGGTCCACTTCAATTCCATACCACTGGTGAACGAGAAGTCGCCCGTCTCGCCGAACAACCCCCTGGAATACTTGCCACCGGGATCATGCATGGTTATTATTTCAACATCACACCGACCGATTTTTTCGATATCCAATTTGATCTGCGAATATTTTTCGCACTTAGCTTCCAGCTCCATAAAATGCGCGAAATATTTGCGCGCCTCTTTGCTGATTTTCTAATTACATTGCAATAATTCGAAATAATATCATTGTCTTGTAACAATGGCACAGCAATTGATTGTATGGGGGCGTTGTCTGAACGGCCTTCCATTTTCGAAACCATCAGGAGAGCGGAATGAAACATCGAATATCCCAACGGGTCGTCAAGGCGTTTACAATGCACACACCATGGCGGGCATGGAGGCTTTTTCCGGCGCTGCTTTCGGGGATTGTCCTTTCCATCGGCACAAGCATCAGTGCCGACGATTCAGGTCAGCCACCTGCCGGCGAAAAGCGGCCCTTGACCGGCACCCTCCGGCTTGCCAACCTGATCGATCAGGCCTACGCTCATAATCCCTCGATTCAGATGGCCCGGGAGGCATGGAAGGCCTCGGTGGAAAACTACCGGATCACCACCGGCTACCCGGACCCCCCGCTGATGGTCACCTGGTTTCCCGAACCCATCGAGACGCGGCTGGGTCCCCAGGATTGGAATGCCCAGATATCCCAGATGATTCCATTTCCCGGCAAACTGACCAAGGCTGGTGAACTGGTGACCGCCGACGCCCGCATCGCCCGCCTCAAGCTCGACATGGCAGTGAAGGAGACGATTTTGGCGGTGCAGGAATCTTACTACGAATTGTGGTATATCCGGCAGGCCAAAACGGTCACCGAACACAACGCCCGCCTGTTGGACCACCTTCGAAAGATCAGCGAAACCGCCCACGCCGACGACCGGGCCACACTCACCGATGTGATCAAGGCCCAGTCCCAATCCGGCCAACTCCGATATGACGCTTTGTTGCTGGAAGCGTTGGAGCAGACGGAGATGGTTCGTCTCAACGGGCTGTTGAACCGTCCTCCCGAATCGGCTGTGGGAGAACTGGAGGCGCCGGTTCTATCACTGCTGTCCGCTGACGTGGAAACCATCTATGGGCTGGCCGAAGCCAATCAGGAGGAGATCCTCATGGCCCAGGTGGGTGTCGATAAAGGCGACACCAAGGTATCCCTGGCCCGCTTCCAGAACCTGCCGGACTTCAAGGTGGGGCTGTTCTACGCCGGCATCGGCGAGCCCGATGTGCCCGTTCAGCCCAAGGATGCCGGGCGTGACGCCATCGGTCTGCAGGCGGGCATTTCCATCCCCTTGTGGTTCGGCAGGAACAACAGCCGAGTGGACAAGGCCATGGCGGAAAAATCCATGGCCCGAGCGGAAAAGGTAGTACGCGTCAATGCCGTCCGAACCAAGATCCGCACCCTCTTTTTTAAGGCCCGCAATGCCCAGCGGGTCGTCAGCCTGTATGAAACGGACCTGGTCCCCCAGGCGGCCCGGTCCATGGAAATCGCCCAAGTCTGGTACCGTGAGGGGGAGTCGTCGTTTACCGATTTCATCGAAACCCAGTCGGTCTGGTACAACTTTCAACTGGCCCTGGCGCGCGCCAAGGCGGACTACGGCATCAACCTGGCACGGCTCGAACGCATGGCGGGCACGCACCTGACCGGTGATGTGCAAATTCTCACGGAACCTGCCGGAAAGGAGCAACCATGAAAATCCTGCGGTTGGTTCTCACCGGAATAGCGCTGAGCTGGGCAACCGGCCTGGCAGGCTGCGGATACCGGGATCTGAAGCAGGACATGGATGCCTATGCCCCGCCAGCCATGCTTCAGCAGGTGCAGGTGTCCAAGCCGAAGAGCACCAGTGAACCGGACGCCTTCGAAGCCGAAACGGCGACCATCGCAAAGTTGCGGGATCGTTGGGAGAAGGCGGTGGATGAGACAGCATCGTCAGTTGGGGGGGCTGATGTCCAACCCGCTGTGATCGAGGCCGCCACCGATGATGCCCTTACCTTAAACCTGTTGAGGCCCCCCTTTTCCCTGCAGACGGTCCAGTCCCTGATCCTGCTGCGAAACCCATCCATTAAAGCCGCCACCGATCGGTTGCGGGCGGCCCTGGAAGGCTTCGACCAGGTGGTCCAGCTGGACGAAATCCTGCGCCAGTACTCGGCATTCACGGAAAGCGTGATGGCCGGGCTAGGGCCCATGCGAGGCGCTGAAAACATTCAGATGAAATTTCCTTTTCCCGGTGTGACCGCGTTGAAGGGCCAGGTGGCGGAAAAGAATGTGGAAGCCGAAAAGCAAACCCTGGATCTAATCCGACGCGACATCGTGGCCCAGGGTAGCAAGGCCTACTGGAATTTGCTTTACATCCACCGGGCGCATCGGATCACCAGGGACACCCTCGATCGGCTGAACCAACTGGAGTCGGTGGCCACCACCCGTTACGGTGCCGGCAAAACCAGCTACCAGGATGTGGTCAAGATCCGCATCGGCCGGGAGAAACTGGTGGAGCAGCTGGCTACCTTGAAGGAGCAGCGGGTCAATCTGGAAACCGAACTGTTGGCCCTGATGGACATCCAGCCGGGAATTTCTCTCGGATGGCCGGACACCCCCACGCCGGACCTATCACTGCCCAAGCTAACGTCCCTCTATCCACTGGCGCTGGAACACCGCCAGGAGCTGAATCGCATGCGGGCCATGGTGGGAAAGATGGAGCGGATGGTGGAAATGGCCGAAAGCATGATTCAGCCGGCTTTTACCCAGAACTATTCACTCTACACCGACGAAGCCGTTCTCCAGGCGGGCAGCGCCGGGATGAAGCCGACCTTTGCCACCACGGTATCACCCACGCGGGGCAAAGGCCTGCCCAAGAACGCCTGGTTCGGCACCCGAGACACCTATCTCAGGGAGACGCGACGCAAACTAGACGCCCTTAAGGCCGATCTTGCTAATGCCGAGGCGCGCACCCGGCTGATGGTAAGAATGGGCTGGTTCGAGCTGGACCGGGCCCGACGGGAGCGTTCCCTGTACAAGGACCGGCTGCTGGAACTGTCCCAGACATCCTTGGACGTGTCCACCCAGGCGTATGAATCGGGCAGTGTCTCCTTTGCCGATGTGATCAACTCCTACAACGGATGGCTGGATGTGAATCTGGCCGGCCAGCGGCGCAACAGCGACGTGGGTGTTGCCCGGGCGGAGTTGGAGCGCCGGGTCGGTGCCCCGTTACGATGACTCGTCAACACCCCTCACCCTGTCCCTCTCCCCAAAGGGGCGAGGGGACATTGACACAACCCTGATTGATCGATGGGGTGGAGCGACATGACATCACCTCCCTCTCCCATTTAGGGGAGAGGGACAGGGTGAGGGGTATTTATTACAGGTTTTAGTGACGTTTTAACCAAGAAAGGACCACGGCCCATGTTTGCCAAATCAATCATCATCGCCTTTGCGGCTGCGGTTATCGGCGTGGCCTTGAACGCGCCTGCAACATTGATCCAAGACCGGACGTTTCTTTCCAGCTTACTGGGACCGGCGACCGTGCATGCGCAAGAAGCGCTCAAAGCCGGTATGGTAGACCCAAAGACTGGCAAGAAGATCAAATACTGGGCGGCGCCCATGGACCCGACCTACATTCGCAACGAGCCGGGCCAGTCGCCCATGGGCATGGATCTGGTGCCGGTATATGAGGAGGCGGGAGAGGAGAAGGAACCCAGTTCCACCATCCGCATCGATCCCGTGACCCAGCAGAACATGGGGGTGCGACTGGGCCGTGTAGAGAAGAAAAGCCTCTCCAAATCAATCCGCACTTTCGGCACCATCACCTACGATGAAACCGGTCTCTACTCGGTAAACACCAAATTCAATGGTTGGATCGAAATGCTCTACGTGGATTTCCTGGGGGAGCCGGTGGAAAAGGGACAGCCCCTGTTCGACATCTACAGTCCCGATCTGCTCACCGCCCAGCAGGAATACCTCATCGCCGTTCAGCAGCAGAAGGGAATAAACGGCAGTGGCGGAAAGAATGCCCGCAAGGGCGACAACCGGCTACTGGAGGCTTCGCGTACCCGTCTATCCTACTGGGATTTCACCGCCGAACAGCTCGCCCAGTTGGAGACTGCCGGCGAGATTCAGAAGACGATCACGATCTTCTCACCCGCCTCGGGTGTGGTTATCAAGAAAAGTGCCCTGAAGGGACACTACGTCAAAGCCGGCGAGCACCAGTATGAAATTGCCGACCTGTCTACGGTGTGGGTGGATGTGGACATTTACGAATACGAGCTGCCTTGGGTCCACAGAGGCATGCCCGCCGAAATGGAGTTGTCCTATATCCCCGGCAAACGTTACGCGGGTGAAGTCCTCTTCATCTACCCCTACCTGGATCCCAAAACCCGCACGGCCCGGTTGCGGCTCTCCTTTTCCAATCCGGGCAATCGACTCAAACCCGGGATGTACGCCAATGTCTATCTGCAGAACACCTTGCCGGGCAAGCGGCTGGTAGTCCCCCAGGAAGCGGTGATCGACAGCGGTGTGCGTAAACGCGTCTTCGTCTCCAGAGGGAAAGGAAAGTTCGAGCCGAGGGATGTCACCATTGGTGCCGAGGGCAACGATTATGAATTTGAGGTCATCGACGGCCTGGCCGAGGGAGAGGAGATCGTTCTCTCCGGACAGTTCATGTTCGATTCGGAAAGCCGGCTGAAAGAGGCCATCGCCAAGATGCTTGAGGTCCGCAGCAAAGGGTCGGGCGGCGGCGACGACCTGGATATGGACAGTATGACCATGGAAGACGACGATCTGGACATGAACGAGTTGACCATGGATTCTGAAGAGGAAACCCAGCCATGATCGAAAAAATCATCGAACTGTCCATCAAAAACAAGTTCCTGGTGATCCTGGCAACCCTGTTTATCATCGCCGCCGGCATATACGCGATCGTCCGTACACCGCTGGACGCCATTCCCGATCTGTCCGACGTGCAGGTGATTATTCTCACCGAATATCCGGGGCAGGCCCCCCAGGTGGTGGAGGACCAGGTCACCTATCCGCTGACCACCGCCATGCTGTCGGTGCCCTTTGCCAACGTCGTGCGCGGGTTTTCTTTTTTCGGCATCTCCTTCGTCTACATTATTTTCGAGGACGGTACCGACCTGTACTGGGCGCGTAGCCGGGTGCTGGAGTACCTGAACTTTGTTGCCGGGCGCCTGCCCCAGGGGGTTACCCCCTCCCTGGGACCGGATGCCACCGGGGTGGGCTGGGTTTACGAGTACACCCTGGAGAGCGATCGCCACGACCTGTCCCAGTTGCGCTCCATCCAGGACTGGTTTCTGCGCTACGAACTGGCCAGTGTGCCGGGGGTCTCCGAAGTGGCATCCATCGGCGGATATGTCAAGCAGTACCAGGTGGTCGTGGACCCCAACAAGCTGCGGGCATACAACATCCCCATCCAGAAGATCCGCATGGCCATCAAGCGCAGCAACAGAGACGTGGGCGGCCGTTTGGTGGAGATGGGCGAGACCGAGTTTATGGTACGGGGGTTGGGCTATATCAAGAGTATCGAAGACCTTTACAATGTGCCGCTGAAAGTGGATGACCGGGGAGTTCCCATCCTCTTGCGCAATGTGGCCACGGTGAAGATCGGCCCGGAGCTGCGGCGGGGCATCGCCGACTACAATGGGCAGGGTGAAGTGGTGGGCGGCATCATCGTCATGCGCTATGGAGAAAATGCCCTGCAGGTGATCGGCAACGTTAAAAAGCGTTTGGCGGAACTCAAGTCCGGCCTGCCCGAGGGGGTCCGCATCAAAGCGGTCTACGACCGGTCCGGGCTCATCCTGCGTGCCGTGGACAACCTCAAGCGCACACTTATCGAAGAAAGCATTATCGTGGCTATCGTGTGCATGGTTTTCCTCTTTCACTTCCGCAGCGCCCTGGTGGGCATCTTTACCCTGCCGGTGGGCGTGTTCATCAGCTTTATTATCATGCACGGCCAGGGGATCAACGCCAACATCATGAGCCTGGGCGGCATCGCCATCGCCATCGGCGCCATGGTGGACGGTGCCATCGTCATGATCGAAAACGCCCACAAGCACATCGAGCACGACGGCGGGAAAAAGCCCCACTGGGAGCTGATCACCGACGCCGCCAAGGAGGTGGGGCCGGCGCTGTTCTTCTCATTGTTGATCATCGCCGTGAGTTTTCTGCCGGTATTCACCCTGGAGGCCCAGGAGGGGCGACTGTTCAAGCCGCTGGCCTACACCAAGACCTATGCCATGATGGGTTCGGCCCTACTGGCCATCACCATCGTGCCCATTCTCATGGGCTACCTGATCCGCGGAAAAATCAAACCCGAAAACGAAAACCCGGTGAACCGGTTTCTCATCTGGGTCTACCACCCCATCATCAAGGTGGTGCTCAGGAAAAAAGCCATCGTCCTCGTTGCCGCGGTGGCGGTCCTGGCCCTCACATGGATCCCCATCAAACGCATGGGTTCTGAATTCATGCCGCCCTTGAACGAGGGTGACCTGTTGTACATGCCCACCACCCTGCCGGGCATCTCCATCACCAAGGCCAAAGAGCTGCTTCAGCAGACCGATCGAATTATCGCCGCTTTTCCGGAAGTTCATCACACGTTCGGCAAAATTGGGCGGGCGGAGACCGCCACCGATCCGGCACCCTTGAGCATGATTGAAACCACCATCACGCTGCGACCGGAATCCGAATGGCGGCAAGGCATGACCATCGACAAACTGATCGATGAACTGGACAAGGCCATCCAATTTCCGGGCCTGACCAATGCCTGGACCATGCCCATCAAGACCCGTCTCGACATGCTCTCCACCGGCATCAAGACCCCGGTGGGCATCAAGATCATGGGTGAAGACCTGCAGGTGCTCAACGATCTGGGTGAAAAAGTGGAGGCCGTCATGCGTGACGTGCCGGGGACACTGAGCGTCTATGCGGAACGGGTGACTGGCGGCAATTTTCTGGATTATGAAATCCGGCGGGACGAAGCCGCCCGTTACGGCCTTACCGTGGGAGATATCCAGGACATCATCATGACCGCGGTGGGAGGGATGAACATCACCCAGACCGTGGAAGGACTGGAACGCTACCCGGTGAATCTGCGCTACGGCAGTGAACTGCGGGACACGCCGGAGAAACTGCGTCGAATCCTGGTACCCACACCCACCGGCGCCCAGGTGCCAATCGCCCAGCTGGCAGACATCCGCATCGTCAAGGGGCCGCCGGTGGTCAAGAGCGAGAACGCTCGCAACAGTGCCTATGTTTACGTGGACATCACCGGCATCGACGTGGGGACCTATGTCAAGGCCGCCCAGAAAACTGTCCAGGAAAAAATCGATCTGCCGGCGGGCTACAGCCTGGTGTGGAGCGGGCAGTACGAATACATGGTTCGGGCTCAGAAGCGATTGATGATCGTGGTCCCGATGACCCTGCTGCTGATTTTCCTGCTGCTCTATTTCAACTTCAAGGACATTACCGAAAGCCTGCTGGTGATGCTCAGTGTGCCCTTTTCCCTGACTGGCGGGTTCTGGCTCATGTATCTCCTTGGGTACAACATGAGTGTGGCCGTGGGTGTGGGATTCATCGCCCTGGCCGGCGTGGCTGCCGAAACAGGCGTGGTCATGCTGATCTATCTGGATATCTCTTACCGCAAGTTCAAGGAAAAATACGGTGACCGGTTCAACCGGCGCCATCTCAATGCGGCCATCGAAGAAGGCGCTGCCCTGCGGGTGCGCCCCAAGATGATGACCGTGGTTGCCATCATGGCGGGTCTGGCCCCGATCATGTGGAGCCACGGATCCGGTTCCGAGGTGATGAAACGCATCGCCGCCCCCATGATCGGCGGTATGGTCAGTGCCACGATCCTGACCCTGATCGTGGTGCCCGTGATTTATGGGATATGGAAAGGATGGCGACTGCCGGAGGATTGAGGACAGAGGACGGAGGACTGAGGGCGGATGACCTCTTCAGGGCAAAATCCGCAAGGCCCAAAAAGGCATCCTGGCGGAGCTCGAGTGGGGTGGTGCCTGCGTGGCTGGCTTTTCCAGCAAATGAGCACCATCTGTAGTGCTTTCCGGCGATGCAATCCACGATTCCGATTGATTTGTTTTCTGTTTCGAGTACGGGGCCCTGTTCGATGTGTATTTCAA
>JAQYWF010000043.1 GCA_030145105.1 Desulfosarcina sp.
CGGATGGTCTGGACGGCGATCCAGGTCTTGCCGGCGCCGGTGGGGGCGGTCACCAGGCAGTCAGACTCGGCCATGACCGCTACGGCCTCGGTCTGGAATCGGTCAGGCCTGAAGGGCTTGTCCTTTGGAACGCCGATGCCGGAAAAGACGTCCTTGAGCTGCGGGTCGGCACCGGGAATAAGCATGCGGCGGTCCGCCCGGCGGTCAGGTCGCTTGCCCGGTGGCTTTCGTCGCGACGGATATCGACGGCGCCCCTGGGTGGCGCCTTTTACGGGTTTATTCATCCGCATATAGCTTGTCGATGATGCCAGCCACGACCTGTTTGGCCGTGGTTGCCGTGTCATAGGGAGAGGCGCCGGAGAGATCGGCCTCGATGAGCGTGTCGTCGTAGGGCAGAAAGCCCAGAAATTCAAAATCGGGCCGGTGCTTGCGCAAAAATTCTTCATCCCTGGGGCTGCGAATTTTGTTGCCCACCACGGCAACGTGGTTCAGCTGGATTTCGGCGGCCAGGCGCCGGATGTGCTCGGCGGTGTCGATGCTGCGGCGACCCGGCTCCACGACCACGATCAGTTTGTCCACGGCCTGGGCCGTGGCGCGTCCCAGGTGTTCGATGCCCGCTTCCATGTCCATGATGACCACTTCGTCGCGTCCCAGCACCACATGCATCACCAGCGCCCTGAGCAGGGTGGATTCCGGGCACAGGCAGCCGGAGCCTCCCTTTTTCACGCTGCCCAGGCGCATAAGCTTGATGTTGTTCATTTTGACGGAAAGGGTGTCGGGGATGTCGTCCACTTTGGGGTTGAGTTTGAAGAACCCGCCGATGGTACCGGGCTGGGCGCCGGTGCGCTCGAAGATCAGCTCTTTCATCTCGGCGATGGGGGTGATTTTGTCGGCATCGGCGATACCCAGGGCCGCCGCCAGGTTGGCGTCCGGGTCCGCATCGATGGCCAGCACTTTTTTACCCTGGTCGCTCAACGTCCGCGCCAGAAGAGAAGAGAATGTCGTTTTGCCCACACCGCCTTTGCCGCTGACTGCCAGTTTCATATACCTAATCCTTTGCCGCACCCGCAGGCGCTTTATCGATTGTCAGACATGGCCACTAATATAATACAGGTTGCCGGATCAGCAAGGGGCGGCCGCGGCAGTCAATCATTGAAACCATTGCGATCTCTGTCGCTTCCGTGGTTGCCCAATCCTCAGATTCTCGGGTATCTACGTCCGAATTCCGTTCTATGCTCTTGACCGGCTTCGATATTGAAGATAGATTTTGATGGACACTTTGGCGGAGCCACTCGCCGGCAACCTGATTCATTCGATCTGAAGCAATTTCTCCAATCCACGGATAGGACGGATAAATGATCCCAACGACAACCCTGCGACGATTTATTTTTCTGCTGGCCGCCATGATTGCCCTGCCTGTGGTAGGACTCGCCCAGGAAAAAACAGGGGTGGCAACCAAAAGGCCTCCATCGCCGGTGACCGTGCTGCCGGTGGTGGAAAAGCGTGTATCCCGGCAGGTGACCCTGGTGGGCAGTGTGGAAGCCGTGGCGACCAGCGTGGTGGCAGCTGAGGCGGGCGGTGTGGTGGCGGCGTTCCCAGCCAAAGAGGGTCGGCGGGTCAAAACGGGCGACCTGCTGGTGCGCTTGAAAACACGGGAGCAGGTGTTGGAACTCAAGGGCCGGGTTGCCGAGCGGGAGCGGATCAAGGCCAACCTGGAAAATGCGCAGAAGGAACTGGAGCGGGTGGGGCGTCTGCGGGAGAACAACAGCATCTCCCAGCGAACTTACGATGACGCCCTTTATTCCCACCGCGCCCTGTCCCAGGCGCTGCTGGTGGCTGAATCCCAGATCGAGACCCTTACCTACCGCATCGAGCAGAAAACGGTCGTCGCACCATTTGACGGATTTGTGGCTGCCGAGCACACCCAGATCGGCCAGTGGATCCAGCCGGGTGGGCCGGTGGTTACGCTGGTGGACATCTCTCAGGTTCGTGTGGCCGTCGATGTCCCCGAACGCTATGCGGTGCAATTGCCGCCGGATGGGCGGGTGCAGGTGACGCTGACCAGCCTGGCCGAGGATGGGCGGCAGGGAAAGATCGATGCTATTTTACCTAAAGGGGACGCCATGACCCGGACATTTCCCGTACGGGTTTTTTTAGACAACCCCGGATTTGCGATCAAGGCCGGTATGGAGGCCGTGGTTACCTTCGACCTGTCCGAACGTTTCAGCGCCCTGATGGTCCCCAAGGATGCGGTCGTGACGGCTGGGGATCGATCCATGGTCTACCGGGTGAAGGATGGCAAGGCGTTTTCGGTATCGGTGACGGTACAAGGGTACCATGACGGTTTGGCTGCCGTTACCGGTGAGCTGACGGCCGGGGACCTGCTGGTGGTTCGAGGCAACGAGCGGCTTATGCCCGGCCAGGAAGTGGTTTTTTCTCACAAGACAGAGGACTGAAGAAAGAGGACTAAGGACAAAAAACCGAATTCCGAATTTAGGGATTGAGGAATTATGGGATTGTAGGAGCGGCTTCCAGCCGCGATTATTTTTCCGAGCTCCGACATCTAACATCCGACCATGAAGCTAGTCGATTTATCCATTAAAAAACCGGTAACGGTTTCGGTGGGCGCAATCCTTTTGCTGCTCTTCGGTTTCCTTTCACTGCTGCGGATTCCCATTCAGCTAACGCCCAACGTGGATCTTCCGGAAGTGTCCATCCAGACCACCTGGACCGGTGCCAGCCCTGAAGAGGTGGAGCGCGAGGTAACCGAAGTCCAGGAAAAGGAGTTGAAAAGCTTAAATGGCCTGAGCGAAATCAAGAGCGAGAGCCAGGACGGCCTGAGCTATATCAGCCTGGAATTCGAGATCGGCACGGATATCGACGAAGCCTTGCTTCGGGTTTCCAACAAGATGGAGCAGGTCAAAAGTTACCCGGACAACGTGGACCGGCCCATCATCAAGTCCGGCGGCCGCTTCGAAAAGGCCATCGCCTGGATGGTGCTCATGGCCGAAGACGGCTACCGGGGCAACCTGGAAGAGGAGTACGATTTTCTCGACGAAGAGGTCCAGCCCTGGCTGGAACGGCTCCCCGGTATCTCTTCGGTCAACATCCACGGCGGCAAAAAACGCGAGATGCAGGTGGTGGTGGACGTGGAAGCCATGGCTTCCAGAAGGATCACGGTGCCGGACCTGATCCGCGCACTAAAGGTAGAGAACAAGACCATCAGCGCCGGCGACTTTGACGAGGGCAAACGCAGGTATATCGCCCGTACCGTGGGTGAGTATCAGAGCCCCGAAGACGTGGCAAACGTGATCATCCGGCGGGTTGAGGGCATCCCCGTGGCGGTCAAAGACGTGGCTGTGGTGCGTCTGGGCCATGAAACACCGGCTGTGGTGGTTCGCCATGACGGCGTGACCACCATTGTCATGAGCGCCGTGCGGGAGCCGGGCACCAACGTGCTGCTGGTCATGGACCGATTGAAGACCGCCTTGGCCGAACTTAATGGTGGTATCCTCAAAGACCGTCACCTGTCCATCGAACAGGTTTACGACGAGACCACCTACATCTACGACGCCATCAGCCTGGTTAAGAAGAACCTGATGGTCGGATCGATCCTGGCGGTCACCGTACTGCTTTTGTTTCTGCGCAATATCGCCGGGACGGTGGTGGTTTCCGCCGCCATTCCCGTCAGCGTTGTGGGCACCTTCCTCTTCATGACGCTAGCCGGCCGCAATATCAACGTGGTCAGCCTGGCTGGACTGAGTTTTGCCGTGGGTATGGTGGTGGACAACTCCATCGTGGTCTTCGAGAATATCTTCCGCCACCGGGAGATGGGCAAAGGGCGCATCCAGGCCGCCTTTGATGGCACCACCGAGGTGTGGGGGGCGGTGCTGGCCAGCACCCTGACCACCATCGCGGTATTTTTGCCCATCGTGTTTGTGGAGGAGGAGGCCGGCCAGCTGTTTCGCGACATCGCCATCGCCATTTCCAGCGCCGTGGCCCTGAGTCTGCTGATTTCCATTACCGGCATTCCCAGCCTTTGTGCACTGATTTTAGGCCGTGTGGAGAAAAAAACGCCGGAAACGCGCAAGCGGATGTTCTCGGCCACCCGAGCGGCCGGTGGGTTTGTCTCCGCCATGGTCGGATTTGTCGACTGGATGTGCGGCCGGGTGTGGTCGCGTGTTGTGGTTGCCGTCGTCCTGGTGGCCCTGGCCGTGGTGCTGATCGTTACGCTTATCCCCAAGACCGAATACCTGCCCACAGGTAACCGGGAGCTGCTTTTCGGCATCCTGATTCCGCCGCCGGGATACAATACCGATGAATTCGCCGCCATCGCCCGGGCCGTGGAAGCGGACATCCTGCCTTTGGTCAACCGGGATGGTACCAGTGAAGCGGCCGAGAAGCTGAATCTGCCCACCGTGAAGAATTTTTTTTACGTGGCTTTTCGCCAACAGATCTTCATGGGCGTGATCTCCCGGGACGCCGCGCGCACGGCCGAACTGATCCCTTACGTCTACCGTACGTTAGGTAAAGTCCCCGGCATGATTCCCATCGTCTACCAGGCCGGACTGTTTACCCGGGGACTGGGAAGCGGCCGCTCCATCGACATCGACCTCAAGGGCCCGGACCTGCCGCGACTGATTGCCCTGGGCCGGCAGATCTACGGCATGACGGCCGCCGCCATACCCGGCGCGCAAATCCGTCCCATCCCGGGTCTGGACCTGGGAAACCCGGAGCTGCGGATCACGCCCAACCGGGACCGGCTCACCCGATTGGGTATCAGTACGACCGACCTGGGTACCACCGTGGATGCCCATGTGGGGGGCGCCAAGGCCGGCGCCTACCGCCTTTACGGTGACGAGATCGACCTGGTGGTCAAGAGCCGTGAGGACCGGCTGAAGCGGATCCAGGACCTGGAAGCCTTTCCCGTGGCCTCGCCATTGGGCGGCAAGGTGCTGCTGGGTTCGGTGGCTGACATCCAGCTGACCGAGGGCCCCACACAGATCAACCACATCGACACCCAGCGGGCCATTACCATCCAGGTGAACCCCCCGGCCGACATCTCCCTGGAAGCGGCCATGGAAACCATTGCCCGGCAGGTGATCGAACCCGTCAAGGCCCAGGCGCAACTGGGCAGCCTCTACCGCATCGATCTGGGCGGTACCGCGGACAAGCTCACCCGCACCCGTGATGCCCTGATCTGGAACCTGGTTCTGGCCGTGGCCATCTGCTACCTGCTGATGAGTGCGCTTTTCGAGAACTTTCTTTATCCCCTGATCATCCTGTTCAGCGTTCCTCTGGCTGCTGCCGGCGGGTTCCTGGGGATTTTCTTGGTGAATCGATTCGTAGCGCCCCAGCCGCTGGATATTCTCACCATGCTGGGGTTTGTCATTCTGGTCGGCATCGTGGTTAACAACGCCATCCTGATCGTCCACCAGAGCCTCAACAATATCCGGGAACAGGCCATGGAGGCGCGTCGGGTCATCACCGAATCGGTGCGTTCGCGCATCCGGCCCATCTACATGAGCAGTATCACCACGGTGTTCGGCATGCTGCCCCTGGTGCTTTTTCCCGGTGCCGGCTCCGAGTTCTACCGGGGGCTGGGAGGTGTGGTCGTTGGCGGTCTGCTGATCTCCACCATATTCACCATCTTTCTCATCCCGGCCATTCTCAGCCTGACCATGGACACGGTGGCGGCGATGAAACGAATGTTTATAATAGAGCATGAATAAGAACCTTGATCACCAACCGGCTATTCTCGCCCCCGCGGGAAACCGTGCTTCGTTTTTGGCGGCCCTGGCTGCCGGTGCCGACGCCATCTATTGCGGGTTAAAGTCCATGTCGGCCCGCATGGAGGCCAAGAATTTTTCACTCGCAGAACTGGCCCAGCTGGTCGGGTTGGCCCACGATCGAGGGGTGAAGGTATACGTCACCATCAATGCCCTGCTCAAACCTGACGAACTGGATCGGACCGGCCAGCTGATTGACGACCTGCAGCGCCATGTGCACCCTGATGCTTTGATTGTCCAGGACCTGGGTGTCCTGGCCCTGGCCCGCCAGGCGGGATTCGACGGTGAGATTCATTTGTCCACCCTGGCCAACGTCACGTTTCCCAAGGCCCTGGGGTTTGTTGCCCGTAAGCTTGCCGTCGATCGGGCGGTGGTCCCCCGGGAACTTTCCATCGATGAGATCAGGGCCATGGCCGATGCCTGTCCAAAAACCTTGGGGCTGGAGGCTTTCATTCATGGGGCGCTTTGCTACGGCGTATCCGGCCGCTGCTACTGGAGCAGTTACATGGGTGGCAAGAGCGGTCTGCGGGGACGCTGCGTTCAGCCCTGCCGCCGCCACTATCGCCAGGACGGGAAGCACGCACGGGCTTTTTCCTGCCAGGACTTCTCCGTGGATGTGCTGGTCAAGATCCTCGGACAGGTCAAAAAAGTATTGGCCTGGAAGATCGAGGGCCGCAAAAAGGGCCCCCACTATGTCTACTACACCGTGACCGCCTACCGGATGCTGAGGGATCAGGGCGGCGACGCCCGCATCAAACGCGATGCGCTGGGCCTGCTGTCCCAGAGCCTGGGGCGGGAGGCCACCCACTACCAGTTTTTGCCCCAGCGTCCGCAAAAACCCATCGACACCCGGCGGCAGACCGCTTCGGGCCTGTTCATGGGAAAGGTGCAGGGGCCGCCCAAAAACCCCTGGGTGGTGGTTCGACAGGCCCTTCTGCCCGGAGACGTATTGCGAGTGGGTTACGAGGATGAGAGCGGCCACACCATCTGCCGGGTGACCCGTTTCGTTCCCAAAAAGGGGCGCTACCCGCTGAACCTGGGAGGAAAGAAAGCACCCTCGCCCGGTGCACCGGTATTTCTCACCGACCGCCGGGAAAAGGCCTTGGAAACCATGATGGCCGATGTGGAGGCCACCGCTGCACCGCCGGCGCCGATCATCTCTTGTCGTTTCACGGCGAAACTGCCCCGGGTGGAAGTAAATTCCCGCCGTCCCACGGAGATACACGTCAGTCGGCTGCCGTACCGGGTGTCAAACCGAAACCCTCTGGGCATGTGGCTGTCGGAAATGGCCGCGGCGAACCTGGGCAAATCAGCTGCCACCGATTTGTGGATCTGGCTGCCGCCGGTCGTTTGGCCGGACGATGAAGAACGCGTGGCTGGCCTGCTGAGGCAGTGCCTTGAAAACGGAGCGCGCCAGTTCGTGCTCAATATGCCCTGGCAAATGGCCCTTTTCAATCGCCCCGGGGGGTTGAATCTGTGGGCCGGCCCCTTTTGCAATGCGGCCAATGCCCTGTGTCTGGAGATGCTAAAGACCCTGGGCTTTGCCGGGGCATTTGTAAGCCCGGAACTGGGAGAATCGGATATTCTCATCCTGTGCCGTCAGAGCCCGCTGCCCCTGGGAATTGTGATCTCCGGCCACTGGCCCCTGTGCATCTCCCGAACCCTGGCCGACGACATGCAGTTGCGTGTGCCCTTCGATAGCCCCCGGGGCGAGCAGGCCTGGGTTGATCAGCACGGTCCGGACTACTGGATTTTCCCCAACTGGCGGTTGGACATCACTGAAAAGCGAACGTTCCTCCAGCAGGCCGGCATCCAGATGTTCGCCCATCTGGACGAGCCGGTGCCGCCTGCGGTGACCCTTAAAAATCGTCCCGGGCTGTGGAATTGGAAGATTGGGTTGAAATGAGATAGAAGACCGAGGACCGAGATCAGCGTTCAGAGGCCTGAGGGACGAATCCCGAATTGAGGGATTTAAACAACTGTCAAATCAGGTTCTTTCCAAGACACATACCGCCTATGGCTCACGGTAACGAGGCAATGATCTCTCGATATTCATTTTCTGTAAATGCCTTAAGGGTTTCAGAGCGCACGGCGCCTGCGGCACCAATTGCAAGCATGGTGGTGGCGTATACCGCATCATTGGGTGCTTCACTAATAACAACCATGTCATGATGGCCCATTGTAAGATAAAACGCCTTGAATTCGCCTCCAGCGGATTTCATGGCCTTTTTAACTTTGTCCAGCCTCGCCGGGCTTTCTTTGATGTTTTCGATGCCTTTTTGGGTGTAGTTGACTAATGTGATGTAGGTCGGCATGTTCCTATCTCCTTGTCTGAATGGATTGATGTCAATTCCCGATGAAAAAGTTACCTCGCGTGTAGTGCTCAACCAATAGGATTTAGGGATGTTTATGCGCTGAGTAGAGAAAAGGCCTGGCTTAGAAGCGGCACAAGGATGTCATTTGAGAACTATGAAATTTACAGTGGTGATTTCCCTAATTTATTAAATTATGAACTTAATGTTGCGTTGTCAAAAAAATGGAAGGGATACATAATCAAGGACTATAGGGGTGGCACCTCAATATTTTTTACATAGTGCCCATCTATAACGGTTATAACAATTATCTATTTGATTTTTCATTAGACCTACAGATATTAACTTCAAGGGATACCCCAACTGCTATGAACTGGTTTTGATCTGCGCTGCACTGAATCTCTATCCCCCATTTTTTGGGCAGGACCCCACCACAGGTCCTGCCCTTTTTTAATTCACACCTCCCACAAACAGAAACGGCCCCCGGTTGCGCAGGGGCCTTCACAAAGATTCATATCCGTAATTTGGCAGCTTCATCCGTTTTGTCAGGTGTGGACATTTATTTGCGGTGTTAGATTAATGCCAGAATTGTCCACATAAAATAATTATCGTTTGTTATCCTCCTTCGCCGCTTCAACGATGTTTCTAATTTTTTGGGATAGCGTTTTAATATTAAACGGCTTTTGAATGAAACCATTGCAACCCCTTCGCAAAATTTCTGATGACTGTCCGTCCACGGCATACCCGCTATAAAGCAACACTGGCATCTGCGGATGTATTTCACGGATGCGATCGAATGTTTTTCCGCCGTCCATCCCAGGCATAATCATGTCGAGGATCACCAAGTCGATTCCGGACCCCATACGAAGGACAACCTCGATAGCTTCTTCACCACTATTAGCGGCAATGACGTGGTAGCCTAATTTTTCCAATAAGGCCTGGTTGACGCTCATAATCATGTCTTCATCATCGACCAGAAGAATGGTCCCCGACCCTTTGACCATCGCCCCGTCCGTCACTATCTCCTGATGAATCTCATTTTCCGATATCCGCAAGAAGATGTTGAAGGTCGTTCCATGGTTCCTTTTGCTGTTGACAGTAATTATGCCACCATGATTCTTGATGATTCCATAAGCTGAAGCCAGTCCCAATCCAGTACCTCGGCTATTTTCTTTTGTTGTGAAAAATGGGTCGAAAACTCGACGGCGAGTGCTTTCATTCATACCGATTCCGGTATCCGTGACCGACACTTTGGCATATCGTCCAGGTTTTGCCTCGTGCGGTTTGCAGTCGTTATCCTCCAGTGCAACGACACTTGTTTCTAAATAAAGCGCCCCACCATCGGGCATGGCCTGCCATGCATTGATATACAAATTCAAAAGAACCTGCTCGATTTGGCCTCGGTCAGCGTCAACAAGTAATTGTGACTGGGGTATTTTTGTATGAACGTTGATTTCTTTTCGGGTTCGGCTGAACATGTTTGCGCTGTTGCGCACCAGTTCATTGATGTTGATGGGCTTTACCTCATATTTGCCACCACGAGCGAAACCCAGTAGCTGTTTTGTCAGGCCGGTCGCACTTTGGATACACGCCTCAATGGATTTGATATGCTCCAAATTAGGGTGGTAAGGCTCCAATTCCAACGACATCAGTGAAGAACGGCCCTGAATTCCCATAAGTATGTTATTAAAATTATGGGCGATACCACCAGCCAAGGTGCCAATCGCTTCAAATTTCTGGGCCTGCATGAGTTGCTGTTCCAATATCGATTTTTCGGTGATGTCCTCGTAGATCACAAACTGGTCATGGTTTTCCATGGTAACCGGTCTGAAGTGGATTTTTTTTTGTGCACCGTCTTTACAGGTCACAGTAAAAACGCGTGGCCTGGCTTGTCCAACGTTGATCTGGTTTTTATCTTCAACCCACTTTCCAATTACCTTTTGTCGGTAGGTTGCATCCGGAAAAGATTTTTTGAACCAAGCGATTCCTGTTGGAATATCTTCAATCGTATATCAAAAAATATTGGTAAATTGCGGGTTGATATATTTGTATTCACCATCATTTGCGATCAAAGATATCCCCAGCGGAGATTTTTCCACAAGTGCCCGAAACCTTTCCTCACTTTCTCGTAATGCCGCTTCCGCCCGCTTGCGATCCGTGACGTTTCCTACGAATTCAACGACTCCGAATGACTTGCCAGAGTCATCAATCATGGGAAAATCGAACAGCTCCAAGATTCCCGTTTCTTTATCTTGTCCTTTTAGTGGGACTTCATTCATTTCAAGCTTGCCTGTACTTAGTGATCGCATCGTTGGACAGACTTTGCATGGTTTAGACCTGCCATGATATACCTCATAGCATTTCTTACCTTCCAGAGGCAGCTCGTGTGCGCACAAATTTTTCATTGCTTGATATACGCGGACGACATTCAAATTGGCATCGAGAACACTGATGCCATCTTGAATGGAGTCGAAAATGGTAGAGAGAAATCGCTCACTTTCATGCAAAGTCGCCTCTAATTGATTCCGTTCTGTTAGGTCAATTCCAAGACAGGTTACGTCCAGTATGATTCCCTGTGCATCTTTGGTGAGTACATTGGACCAAACCACATCCCGCAAATCACCTGTCCGTGTCACGATCTGGTTTTCGTAGGTGGAGAATCCAAGGGTATCCTGCTGGTTCATTGCGGTGATAAATACCTTGCGAACTTCCTCCCTGACATTTTCAGGGATAAACAAGTCGAACCAATCCTGGTCGATGATCTCGTGTGCTTTCCAGCCTGTGAGTTTCAAAAAGTGGGCATTGGCAAAGACAATCCTTGCCTGGGGGCCTAACGCAATCCCGATTTGCGGTATGTTGACAAGGATATTCCTCCATTTCTGCTCAGACGCCATCAGGGCCATTTCAGTTTGTTCTAATCGTTCTATGCGCTTTTATAGCTCTTCGTAGGTTGGTTTTATAGACATGGTGGTAACCTATCATTTGTGCATATGTATGGTCAGCGTATAAGTTTCATGGTTTCCTCGAATTGATCAAATAAGCCTGTGTATATCTCGTGAAAAAAATAGTAATATTGGCACCGTGCTCGGACAACAGCTTGACAGTCGCCAATCCAATCCCACCTGATCCAGCTACCATGTATACGTTCTTGTTCCTGAAATCTTTCATTTCTCACTTAAGCAACGTCGATCAAACAGCGATCAACAGGTGCCAAGCTCAGGTCTTCTCGAAATTAGCGATTCGCGCTTTAAAGGAAGGGGAACAATGAATGAATACTTATATTTATAAATAGGATGGATTCGCTGCGGGGGTCAAGGGCAATCCATCTTGTATGTCAATCAAAAGATCCTTTCTAATTTTTTGGTGCCGCGCCATTCGATCTTGCCTTGAAACGAAAAATAGGTTGGCCTATACTTCGGTATAAGATTCAGAATATGAAACTGGCTTCCGCCATGCCACCATTGTCACCAGGAGAAACCATGGGCTCAACCATATTTCATTTCGCCGCCATCGAGGTTGATCTGAACTCAGGCCCAGACATTCAGGATATCACCGACGATCTAAATCGTATAATTGGCCGCTCCGGAATTGAAAACGGCCAAGCCACAGCCTGCATCGTTGGATCCACGGGGTCGTTGACCACAATAGAATATGAGCCGGGTGTGGTTCAAGATCTCAAAGACGCAATAAACCGGCTGGCACCGAACGACTTGACCTACGCCCATGAATTGGCTTGGCACGACGGAAATGGCCACAGCCATGTACAGGCGGCTCTCTTGGGCCCGTCCATCGCCCTTCCCATCCGCAGAGGGGAACTTCTCCTGGGGACCTGGCAGCAGGTGGTCGCCATCAACCACGACAACCGATCCCGCCGCCGAACCATCGAAGTCACCCTTTCCGGGGCATAACCAACCCGTGACCCCACTCACTGGCATTCCTGAGGCATTCTATTACCGTCCGGCCATACCCATCGCCCTGTCCCTTATGGCCGGCATCCTTCTAACCCAGGGTCAGCCTGGTTTAGTCATTCCGGCGCTGTTCATCCTGCTTGCGGCAGCCGTGCGGCTGGTCATTTGTCTGAGACGGGATCGACCGGCACGATGGACTCCGCTGCTGGCCACAATGGCTGCGGGGTACCTGGCCATGGTGCCGTGGGTATCGCCCGCGCACGGACCCAACCACGTCGCTCGTTTTCTTGACACCGGATATTGGCGAATACATGGAACCGTTGCTGATTCGCCCATCGTCCGCTTCGGCCGAAGCCGTCTTCTCCTGGACGTAAACACCCTTTCCCGTGAAGCGGAATCACAGCAGGTCAGGGGGCGCATCCGGTTGACGGTCATGGGGGAGGCGAACCTGAATCCGGGCGACCGGGTCACTTTTCCGGCCAGCATGCGGCCGTTTCGCAATTTTCAAAACCCAGGCGGCTTCGACTATCGCCGGCACATGGCGTTTGAAGGCATCCATGGCAGCGCTTGGGTACAGGCGGAGAAAATCCAGCGAAGTGGAAGCTGCAACCGGTCTCCGGTAAATCAGATGATCCATGCGGCCCGCCGTCGGCTGGCCCAGCTGGTCGATGCCGCCGGCAGTCAAACCGCCACGGATGAAAAGGCCGTGCTCAGAGCCCTTGTATTCGGAGACCGGTCGGGCATCGACGATGGACTGCGTGAACGGTTCAACCGGGCCGGCGTGGGACACCTGCTGGCCATCTCCGGGCTTCATGTGGGCATCGTGGCCACTCTGGCCTTCGCCGTTTTTCGCTGGGTATTCTCTTTTTTCCCGTTCCTGCTGTGGCGGGGGTGGGGCCGGCAGTGGGCGGCGGCTGTGACATTGGTGCCAGTGCTGGCATATGGTCTGCTGGCCGGCATGTCCCCTTCCACCCAGCGGGCCGAGTTCATGGTGGTGCTGTTTCTGGCCGCCCTGATCCTGGGGCGGTCGCAAGACATCCTGAATACCCTTGCCGTGGCGGCTTTGGTGATTCTGGCTTTTTTCCCGCCGGCCCTTTTTTCCATCTCCTTTCAACTCTCCTTTGCCGCCGTGCTGGCCATTGTATATGGTCTGGAAAAGATCGGGGCTACCGAGGAACCGGTGCGTTCACCCGCCAAACGGGTCGGCAGGCGACTAGGAGGGTTCGTTCTGGTCTCTGCCCTGGCCATTGCCGGCACGGCTCCCGTGGTCCTGCTTCATTTCAACCAGACCTCGGTGGTGGGCATTGCAACCAATGTGTTTCTCGTTCCCCTGGTTGGCTTTGTGGTTGTGCCTGTGGGGTTGGTGTCGGCCTTTGTCTCGTCCTTTTTCGAACCCGCCGCAGCCCTGGGTTTCTGGCTGAGCATCAAGATCCTCCACCTGGCGCTGATGGGGGTGGACTTTTTTTCGGGGCTTTCCTTTGCCGCAGTCAAGACCGTGACCCCATCCGCGGTGGAAGTGTTTCTGTATTATTTAACCGGCTGGGCATTGCTGAACCTTCGCAAAACAACCGTTGCCCCGTGGGTGCTGGCAACAGCGATTCTCCTGGTTGCCGCCGATGGACTATACTGGACTTATCAACGCTTCTGGCATCGGGACCTCAAGGTCACGGCCATTGACGTGGGGCAGGGAGGCTGCACGCTCATGGAACTGCCCGGGGGTGGCGTTGTGCTTTATGATGGCGGCGGTTTTTCCGACAACCGCATTTTCGATATGGGGCAGCGGGTCGTCGCACCGGTGTTGTGGCGTAAGAAAATCGCCACCGTCGACATCCTCGTCCTCTCCCACCCCAACGCCGATCATCTCAATGGTCTGATATACATCGCCAGGTATTTCAATATCCGGGAACTGTGGAGCAATGGGGATGTCAACACCACAAAAGGGTATGGGGAATTGATGGGGGTATGCCGTGAGCAAGACATTGTCGTTCGAACGGTGGATGCCGGTAACAGAAAAACGATTGTTGGACCGGTGACGCTAACGGTCCTTCACCCGCCGGCGGATTTTTTAAGCCAGCCGGATGACATCGACCAGGAATACCGCAACAACGGTTCACTGGTTGTCAAGGCGACAATGGGAGAGACCGCCTTTCTACTCACCGGGGACATCGAAGCCCGGGCAGAAAGCCAACTGGTGCATCGGACGGGCAGGGGGCTTGCCAGCACGGTTCTCTTCGCCCCTCACCACGGATCCCGGACATCCAGTTCCGCGGAACTGATTGCCGCGGTGGCACCGGCGGTGGTGGTGATCAGCGCCGGTGCCGACAACCGCTTCGGATTTCCCCATGCCGATGTGACGGATCGGTACCGCGCAGCGGGCAGCCGAATCCTGTGTACTGGCACGCATGGCGCCATATCGATGCGTTCGGACGGCAAAACGGTTCGTGTTACAGCCGTTGTGGATATCGCTGGGCAAGCTTCATCCGAATCCCCCAATTCCTGAATCCCCAATCCCTCAATCTGCTTTTGAAGTTTGATTTGACACCCGGTTTTTTCGCATACTATAAAGCAGATAAAAGCACCATTTCCGCTGACCATCACCACTCCATCTAAACACCGCTGGAGTCGCTTTTCCAGATGAGGCCGCCATGTATATCCGACAGAGTGACTTGTTTTGGGGGTTGAACCAGAACGTGGTCAATCAGGTGATGGCCATCGCCGAACGCGAGGCGTTTGCCGAGGGAGAAATCCTGTTTCGCAGCGGCGATGCAGCCCGGTATCTGTTCATCCTTGCCCAGGGAGAAGTGAAGATCACGATTGCTGAAACGGGAAAGCAGGTCTACACGGGAAACCGTGTGGGAGAGGCCTTCGGCTGGAGCAGCCTCATCGACCATAGCCATTACGGCGGCGATGCCATCTGTGCGACACCGGTGGTGGTGCTGAAACTGGACCGGGGCCGTCTGCTCAAACTGCTGGACGGCGACATGGAAAGTGGCTACCTGTTTTTCAAGCATCTGTCCCGAGCCCTGGGCGGGCGGTTGATGCAGGCTTACCAGCAGATGGCAGAGGCCAATACTGACCGTTTTGAGAAATGTGATGTTTAATGGAGGAAACCATGGCCAACACTGAGATCCAGTCCACGCTGCAATCGTGCGGGTTCCTGAAGAACATATCCCCGGCACACCTGGCCACCATTTCGGATTTTTGCGGCCTTGATCAATACAACGCCGGCGCTTATATATTCCGGCAAGGTGACTTTGGCGAAGACCTATTTATCATCGTGGACGGATATGTGTTCCTGGAGCGTGCCATGGATATCGGCAGCCACAAGGGATCGGTGGTGATCGACGCCTTGGGCAAAGGCCGGACCTTGGGATGCTGGTCCGCTTTGTTGGGCGAGCCCCACGTGCTCATGTCCTCGGCCAGCTGCCAGAAGGAATCAACGGTGATTCGCCTCAAGGGGCGTCAGCTGAGAAAATGCATGGAGGAGGACACCCCCTTCGGCTTTTTCATGCTCGAGCGTCTCTGTTTTTTACTGCGTGAGCGCATCCAGGCCGCCTATGGCGCCATGGACAAAATATAACGAAGCCAACAACGCCATTGCCGAAACGTGACCATGCCGCTTCCCCTCAGTGCTGAAGATCGCGCACACCTGGAAATCCTACAAAAGCAGATCGATGTCTCTCCCAAGGGCAGGGGACGACTTATCCCGCTGCTTCAATTGGCCCAGAAGGCCCTGGGCTATCTTCCCGACGAAGCCCTATCCCTGGTGGCTGACCATCTGGCCGTCACCCGATCCGAAGTATACGGGGTGGCCTCTTTCTACAACCAGTTCCGGTTCAACCCGCCGGGAAAAAATCCGGTAAAGGTCTGCATGGGAACTGCCTGTCATGTGCGCGGCGGTGAGATTATCCTGGAGAATTTCGAGCGCAAATTGGAGATCCGGGAAGGCGAAACCACCGATGATCGCGAATTCAGCATCGAACGGGTGGCCTGTGTGGGCTGCTGTGCCCTGGCACCGGTGGCCCTGGTGGGCGAAACCCTTCACGGGCACATGGCCCCCAGCAAGGTGGAGGGGCTGGTCCTGCGGGTCCGTCTCGAGAAGGAGAAGGCGCAAAGGGAGGCGGCCAAATCATGACGGTTCCGCAAAAAAGCCGATATCTGCGTTACGCGTCATCCCTCGTCAGTGCGGAGTACGATCAGTACGCCTCCTTCCTCGGGATTTGCAAGCCTTGATCTCGGCCTTTTATACGAAACCGTCTGACAAGAGGTTGTTTAAGGTATATCAATAATGACAGTAGATGCCATGCAGAGAATTCAAGCGGCCTACCAAACCCTTGCCGACGAAGCCCGGGCCCGGCAGGCGCAGTTCGATCAGAGTCCGTTGCCCAAAATTCATATCGGCATGGCTACCTGCGGCATTGCCTCCGGCGCCCTGGAAACCCAGGCGGCCTTCGAAACGGCCCTGTCCGAGCGGGGCATCGACGCCCATGTGCACACGGTGGGCTGCGTGGGCCATTGCTACGCCGAACCGGTGGTGATTATCGATTATCCGGATTCCGGTTTCCCGCCCATTCTCTACCCGGAGGTAACCCCGGGCAAGGCCAAAATGTTGGTCAAGCTGTTTCTGGAAGAGGGCGACCCCCGGTTCGAGCACGTCATGGGGGCCACCGTTGAAAACGAGATGATCCCTTCGGTGATGGAGTTCGCCCGTTTCAACCGGGAAACGCGAGTGATCATGGACCGTTGCGGACGAATCGATCCGGAACAGATCCATGAATATGTCGCCGACGGGGGTTACGGTGCATTGGCCACCGCCCTTTGCCGGACGCCTGAAGGGGTCATTGCCGAAGTCGATGCTGCCGGACTGCGGGGACGTGGCGGTGCGGGATTTGCCACGGCCAGAAAATGGCGGGCGGGGTGGGCGGCATCGGGCAGCGACAAGTTGATCGTGTGCAACGCCGATGAGGGCGATCCCGGCGCCTACATGGACCGCACCCTGCTGGAAAGCAACCCCCATCAGGTCATCGAAGGCATGATTATCGCCGCTATGGCCGTGGGCGCCGCCCGGGGCTTATTTTATGTGAGGGCCGAATATCCCCTGGCGGTGCGAATTCTGACTTCCGCCGTCGAACAGGCCAGGCAAATGAATTTTCTGGGTACAGATATTCTGGGTAGCGGCCTGGATTTCGATATTGACCTGTTCCAGGGGTCCGGTGCTTTTGTCTGCGGCGAAGAGACCGCCCTGATTCGGTCGGTGGAGGGCTACCGGGGTATGCCCAGGCACCGTCCACCTTATCCGGTGGAGCGGGGGCTGGACGGCCGGCCCACGGTGATCAACAATGTCAAGACCCTGGCCACGGTTCCGCCAATCCTGGAAAAGGGGGGCGACTGGTTCCGTGGCATCGGTACAGCGGACAGCCCGGGCACGGCGGTCTTCTCCGTGGTCGGCAACGTGACCCATCCCGGACTGGTGGAGATCCCCATGGGAGTGACCCTGCGTGAGCTGATTTTCGAGATCTGCGGCGGTATTCCCAATAAAAAACAGTTCAAGGCGGTGCAGATCGGCGGGCCGTCGGGGGGATGCCTGTCCGCCGACTTTCTCGATACACCGGTGGATTTCGATGCCCTGACCCAAGCCGGCGCCATGATGGGTTCCGGTGGTATGGTGGTGATGGACGAAGACTGCTGCATGGTCGACGTCTCGCGCTATTTCCTGGATTTCACCCAGAAGGAGTCTTGCGGCAAATGCACCTTCTGCCGCATCGGCACCCACCATCTGCTGGAAATCCTGCGTCGGCTCACCCGCGGTGAGGGCCGTGAGGGAGATCTGGCGCAACTGGAGACCCTTGGCCGGGCGGTGAAGCAGGGTTCTTTGTGCGGGCTGGGCAAAACCGCCCCCAACCCGGTGCTCACTTCCTTGGCCTATTTCAGGGACGAATACGAGGCGCATATCAAGGAGGGTCGCTGCCCGGGACGCACCTGCCGGACGCTGACCGCCTTTTATATCGATTTGGATAAATGTGCCCGAGGCTGCGATGCTTGCGTGGGGTGCTGTCCGGTGGATGCGGTGTTTACCACCAGCAACCGTAAAAAAGGCATTGACCAGCAAGTGTGCGTCAAGTGCGGCGAGTGTATGGTGGCCTGCCCGCCGGACTACGATGCGGTGGTGAAGATCTCACCGGCGACTCTGGCGCCTATTATCGAACGGCCGGCGGAGAAGAAAAGCTGATGGCGAAATGAAAATTACCCTGACCGTGGACGACCAGACGATCCAGACCCAGGATAACAGCAGCGTGCTGTCGGCCTGCCATTCAGCCGGAATTTATATTCCCCACCTGTGCTGGCTGGAAACAGACGCCCCGGCCGATGCCCCGGCTGCCTGCCGTCTCTGCTTCGTCGAGATCGATGGCTTTCGTGAGCCAGTGGCCGCCTGCGCAGTGACTGTGGAAAACGGCATGACGGTTAACACGGGCACCGTAGCGGTCCGCAGCCTTCAGAAGACCGCACTCAAACTCCTGCTCTCGGTTCACCGGGTGGATTGCAAACCCTGCCCGGCCAACCGCGCCTGCCAGTTGCAGAATATTGCCAAGTTTCTTGGTGCCGGGTTGGGATGCAAACCCTTCGAACGGGTACTGAAGGAGCCGGAGGTGGACGTTCGCCACCCGGTGTTGGACTACTACCCCAACCGGTGCGTGTTGTGCGGCATTTGTGTCCGGATCTGCCGGCAGCAGCACCAGCAGACCTGGTTGAGTTTTGCAGGCCGGGGTTTCAATACGGTGGTTGGTTACTTCGATGCAGACCCGGATGCTGCGGCGGATTGCCTATCGTGCCGGGCATGCCTCGAATACTGCCCTACCGGGGCGCTGGTGCAAAGGCTGGCGGATGACGACCGATGAGATCGGCCGTTAGTTGTCTGACTGACGCGGCTTGTTTTTCCTGGCGTTTTCCAGATGATTGAAAAATTTATCCACGTCCACAAAACCCTCGGGTGAGATGGGAAACGACGCCATGGTCTCGATCATGGCGTTGCGGATTTTGGTAAACTCCCCTTCCAGTTCAACGTAGGGCTTTGCCCGGTCGTGTTCGAGCAGGCGCATCAGTGCGCCGATGCGGGTCATCAGCGAGAAAAACTTAGAGCCCATGTTGTCGAACTCCCGGGCGATGGCCACGCCGAACCGGTTGACTGCATTGTCCGCAAAATGGACGGTCTGTATCTGCCCGGTCTCCTCGTCCACAATTTCCAGTCCCTGGCCCGGCGTATGCTTGAGCGGCATTTGATTCAGCGCTGCCGCATTGCCCACTTTGAGGGCGTAAAGCAGTTCATCGGGTTCGACAGGCATATTCCACTGGGCCATGGGAGGAGGCTCCTGATCTTACGGTTCCATACCATACCGGTTCGCCGATATTCATCGGAAATCAATAACATTTTAACCCGAGACGGATCTTCATGCAATAGCCAATGGCGCGTTGCCATTGCCGATACATTCCCGGTTGGCCGCCCGACAAGGCCATTACCCGCGCTGGGCCATGACACCGGGATTTAAATGATTGCCTTGACAGGTATTTAACCGTATCATCCTTAGTCGTAAAGGAACCCCTGCGGTTATTTTCCCCTTTGGTCAAAAGCATTGGTGTTGGTTAACGGAAACGGCAATCGTTGGAGGTTCAAATGAAAAAAATGATGATCTGTTTTTCGGCCGGTTGCCTGGGTGCATTGGCCAACAGTCTTGTGGTCTGGCAGTTTGGCGATTTGGGCATCGCCCGGTGGGCCGGCGTATCCATCGCACCGACCCTGACTCCTGGCTGGCTCTATCCGCGGATTGTCTGGGGGGGAATCTGGGGGCTGCTGTTCGTGCTGCCCTTTTTGAAATCTCGGTTCCTGCTCAAGGGTACTTTGTTGAGTCTTCTGCCGACTGCGGTTCAGCTGTTTTTTATTTTCCCATACCAGGCCAACAACGGATTGGCCGGATTGAGACTGGGCATGTGGACCCCAGCATTCGTTTTGGTGTACAACTGGGTGTGGGGTGTCGTATCGGCGGCTTCCATAAAGTTTTCGAAATAAAACAGGTGGAAAGATTGACGGCTGGCCCAATTGGATTTGAAGGGTGTGGGTATGGACACCATCTCAGCCGATCCGACAGATTTTGCGGATTTGACGGTCCACACTATTTATGCTTGCCTCCACCGTCAGGATTCGCGATGATGGGCATCAAGGCGTCGTGCGATCAGCGTCCACGGCTCATCTTTACACCGTGGAAACGCTTCAACCATTTCAGTGCTGCGCAGCACTGCCGTTGCAGGCAGAACATTCTCCGCGGCATGCCGCGGGGAGGCTTGAAAGGCCTGAATATTGCCCATGAAGTCAAATTTTGAAGAACTCGATTGCCAGAAAACCCGCATGGGCGAACTGGTTCTTCGGCGGCGGTGCATACTGTCTCTGAATCGCCGCGAGGTTTACGAGGTTAAACTTGGCGATGAATATCTCATGTCGAGCCTGTTCCATGACTCCGAAGTGGCCCTGGCGGACATCGGCCTGGGAGCGTTGGGCGGGGCGGGGTGGAACGTCGTGGTCGGCGGACTGGGGCTGGGATACACAGCGGTTGCTGCCTTGGCATTCAAACAGGTGAAGCGTCTTGTCGTCGTCGAGACCCTGGCGCCGGTTATCGATTGGCACCGTCGGGGGCTGGTGCCCAACGGAAAAACGCTGACCCTTGACGATCGCTGTGAATACCAGCATGCTGACTTTTTTGACCTGGTCCGCGCTGACGGTTTTGACCCGGAGGAGAAGGGTACCCGGTTTGACGCCGTTTTGCTGGATATCGACCACACGCCTGGATTCTGGCTACATCCCAGTCACGCGGACCTTTACTCAAAAGCAGGCATGCGCCGGCTGAAATCGTTTTTAAAGCCCCATGGCATCTTCGCCCTCTGGTCCAACGATCCGCCGGAAGA
>JAQYWF010000122.1 GCA_030145105.1 Desulfosarcina sp.
GATGGACGCGGCCATTGGCCTGTCGACCATGATTGCCATCGGACCGGAAAACTTCCAGGCGATGCTGGCCGGTTTTCACACCATGGACCAACACTTTTTAAGCGCGCCATTCGCACAGACCCTGCCCGTGATCATGGGGATGCTGACGGTGTGGAACACCAACTTTCTGGATGCCCAAACGGTTGCGGTGCTGCCTTACGACCAGTATCTCAACCGCTTTCCCGCCTACCTGCAGCAGTTGACCATGGAGAGCAACGGCAAGCAGGTGACGCTTGACGGCACGCGCGTGGCCTATCACACCGCACCCATTTGCTGGGGCGAGCCCGGTACCAACGGTCAGCACTCGTTCTACCAGCTGATCCATCAGGGGACCCGGCTGATCCCCTGCGACTTCATCGGCTTCTGTCAGAGCTTGAATCCGATCGCCAATCACCACGATCTGCTGATGTCGAACCTGTTCGCCCAGACCGAGGCGCTGGCTTTCGGCAAGACGGCGGACGAAGTCAAGGCCGAGGGCATGCCGGAATGGCTCGCGCCGCACCGTGTCTTCGAAGGCAACCGCCCGACCAATACCATCCTGGTCGAGCGTCTGACGCCGGAGACGCTGGGCATGTTGGTCTCGCTCTACGAACACAGCGTTTTCACCCAGGGGGTCGTCTGGGGCATCGATTCGTTCGATCAGTGGGGTGTCGAGCTGGGCAAGGTGCTGGCCCAGCGGACGATCCCCGAACTTGAAAGCGCAGGCGAGCCGCCGCTCGCCCATGACAGTTCGACCAACACGCTCATCCGGCGCTACCGACGGCTCAAAGGCGGGCGTTGATGAATACTTAACACCCCATCCACGCTCAGCGCTGTAGGGTAATGGCAAAGGAGAGAACATGGTGAAGAAGGCCCTGCCGATGTTGATGTTTGCCGGATTCTGGTCGGTTGTCGCCCTTGCGGGCGCGATGAATCTGACCGTCGGCCATTTCAGCGACGTCGGCCTGGATGGCTGGACGGTACAATCATTCCAAGGGACGACCAGCTATCGATTGGTGACCCAGGATGGCCGCCAGGTGCTGGAGGCAGACAGCAAGGGCGCCGCTTCGGGACTCGTGCGCGAAATTCGGGTCGATCTGGAGAAGCTGCCTTACCTGAACTGGTCCTGGCGGGTCGACGATGTCCTGAGCGGAATCGATGAACGGACCAAAGCCGGCGACGATTATTCGGCCCGGGTCTATGTCGTCGTTTCTGGCGGCATCGCCTTCTGGCGCACGAGAACCTTGATTTATGTCTGGTCCAGCCGGCGGCCCGTCGGCAGCACGTGGGAAAACGCCTTTACCGGCAACGCCCGCGTCATGGCGCTGCAGTCCGGCAAGGGCACCGGCTGGGCAACCGAACGCCGTGATGTGCGGGCTGACTTCAAGACCTGCTTCAACGACGATATCTCCTTCATCGACGCCGTCGCCATCATGACCGATACAGATAACAGCAAACAGGAAGCCACTGCCTGGTATGGAGATATTTACTTCTCGCAAGAGTGATGATTTAGCGGGCGGAGGCTTTCCATGAGGCAGGCATGAGGCCAGCCGAACCAATTCGCAAAAGCTGTTCTTTTTTTAACTACGTTGCACCTAATCCTGCCGCCTCAACCCTGAACCCCAATCGAAGGAAGGTCGCTTTTTTCGAGCAGCTCGACCTTGAGCTGCCGTTTGGCGTCGTTGGCCAGGTGCAGGGTGCGGGTGGGAAAGGCAAAATCGATGCCCTCGGCAGAGAAACGCCGGGTGATCTCCAGACAGGTGCGCTGGACCCACTCCTGGAAAACCCAGTACTCGGGGGGATGGTACCAGGCGAGAACCATGATGTTCAGACTCCAGTCATTGAATCCGTTGAAGTAGACTCGTGGGGGGAAATCCGGGTGCATGCCCTCGTGATCGGCAATGATCTCCCGGATAATGGCCACGGCCCGTTCGATCTTCTCCGGCGGTGTGTCGTAGGTGATGCCGATGTTGGTCAGCCAGCGGATGTTGGGCCGTTTGCCGATGTTCTCCAACCCGGAATTGACCACCTTCTCGTTGGGGATGGTCACCAGGTGCCCAGTGAGCAACCGGATGCGGGTGCTGCGGAAGCCCACGTCCTCCACCACCCCGTCGTAGTTGTCGATGACGATGCGCTCGCCCACTTGGAAAGGCTTGTCGAAAAGGATCGTCAGGGTGCCGAAAAAATTGGCGATGGAATCCTTGGCGGCCAGGGCCACGGCCAGGCCGCCAATCCCCAGCGAGGCCAGCAGGGGACCGATCTCCACCCCGGTGAGGTTCTGGATCACGATGATGCCGGCCAGGATGACGATGAATATTCTGAGGGTCTTGCCGAATAGTGGCACCAGGATGTCGTCGATGGTGCTCTCCGTGCTGTCGGCCCATTGGGAGAGGCGGGCGTCCATCACATGCACGAACTGGTAGACAAACCAGAAAAAGGCCAGGATGCCCCCCACCGTCGCCGTTTTCTGAAACACCAAGTGAACCAAGTTGCTTCCGTCCGCCCCCTGGAAATGGCTGTACAAGGGAGACAGGGCCCCGTAGATACCGTAAACCCAAACGAGCAGGCTCAACGGTCGCATCACCGCTTTGAGAATCAGGCGAGCCCAGGAGATCCGGCCATCCACCGATGGAATGGTTTCGATCTTGCGCTGGATTAGCAATCGGACCACCCGTTCGACAGTCACCACGACAAAAATCAGCAGCAGGCAGAAGAGCAGGATGAGCCAACTGATTTCCGCGTATACTTTGCTGTCGATCCAGCCGCCCAGGCGGTCCGAGGCCTTGGCACCGAATTGTTCGATCTTTTCTCCGACTTTGTTTCCGGCCTGGTCGATTTTGCCGATTTCCGGTTTCAGGTCACGTTCATCGACAGATTCATGGACCTCAACCGCGGTAACATTCGATTCCCTGTCGGTTTGCGTTTGTGCCATTATCGGCCGGCTGAAACAAAAGCCAACGATCACGACCAGGCTTAGGATTCTGAGGATCTTTCTAAATCTTGCCATGAATGGATTCTCCTGTTGATCAACCGGTTGGCGACACAACCAATCACCCTCTACATGGGTATGGCGTTTCACTTCAGCTACCGGTATCTTTTGATTAAATTTGTGGCCATTTGAGGAATTTACCGTGATCGCGGGCCGTCATGTATCTCGATCTGGAATCAAAAATGGGCTGACGCGTAGGATACAGTTGGCCATTGAGCCAGTCAACTCTTTAAGAGGACCCATCCTGGATATAAATTGGCACCGGCATGAAAAGAATGAATGCCGGCATGAAAAGCGGAAAGTACGGGACCCACTGGTAAAAAAAGCAAAACTGGGATCTCCTTTTTTCAGGCTTTGAAATTGATGGCTGACCGCCATGTAATTTGAAAGATATCTTAATGTATAAGAGGAACGTGTCACCGCGCTTAGACCGTCCGTGGTAGCCGATGAGGATGAGGGAGGGATTCTCCGTCTCTTCAACATCGAGGATTTCGCGCCAGGGGAAACCGGTGTTGATGACGTGCAGGATGGTCACCTGCCGGGCTCTCGATTCATTAAGAAGGGATTTCGGGGTGAACGCACCCGCGGGATTGTTTGATGGGATGATTAACGATCCCCTTTTCGGGAAATCATCAGCAGCCTGGCCTGGAAGATGAAACCGGCAGCAATCAGCACCGCGGACAACACCGGTGCATATGGGGCATGCCGGCCGAGCGCCTCGATGATGAAGCTGGTGCCGATCAACGATGAGAGAACGATCAGGGCCCAGTCGAAAAGCAGGTACAAGGCCACCGTTCCGACGACGCCTCCGGTCAATGCCACCAGCATGCCGGGATGGTAACCCATCATCAGCGTCAGCTGAAGGGCGATGGTGCTGCCGGCCACAAATCCACCGATGCCGATGGCCAGTTTCTGGAAAAACAGCGCCAGGAGTGCGCCGATGATCCCGCACACCAGCCCTGCCGCCCAGAGCACCCAGAAGGGCTGTGGGCCGAGATAGAGCTGCGCCGCCTGGAGGCCGGCCGCGAAGCCCACCACGCCGACGAACAACCAGAACAGCTTCCAGCCGAGCACCAGAAGCACCACCCCCGAAACAGCTAATACGGTCGTCGTTAGATGCATGGCTCCCTATCCAGAGAATTGCAGGCATAGATCTCGATCAATATCCCTCATTTCCATGCAGGCACGCTTGATCCTTAACAGATTCGGAATCAGGTTGTCTGAGGATTGAGCGGTCTTCGGACCTCAGCCTCCTCTTGATCGAGGGCAGCCGGGACGTCCCTGGAGTGGTCACGGGCCACCAGCATGTAGATGGACGGGATCACGAACAGGGTGAACAGCGTGCCGATAGCCATGCCGCCCACCAGAACGAGACCGATGGCGTTGCGTGCCTGGGCACCGGCACCGGTGACCAGCACCAGGGGGAAATGACCGGCGATGGTGGCGCCGGTGGTCATCAGAATCGGCCGCAGGCGGGTCAGGGCAGCCTTGTAGACGGCTTCACGCTTGGATTTTCCCTGACGCTGCAGGCCATTGGCAAACTCAACGATCAAAATTCCGTTTTTGGACACCAGGCCTACGAGAGTGACCAGCCCAACCTGGCTGTAAATGTTCAATGTGGTGGTCCAGCCTGCCGTCCAGAATGGCACGCTGGGGTCGGGCATTTTGAGGAAGGTGAAGATCAAGGCGCCGAACATGGCCAGGGGCACCGATCCGCCAAGAATCACGAAGGGGTCGCGAAAGCTGTTGAACTGGGCTGCCAGTACCAGAAAAATCAGCACCACTGCCAGGCCGAATGCCTGAATGAAGGTGTTGCCCTCGGCCCTCAGCTGGCGCGACTCACCCGTATAGTCCAGGACATAGCCTTTGGGCAGAATCTTGAGTGCTTCATCTTCCAGGAAGCGCAGGGCTTCGTCCAGGGGGCGCACAGCCACGCCGCTGAGGGTCACCGCATTGAGCTGCTGGAAGCGGTTGATGGATCGGGGCACGGTTGAATTACGGATGGTGGCGATGGTACTCAGGGGCACCAGCTGGTTGTCGGGGCCGGTGACGTAAATGTCACGCAGCTGGTCCGGATTCAGGCGGTCCGATCGGCTGATCTGCGGCACCACCTTGTAGCTGCGCCCGGCGATGCTGAAACGGTTGACGTAGTTGCCGCCCACCATGGATCCGATGTCGCTGCCCACCTGCTGGAGATCCAGACCCAGGTCTGCCACCTTGTCTCGGTCGATGACGATTTCCGACTGGGGCTGATCAATCTTGACATCGATGATGGGCGGGAAGGCGAACATGCCGCTCTGCATTGCTTTTAACTGCAACTGCTGGGCAAATTGCAGCATCTCCGCCGGCTCGGCAGTGGAGGCCAGCACGAACTCCACCGGAAAATCTCCGCCGCCGGGCAATGCCGGCGGCGTCACCGCAAACATCCGGATGGCGGGAATGACGCTGAGCTTTTGCTGAACGAGTGGCATCAGTTCAAATACGGTGGTCTCACGCTCCCCCCAAGGTTTGATCACCATGCCGCCAAAACCGGAATTGGGAAAGGTGATCTGAAAGGTGAACTCCGTTTCCGGCAGGCTCATGAAGGCATCGTTGACCGCCGCCGCATAACGGCTGTTCTGGTCGAGGGTGGAGTTGGCCGCCGCATCCAGGATGCCGAAAATGACGCCCTGATCTTCGGTCGGGGCCAGCTCTTTGGGTGACATGATGAACATGGGAATGGCCATCAGGCTGACAACGATCCAGACCCCGTAAACCGCCGGCCGGGCATCCAGGGTTGTATTCAGCAGCCGGCCGTAAAAAGCTGTGAATCGTTTGAACCCTCTGGATATCTTTCCGGCAAATCCACGCTCGGACATTCCCGGGGTCAGCAGTTTAGACGACATCATGGGCGACAGGGTCAGTGCCACGATACCGGAGATGGTCACTGCACCGGCCAGGGTGAAGGCGAATTCCCGGAACAGGGAGCCGGTCAGCCCACCCTGGAAGCCGATGGGGGCGTAAACCGCCGCCAGGGTGATGGTCATGGCGATTAGCGGACCAACGAGCTCGCGGGCGCCCAACAGGGCAGCATCCACGGGCGATTTGCCTTCACTCAAGTGGCGTTCCACATTCTCCACCACCACGATGGCGTCATCCACGACCAGCCCAACCGACAGTACGATGGCCAGCAGGGTGAGCAGGTTGATGGTGAATCCAAGTACTTGCATCAGAAAAACGGCACCGATGAGCGAGAGTGGAATGGCCACCACCGGGACCAGCACGGTGCGCAGTGAGCCTAGAAACAAGAAAATGATGATCACCACAATCAGCAGGGTTTCGGACAGGGTCTTGATCACCTCGCGAATGGCGTTGGTGATGTAGTTGGTGGCATCGTAGGCCACCCGTGCGTCCATTCCTTCGGGAAGCTGATTGGATATACCGTCCATCTCCTTGTGCACCCGACGGATCACGTCCACCGAGTTGGCGTTGGGCAGAGGCCAGATGCCCATAAATACGGCGGTCTGGCCGGAAAAGCGCACTTCGGTGTCATAGTCTTCGGCGCCCAGCACCACGTCGCCGATGTCCTCGAGGCGAATGGTGGCACCGTCTTGTTGCCGGACCACCAGGCGCTTGAACTCTTCCACAGAGCGCAGGTCGGTGTTGGCCGTCAGGTTGACTTGGATCAGGGCGCCCTTGGTGCGCCCCACTGCCGCAAGAAAGTTATTGGCGACCAGGGCTTGACGAACTTGGGCCGGACTGACGTTGAAGGCAGCCATGCGTTCGGGCTTCAGCCAGATGCGCATGGCAAAGGTCCGGGCGCCGAGGATGTCGGCCCGCTGGACCCCCGGCAGCGCGGACAGCCGTGGCTGCACGATGCGTACGAGGTAATCGGTGATCTCGTTCTGCTTGAGGACATCGGAGGTGAAACTCAGGTAAGCCGAGGCGAACTGGCTGTCGGCCGACTCCACGTTGATCGTGGGCACTTCGGCTTCCGGAGGCAGATCGTTGCGAACCTGATCGACCTTGGCGCTGATTTCAGACAGCGCCTTGATGGGGTCGTAGTTAAGCTTGAGGCGCGCACTGATGGTAGACAGGCCCAGGGCGCTCTGGGACTTGATATAATCGATGCCGTCAGCCGCCGCAATGGTCCGTTCCAGGGGTACGGTGACGAAACCGCGCACCAGTTCGGCGCTAGCCCCCACATAGACCGTGGTGATGGTGACCACGGCGTTGTCGCTGCGCGGGTACTGGCGAACGTTGAGCGTACCGATGGCCTGAAGGCCGGCGATGATGATCACCAGGTTGACCACCAGGGCCAATACGGGACGGCGAATGAAGGGATCGGTTATGCTCATGCGTCTTCTGGTTTTGGGGCCAGGCTGAATTCCGGGGCAAGGGTATTGTCCACCACCACGGCTTGCCCGTTGCGCAGCTTGAACGCCCCGGTGCTCACCACGGTCTCACCTTCTTCGAGACCGGAGTTAACAACGATAAAATCCCCTCGCTTTTTGCCCAGTCGGACAAACTGCTGGCGCAGAACATTGCCAGAACGCTCACCGCTCGGGTCTGGCTTTGCTTCCACGATAAACACCGAATCGCTGTATGGTGCATAGAGGACGGCGGTTGCCGGGATGGTCAGTACGGCTTGCACTTCCGGCAGCAACACCGCCGCATTGACGAACATCCCGGGGCGCAGTTGTTCCCGAGAGTTAGCCACCGTGGCCTGTACGCGAACGTTGCGGGTGGCGCTGTCCACCTGCGGGTTTACGGCGGTGATGGTGCCCTCGATGGTCTGGCCGGGCAGCGCATCGGCAGTCAGCTTCACCGGCAGCTCCCGCCGGATCTTGGCCAGCTCCTGTTGGGGTAATTGGAAATTGGCGAATATCGGGTCCATGGACTGCAGGGATACGATGGGGTCACCCCCGTCGAGGGTTTGCCCAAGATTTACCAATCGGAGGCCCAGGCGGCCGGCGAATGGGGCCCGAATGGTTTTCTTGGCGATGGTGGCACGAAAGGTATCGGCCTGTGCTGCCGCCTGCTTATACTCGGCATCGGCGTTGTCAAAGCTGGAGCGGGTAATCACATTTTCCGGCAGCAGCTCCTTGGCCCGCTCCAAGTTAAGCCGGGCCAGTTCCATGGTGGCCTCTGCCGACCTCAGCTGTGCGGTCTCCAAGGTGATGTCCTGTTGAACCAGCAGGTCACCGGCCTTTACCGCCCGTCCCGGTTCGAATGCGATCTTGACCACCTTGCCGGGAAGTTCAGCCGTAACCACGACCCCCTGGACTGCCTCAAGGGATCCCACAGCCACCAGTTCCGACGGCCAGGTGGCTGATTGCACCACGGTGGTGGTTACGGTCTCGGGCGGCGGGACAAATTGTTCACCCTGGGCAATCATGCGTTTGATCTGAAGCCCTTTGACCCCGCCGAGCACACCGATTACCAACGCTAAGCCAAGAATACTCAAAATAATCGTTTTTTTCATGAATGTCCGACGTTTTTCTGGTTTACGATTGACGCATGCAGTTTAGCGGTTTGCAGGCGGCCATAGGAAATCTGGTCGCGCAGTTTGGATCAGCTTTAACCGAATTGACTAATATTGGTATTGCCACAGCCAAAGTCAATGCAGTAGCGGAAGGAATTCGATCTCGAGAGGAGAAGGGAAAAGCCGTCGCTGAGCGCAGGTAGACGGTCAACAACCCGCGCGATTCGAAAAAGAAATTTATCTTTCGAGCACATGGATTGGAAAAAATTTATAATTACATTGGGTTACGTGCCGAAACGATAATAGCCTCTCCCATATTATCGACCCGTTCTGCAACGTTGTACATATGTTGATACGCAGAGCCGTCATCAATGGCCGTATGTATCAAGGCGGTTATCTCTCTGATTTCCGATTCCGATAACAGACAATAGAGCGAATCTGCCTTTTGAAAGGCAGGCACCAATATCGATTCAGGGTCACGATAATAGCTTTCTTGAAAGAGCCTTCCGGATGGAATGGTAGTGCTTATATCAGTAAAATTTAATTTCTCAAGCCTGGATATAAGCGCTTCAACGGAAATATATTTTTTTTGTAATGCACGCACCGCGTTTTGTGGGTATCTGTAATTCCAGTATGCTCCAGTGTGCGGATCCAGTTGTTCTTGGGAACAGGTATTGATCGTCAGGACGCCACCCGGTTTTAAGACACGCCGGCTCTCCTTCAAGAACTTCGTCAGGTTCGGATAGGTGTTCTCAGTGTCGAGGTGATGCAGCACCTGATTGACCATGTATGCATCAAAAAACTCATCCGCAAAGGAAAGGTCAAGGATGTTTCCCATCTGCAGATGAACATTCTCGGCGTCTCCGATTTTTATCCCGGTTTCCTGAAATCCTTGTTCAGAGCCCTCAACCCCGTAAACCGCTTTGGCATGCCGCCTGATATAGTTGAGGTAAGACCCGGTCCCGAAGCCCCCTTCCAGGATGGTTTGTTCTCCAACAGGTATCCGGCTTTGTCCGAAAATTTGCAAAAGCTCCTGCAGCCCATTGGGCTGGCGATTTTGGTCGTATTGGGTAAATGACTCATTATAATTGCAAAAAGCAGACGCATTTCTTTTTTGATTCATGGGGATCCTTTTATGGGGATTGTCACTAATATGATCCATTCGGTAGTTTTCAACCCCGCGCCTATCAATCCTGACAAATATTAGAATACAGAATATCGGCAGACGGAAGTCTTTTCCCTTCCAAGCCGATACCGGCGATTGATGTTCTAACTCTTCCGAGCATTACCGGGTTGCTATTTTTCAAGCCGCCGCACGCGCTTCCAACAGATTATCCAGCCAATCGGGGTCCATTTCCGGGACGGAAGAGAGCAGCAAATCGGTGTATTCGTGGTGAGGGGGGGTGAGGATTTCCTGTCTGGGTCCCTTTTCGACGATGCGGCCATTGAGCATCACCACGATCTCATCACTGATAGCCTTGACCGTGGCCAGGTCGTGGGTGATGAACAGGTAGGAGACCTGCAGCTTGCGTTGCAGGTTGAGCAGCAGTTTTAATATCTCTTCGGCTACCAGTTGATCCAGAGCCGAGGTCACTTCGTCGCAAATGATCAAGTCCGGCTGGGCGGCCAGGGCACGGGCAATGCAGATGCGTTGTTTTTCACCGCCGGAAAGCTCGGTGGGGTAGCGGTCGATATAGTCCGCCGGCAGTTCGATCTGATCCAGCAGTTCCAGGATACGTTGTTCCTGCTGTTTGCGGTTGTGGTTGAAGTAAAACTTCAGCGGCCGGCCAATGATTTTGCGGATCTTCTGACGGGGATTAAGGGCGGTATCGGGCATCTGATAGATCATCTGCAGCCTTTGCAGGTCCTCACGTTTTCTGGACTTGAGTGCAGCGGACAGTTCCTGCCCCTTGAACCGCACACATCCGTTGACCGGTGGCAACAACCCCGTGATCACACGGGCCAGGGTGGACTTGCCGCTGCCCGACTCCCCCACCAGGGCCACGGTCTGGCCGCTGCGAATCTTGAGATCGATCTCTTCGAGGACGTTGTCTGCACCGGTATAGCTGGCCGTGACGCCGTCAATTTCCAGGATCACATCTTCTTCTGATTCCGAATCGCTTTTTCCCTTTTTAAACGATCGCACCGCCAGCAGGTCGCGGGTGTATGTTTCGCGTGGATGGGCCAGCATCTCGCGGGCATCGTTCTCTTCGACCAGTTCACCGTAGCGCAGTACCATGATGCGGTCGGCCAGCTGCGCCACTACGGCCAGATCATGGGTGATGTAGATGGCAGCCGTGTTGAAACGCCGGGTGATCTCCTTGATGGCGGCCAACACTTCGATCTGGGTGGTAACGTCCAAGGCCGTGGTTGGCTCGTCGAATATGATGATATCGGGCTTGCAGCTCATGGCCATGGCCACCATGGCGCGCTGCAACTGTCCGCCGGAGACCTGATGGGGAAAGCGATAGCCGATGTTTTCCGGATCGGGCAACAGCAACTGCTCGTATGTGGCGATGGCATGTTCTTCGGCTTCGGCATTATTCATCAGCCCATGATGGACAGGCCCTTCGGCATACTGCCGGATGAGGCGATGGGCCGGGTTGAACGAAGCGGCGGCACTTTGGGCCACGTAAGCGATGCGGGCCCCGCGGATGGACCGCACATCGACCTCGGGCGTGTTGAAAAGTTCCTGCCCGTCAAAAACAATGGACCCGGACGCAATGCGGCAACCCTGACGGGTATAGGCCATGGAGGCCAGTCCTAAAGTGGACTTGCCCGCTCCGGACTCACCGATAAGGCCGAGAACCTCGCCTTTGTTAAGGGTCAGGTCGAGGCCCCGGATGATCGGCTCCCAGGATTCACCCGTCAAGCCTTCAATCACGATATTTTTCATCTCAAGCAATGGTTGCATGATTTTCTCTTCTCTCAATGTGATGTATTTCAAAAAATATCATTTCAAACGATCTCGGGATAAGCCCGAATAATGAGGCCTATTGGCAATAAACCGCTTTGTCGAAGGATGAAGCCTGCCCCATATATCGGGCTTTTCATGGACCGTCAGTTACCAAATCAGTCCTCCAGCCCACTGGCAAGATGCAGAAACCAGTCCACGATCAGGTTGACGCCCACCGTCAGAAAGGCAATGGCACCCGCCGGCCACAAAGGTGTATAAATGCCGAAAGTGATGGCGCCGGAATTCTCACGCACCATGCTGCCCCAATCGGCCGTAGGCGGCTGGATGCCCAAGCCCAGGAAACTCAAGGCCGCAATAAACAGGAATACGAAGCAGAACCGCAGGCCGAACTCAGCCACCAGCGGCGGCATGGCATTGGGCAGAATTTCGTGACGCATGAGCCACCAGAGGCCTTCGCCGCGCAGCCGGGCGGCCTCGACATATTCCATAACCTCGATATCCATGGCCACCGCCCGTGACAGTCGATACACCCGTGTGGAATCCAGCAGGGCAATGACGATGACCAGGGACGGTATCGACGTACCCACCACGGAAAGCACCATCAGGGCGAAGATCAGGGTGGGAAAGGCCATCAGGATGTCCACGCAGCGGCTGAGCAGCTGATCGATCCAGCCGCCAACCGTGGCCGCCAGAAAGCCCCAGATAGTGCCGACCACAAAAGACATCTCACAGGCTATGACGATGGCATGTTTATATTCCTCTGGCAGCTTTAGCTGATGGTGATCCTTGGTTGCAAAGTGGAAGGAGTGAGAATATACCC
>JAQYWF010000071.1 GCA_030145105.1 Desulfosarcina sp.
CGATTTTACTTGATTCTGTGCTCATGATGTGGGATCCACCTGCCGGGCTCGGTTTGCCAGTCCGGCATTGTAAAGGGGTGTCGGGTCGTGCAGGGAGCTCGGACCTGCCATGCACGTCGATTATACAAGCATACGGGGCCTTTTGGCCATTTTTTATATCTTGACATAACATTTAAAAAAATCTATTTTCAAGGTTTTAGTTGATACGCCGGTAAAAGGTTATGTTTGATACGCTCAGCGACAAGCTAAATTCGGTCTTCAAGCAGCTCAAGGGGCAGGGCAAGCTTTCTGAAAAGAATATTGCCGACGGCCTGCGAGCGGTGCGGATGGCACTTTTAGAGGCCGATGTCCACTACCAGGTGGTCAAGCAGCTGGTGGCCGACATCAAGCTACGCGCACTTGGCAAGGAGGTCATGGGCAGCCTTACCCCCGGCCAGCAAGTGGTGAAGATTGTCAATGAGTCGCTCACCCTTCTCATGGGAGAAGCCCATCAGGGACTGAGCCTGGCTGGTGAAAAACCGGTTGCGGTGATGCTGGTGGGCCTTCAGGGTTCGGGTAAGACCACCACGGCAGGAAAACTTTCGGTGATGCTGCGAAAAACCGGAAAACAACCCTACCTGGTGCCTGCAGACGTATACCGCCCCGCTGCGATTGACCAGTTGAAAAAGCTGGGCGGCCAATTGGACGTGCCGGTTTTCGATTCAACGCCGGACATGGATCCGGTTAAGATCTGCCAAGATGCCCGGGTGGCGGCTCAAAAGGCGGGTTGTGACACCCTTTTGCTGGACACCGCCGGACGGCTTCACATCGATGAAACGCTGATGGATGAGCTGTCGCGCATTCGCACGGCCTTGAAGCCTACGGACATCTTGCTGGTGGCTGACGCCATGACCGGCCAGGATGCAGTGAACATCGCCAAGTCTTTTGACGAACGACTGGACATCGGCGGCGTGGTGCTCACTAAAATGGACGGTGACGCCAGGGGCGGTGCAGCCCTGTCCATCCGGTCGATCACCGGTAAGCCCATCAAGTTCATTGGCGTGGGTGAAAAGCTCAGCGAATTGGAAGCCTTTCATCCGGATCGCATGGCCTCCCGGATTCTCGGTATGGGTGACGTCCTCACCATGATCGAGAAGGCCCAGGAGGTGGTGGACGAAAAAAAAGCCGTCGAGCTTGAAAGTAAGTTGCGAAAGAACCAGTTTACCCTGGAGGATTTCCGCGACCAGATGCGTCAGATTCGTAAAATGGGGTCCTTGACGGATATCCTTGGCATGATTCCCGGCATGGGCAAGATCAAACAGATGAAAAACCTGCAGGTGGACGAAAAGGAGTTGGTCCACATCGAAGCGATCATCAACTCCATGACTCCCCATGAGCGGTTTCAATACGGAATTATCAACGGCAGCCGCCGTAAGCGGATTGCCGCCGGAAGCGGAACCCGGGTCCAGGATGTGAACCGCCTGCTTAAAAATTATGCGCAGGTGATGAAAATGATGAAGAAAATCAATAAAGGCGGTATGCGCGGATTGGGCCGCGGCATGCTGCCCTTCTAAAGGAGAACAACAATGGCAGTAAAAATCAGACTGGCCCGGCATGGGGCAAAAAAGAGACCCTTTTACCGGATCGTTGCCGCTGACAGTGACAGCCCCAGGGACGGTCGTTTTCTGGAGAAACTCGGTACCTACAATCCGCTGCAGGATCCGGCACTGGTGGTTTTGGATACGGATCGGGTCAAATACTGGATCGGCCAGGGCGCCACGCCCAGCGATACGGTCAAAACGATCCTGAAGCGTGAAGGTGTTTTTGCCACTGCGGAATAACGGATTGCACCGAACCTGGTTTTCCGCCGCAGCAAAGGAGATGGAGCTATGAAAGAGCTGATCAAGTTCATTGCGCAGGAGTTGGTGGATTTTCCCGACCAGGTTTCCGTTGAGGAAATTGAGGGCAATCAGACATCTGTCCTTGAATTGAAAGTGGCCAAAGCGGATTTGGGTAAGGTGATCGGCAAGCAAGGACGGACGGCACGGGCCATGCGCACCCTGTTGAGCGCGGCGTCTGCCAAAATTAAAAAACGTACGGTTCTTGAAATCATCGAGTAGCCTCAATAACAGGGACGATCTCGTCCTGGTGGGACGGGTGGTCGGTGTCCACGGCATTCGGGGCAGCCTCAAGGTTCACGCCTATGCCGAATCCCTGTTGGTTTATGAAGCGGAGGAGGGGATCCGGGTTGCGCTTCCCGACGGCTCGGTTCGGACGATGACCGTCGAGTGGGTAAAGCCCCACGGCCGGGTGCTCCTGATGGCCCTTGAAGGGCTGGCCGACCGCAGTCTGGCCGAAAGCCTGATCGGCTCAGAACTATTCGTGGACAAAGCGTGCCTGCCGGCGCTGGAGGAAGACACCTATTATTGGTCCGACCTGGTGGGGCTGCGTGTCTATGATACCACTGGCGTCCACCTGGGGCGTCTGGACGAGGTGATTCCCACTCCTGGCAACGATATATACGTGGTCAGGGGCAAGCAGAACGGACAGACGAGGGAAATGCTGATTCCCGCCATCGGCGACGTGGTCCTGAAGATCGACCTGGAAGGCAAGACCATGATCGTGGATCCGCCGGAAGGGCTGTAGTAGTCTATTGATATTTTAAATATTGTTTTAATGACAGAATACGAAAGACAAATAGCAAATAAATCACAATCGCCAAAAAACCAAATGACAAATAAATCACAATGACAAAAAATAAAAATTCCAAACCCTATGATCTTGAAAAATTGAGACTTGGATATTGTAATTTGGAATTTATTTGGAATTTGGATATTGAAATTTTTTGTTTTCATTTATCCGGGTTGGGTCCGGGGGGAAAGTATTTTGCCCCATGAAATTTTGTGTACTGACCCTTTTTCCTGAACTGTTCGACCCGTTTTGGAATCACGGTATTATCCGGCGTGCGGTTCAGGGGAAAAAAATCAACCCCGTGACCATCAACATCCGCGACCATGCCAAAGGGCGGCATCGGGTCACGGATGACCGGCCATACGGCGGGGGTTGCGGAATGGTGATGAAACCGGAACCCCTGACAGCGGCCCTGGCGGAAGCCAAAATCGGGATGCCATCGGCAACGACGCTGCTGCTTTCCCCCCAGGGGAAGCGGTTCGATCAACCCCTGGCTCAATCGCTGACATCCGAGGGTGGACTCATTCTGGTCTGCGGTCGCTACGAAGGCGTGGATGAACGGTTTGTCGACCAACACGTGGATGGTGAGATTTCCATCGGCGATTTCGTTCTCACCGGCGGTGAACTGGCTGCCATGGTGGTGATCGATGCGGTGGCCCGGTTGATTCCCGGTGTACTGGGAAACGAGGATTCCGCCGGAAGCGATACATTCTGTGACGGGCTGGTGGAGCACGCACATTTTACGCGGCCGCCCACCTTTGAAGATGAGCCGGTGCCCGATGTGTTGTTATCCGGGAACCATCAGGAGATCGAGCGGTGGCGCAGGGAAACCGCTCTGATGCGGACGGTCATGAAGCGGCCAGATCTTTTGGCACAGCGGGAATTTTCTCCACAGGAGCGGGACATACTGGTAAAATGGCGCCGGGACATTGACAGGCTCATCGGGTAGACGGCTGTATGTCGCCTTGATTCACCATCCGGTGATCGATAAGAACGGGGAAACGATTGCTTCGGCAGTGACCAATCTGGACCTGCACGACATTGCCAGGGTGTGCAGAACCTACGGGGTCAAAGGTTACTATGTCATCACCCCGCTGAAAGACCAGATGGTGCTCGTGAACCGCATCCTTGGCCACTGGCTCACCGGTGTGGGGCGCACATACAACCCCAATCGACAGCAGGCACTGGAACTGGTCCGGGTCAAGGCCACCGTGGCCGAGATGATCAGCGAGATTGCCGAAGCGGAGGGACGTCGGCCCAAAACAGTGGCCACCACGGCCAGACGACGCGCGGGGAGTCTGTCATACAGAGGGTTGCGTGAAATGCTGGTCGATGCCGCGCCGATCGTCCTGGCTTTCGGCACGGCCTGGGGACTTTCTGACACGTTCATGGCCGACGCGGACTTTATCTTGGATCCGCTGACCGGTGCGGGAACATACAATCATCTGTCGGTGCGATCGGCGGTGTCGATCATTCTGGACCGGATGCTGGGAAAAAAATTTTAACGATAAACCAATTTCAGGGAGTGATCATGGAAATCATCAAGAACATCGAAAGAGAGCAGCTCCGAATGGATCTGCCTCACTTCAAACCGGGAGACACCGTCACCGTTCATGTGAAGATCAGCGAAGGCAACAAAGAGCGCATCCAGGCCTTCCAGGGCGTTGTGATCAGCAGGAAAAAAGGGATGGCCAACGCAACCTTCACTGTCCGCAAGGTCTCCTATGGTGTTGGGGTCGAAAGAGTCTTTCCGACGAATTCACCCATCATTGACCGGGTCGAAGTGATTACCCGCGGCCGGGTACGGCGGGCCAAGATTTACTACCTGCGCAAACTGCGCGGGAAAGCCGCCAGAATCAAGGAAAAGCGATTCAAATAAACCGTTACCACCGCCTACTCCCGCCCTTGGGCATTGCCGCCGGTTTGTCGGCAAACCAATAAACGGTCGGATCACATGATATCAGACCTCTGGGCATTTGAAAAAAAGGCCCGCGAAACGGGCCATCAGATCGTTGCAGGTATTGATGAGGCCGGCCGGGGTCCCCTGGCCGGCCCCGTTGTTTCTGCCGCAGTCATCCTGCCCGATGGTGTTGACCTCCCCGGAATCGACGATTCGAAAAAGCTGACGCCGGCAAAGCGCAACCGCCTCTACGACCGGCTGTATTGCGTTGACAGCGCCATCGGGATCGGCGTGGTGGATTCGGCCGAGATCGACCGCATCAATATCCTTCAGGCCACGCTGCGTTCCATGGCCATGGCGGTGGCCAACCTGCAACCCCGCCCGGACCATCTGCTTATCGACGGCATTTTTACCATCGCTTCGGAGCTGTCCCAGCAAACCATCAAAAAAGGGGATTCGCTGAGCATCTCCATCGCCGCGGCCTCCATCGTGGCCAAGGTCACCCGGGACCGGATCATGACCCAGGTGGACACCCTGTTCCCTGAATTCGGATTCTGTCGGCACAAGGGCTATCCCACCCAAACGCACCGGGCAGCGATCATTCGCCACGGATGCAGCCCAATCCACCGCCGGACGTTCAAAGGGGTGCGCGAGTACCTTTAGGGAAACCAAAATATGCTCAACCGGCAACAACAATTTGGGAAACAGAGCGAACGCCTGGCTGCGGAATTTTTAAAACGAACGGGTTACCGTATCCTCGAAACCAACTATCGATCCAAGCTGGGTGAGATCGATATCATCGCCAGCGAGAAGGGCACCATTGTTTTTGTGGAGGTGAAAGCCCGTAACAGCAGTCGATTCGGCAGCCCCAAAGGCGCCGTTACCCCTGCCAAGCAGCGAAAAATTTCCATGGCCGCGCTGGACTACCTGAAACGGTCCGGTCAGACTGATGCCAGCGCCCGTTTTGACGTGGTGGCCATCGACACCGCTTCGGGAAAAATCGACATCGAGGTCGTTAAAAATGCGTTTGCCCTTGCCTACGGATGACCGTGAACCGGTTCGATGCCCCGGCGGCCTCTATGTGGTGGCCACGCCCATCGGCCATCTGGAAGACATCACCCTGCGCGCCATCAAGACCTTGAATGGGGTGGATCTGATTGCCGCCGAGGATACCCGCCACACCGCCCGGCTGTTGTCCCACTACCGCATTCCTACGCCCTTGATTTCCTGCCATGAGCACAACGAACGCCAGCGGACCCCGGAACTGATCGACAAGATCCGGTCCGGAGCGGCCGTGGCCCTGGTTTCCGACGCCGGCACGCCGTCGGTTTCCGATCCCGGATACCGGCTGGTGTGCGCAGCCGTTGAACACGGCCTGAAGGTCTTTCCCATCCCGGGCGTGTCGGCGGCGATTACGGGCCTGTGTGCCTCGGGACTGCCTACCGACGCCTTCGTTTTTTTGGGGTTCGCCCCAAAGAAGAAAGGTAAACGGATGGATCTGCTGGCGTCGCTGGCCGCTGAACCCCGGACGCTGGTTTTTTACGAATCCCCCCGGCGGGTGGTGGGTTTTCTGGATGACATCCGTTCGGTGATGGGTGATCGATCTGCGGTGCTGGCGCGGGAGATGACCAAGCTTCACGAGGAGTTCATCCGCGGCACCCTTTCTGAAATCCTGGTCGTTCTGGTAGATCGCCCTGAAGTCAAAGGTGAGTGCACGCTGCTGGTGGATGGCGCAGCGGCGGCGGATCCAATCTCCGACGTCGACCTGGCTCTGGTGCTCCGCGATGCGCTGGCTCAACCCGGAGCTCGTCTTTCGGGCTTGTCCAAGGCCTTTGCCAAACAATACAACCTGCCGCGGAAAACGGTGTACGAGATGGCCCTGACCATTCAAAAAGAATCCGACGCATCGGCCAACCGTCCATGACACAAGCCGCAAATCAGCTCTTTCCGGTAATTCTGCCGGTCTCTGACACCGATAAACGCCTCAACGGGCGGGACAAGGTCAAGGCCCTGAGCCGTCTTGCCCGGTCGGCCCTGATGAAATCATGTGAAAAAAGCGGGCTTCACCTGGAGGCCTTTCCCAAGAGTGAAAAGGGCGTCCCCCTTCCGGTCGGCGGCGTTCACTGGTCGTTGACCCATAAATCCGACATGGTTGGCGGTGTGGCGTCCCTGTTGCCGGTGGGTATGGATCTGGAGACGATCCGGCCGGTAAACGACGCCCTGCTGGCCAAGGTGGCCGATGACGATGAGTGGCAGTTGGTGGGCGGGGACCAGCAGAAGGCTTTTTTTAGATTCTGGACTGCCAAGGAAGCCGTCCTCAAGGCCGTGGGGAAGGGCATGGTCGGCCTTTCCCGCTGCCGGGTCGTGGCGGTCGTCGATGATACACGCATGACGCTGACCTACGATGAGACCCGTTGGCCGGTGACCCACTTCTGGTTCGACGGCCATGTGGCCGCCCTGACCGCTCCGCAGGTTTCGGTTTCCTGGACGCTGTTTTAACCCATCTAAATCTATAGCCAAAATTGGGAAACTGGCGTTTGAGGATCATAGCGATCCTGAAGCTGGGCCTGGAGCAGTTCGGCCGTTGCCAGGGCATCGGTGAGGGCATGGTGGGGGTGGTAGGACGGCAGACCATAGCGGGACCTGGAGGCATCCAGTCTCAGCGAGGGGCTGTTTATTTCACCAAACCATCGTTGAATGGCGTTGGGTCGTTTGTATGGGTGCTTTTCCTCTTCAATCGTCATGGTGTCGATCATTGGAAATTGAAGCGGTTCACCGGTCAGTTGCATGGTTGCCACTTTCAAAAATCGGCGCTCGATTTCATGGCAGTGGGCCACGATCACCTTGCCGGCCAGGGCTTGAAGCAGCGCATCAAAATAGTCGGCAAAGGTTGGCGCGGCTTCCAGGTCGCTGTGGGTAATGCCGTGAATGGTTACCGCTATTTCCTCTATCGGCAGGTTGGGTCGGACGATCCAGTTTACCGCCCCGTTGCACCGGATGCGGTAATAGTCAAAGGGGATCAGGCCGATGCTGAGAATGGCATCATCCTGATCGTCAAGTCCTGTAGTTTCAAGGTCTAAGGCTAACATGGGCACCCGGGAAATGGGCGTGTCCGCGGGAGCCAGTGGTTGTCGGTAATAGGCGTGAAGTCTTGCATCTCGCGTTTTGGCAGCCATCTCGATGTATCGGCTTGGCCAGTCAACATGTCGGTTTGCTAAATCTTTGTCCAAGCGGCTTGCACCAGGTCGATCTGAACAATAAGTTTTCATGGCCCGGGTGATATCCTCATCTGATAGCCCGCATACCATCGGAAGCGGTGTAACGATAGCGTAAGAACGACTGACTCTTATCGACAATTTGAAAGGCATTGCGAAGATGCCGGCGCTCAAATGACGATAGGCGCGTGGGTTCGACGTCATTGTCCGGTTCGATGCCGGTGTCAATCTGTTTGGCTTGGTGGCGAATTCGCACCATTGAAATGAACTCGAGCGCATCGTTCAGGTCGCTGCCCACACCCTGAGGGAGCAGATCCGTCTCATTCACATCGGCAAGTCTTTCCAGGGTATTTAATGATCGAGACCCGCAAGCCAGTGCGTGGACTCTGACCAGATCGCTGATGGGCGCGGTGCCGCGCTCTTTTAGATTAAAGGTTTTGATGTGCTCTCCATTGGGTTCCAAGACAAAGTGTCGGAAAAACCCCAAGGGCGGGTTGCGCATGAGTGCATTGCGGGCGATGTGGGCCAAAAATTTGCGGCTTTGGGGTGCCTTCTCACGGATCAGCCGTTTGAGTGTCTCGGCCAGTTTCAATTGGCCGTAGATGCCCTCCAGGTCGAAAAAAATCGAGCTGTGCAGCAACGCCTCCGGATCGGGGTCATCGATCCAGTTGTTGAACATCTCTTGCCATGCTTTCAGTGGCTGGCGCCAGCGCGGATTGGTGCCCATAATTTCGCCGTCGCAGTAACTGTAGCTGCAAGCAGCCAGACCGTCACTGACGAATGCGGCCAGGTCGGCAAAATAAGCATCGTGCTCTTGCGGAATAAATTGGTCGTCAAGAATGAAGGCATTGTCCTGATCGGTCACCATCAATTGCTCCTGCCGGGCCATGGGCCCGAGTGATAGATAGCAATAAGGGATCGGGGGTTCGCCGAGCTTGGTTTCACCCAGGTGCAGCAGCCGTTGGGAGATGCTGCTCCCGATGAATGACAGCGCGCTGCCGATCATGTGTGAATTGGCATCCTCGTTGACCATATGGACAAAGGATGGCTTGATCTTCTCGCTGATCGCCTTAAGCCCGACCACATCGGTTTGCTTAAAGATCTCACTCACCAGATAGACGCTGCCGTGGGATTCATATTGGACAATATCGGCAGCGGTGATAACGCCGATGGGCTTGCCTTGGTGTAACACCGGCAGATGGTGCAGGTTGTGGCGCATCATGGTGAGCATGGCTTCGAAGGCGTAAGCCTCAGATCGGCAACAGATGACTTCCCTGGACATGATATCCCGGACCGGTGTCGACAGGGAAAGCCCTTTGGATAACGCGCGGGCCCGCAGGTCGCGATCGGTAATCAAACCGGCGATGGCGCCCTGACTGCCAACCAAAGGTGCTTCTTCCATGATGAGAAGTGAGGACACCCGCGCACGGGTCATGATTTCCGCCGCTTGCTGAACGCTGGCGGATGGTGATGAGGTAACGATCTCCCGGCGAATGAGTTTGCGCACCGGCGAAGCCAGCAAGGGGTTGTAGCCATCCTCTCTAACCTTGCTAACTGCCTGACGCAGCCGGGCTCCGTGGCTTTCTTCCATATAGTCGGCAAAGTCGTCGACTTGTTCGCATAAATTCTGAAACTGAGCGTTGGGGATGAGGTAGACAAGCGTATCCTCGATCGCAATAACCGGATAGCGCACACGCTTGCTTCGCATGAGGGCGAACTGACCGAAGCAGTTCCCTTCGCCGAAGCGGTTGTAAAGTTCTCCGCTGCTTCGACTGACCTCTACGGCCCCGCTGCGGATAAAGTATAAATAGTAATTGTCCTGCCCTAACGTAAGGATCGTGCTCTTGGCCCTGAAATAGGCCACTTCGATATGTGAAACGAGGCCGTCGAGGATAGCCGGTGGTAGATCACTGAACGGCCGGTGGCGTGATAAGTGGTCCTTTATTTCAAACAGTTCTATTTCCATATTTTCAGCTGATTCACCTCCCCGTTAACCCGGTCTCTCCGAAGGCTCGCCGATCGATACCGAACCGTTTCAATTTGTAATGCATCAGCTGGGGGGAAATCCCCAGCCGGCGCGCAGCACCGGCGGCATTTCCCCGTGTGGCTGACAGGGCGGCTTGAATGCTGGCGATTTCGCTCCTGGTTTTCATCTCGGCGAGGGTCAGGTCCGAGCGCGCAGGATCCCTTGACGATACAGGAAAGGTGGGATTGAACCGACCGCCGCTGTCAGCTGAACGTGCATGAGACGGGGCGGTTGACTGTCGCCGATTTTCAATTGGAAGCGGCACCGACAGGTGATGCATCTGGATGGTTGCTTCTTTGCCTACCATATTCATTGCCCCTTCGATGACATGTTCCAGCTCGCGCACATTGCCGGGCCAGGTGTAGCGCTTGAAACGACCCATCACGTCCGTGGCTATTCCGGCAACCTGCCTGCCCAGGTGACCGTTGGCTTTGTCCAGAAAATGGGTGGCCAGCCGATCCAGATCCTCCATACGCTTGCGTAATGGGGGAATATTGATGAACACCACCGCCAGGCGATAAAACAGATCGGCTCGCATCGAACCGGATTCGATGGCCGCGTGGGGTAAAATGTTGACGGAGCTGATCACCTTCAGGTCCACATGGATCTCCTGCATGGCCCCCACTCGCCGGACTTTGCGTTCCTGGAGAAAACGGAGCAGTTTGGCCTGCAGGCCCGGCGACATGGCATTGATTTCGTCCAGGAAAAGGGTGCCACCGTCGGCGGTTTCAAACAGTCCGGCCTTGTCGATAGCGCCGGTGAAAGCGCCTCTGGAAGTGCCGAAGAGCAGGCCCTCCAGCAGGTTTTCGGGGATGGCAGCACAGTTGATGGCCACGTAAGGCCGGTTCTTGCGCGAGCTGTGGTTGTGGATGGATTGGGCGAACATCTCTTTGCCGGTGCCGGTTTCACCGAAAACCATGATCGGCGAAGGGGACTCGGAGGCCAGCTGGGCGGCCTTCATTGCAGCCAGCAGATCCGCATGGGCACCGATGATGTCGCCAAACCTGCAGCGGGTGCCGTTCCCTCCGGGTTTCGTCCGGCCCATCAACGGAGATACGCCAAACGTGGAAACGGACCGCGTCGATCCGGCCTGGCTGATGGCGGCGAGGGTTTGCTCGATATTTTTGTAGTCGGTGATCTAGCAAATGGCGCCGATGAAGCGGCCGCCTGCACGGAGGGGATAGATGTTGTGGACGGAGTTGACCACTTTTCCTAAATGGGTACGGTAATAACAGGCCAGATTTTCGATAGCCTTGCCGGTTTTCAGGCAGGTCATGGTTGGACTGGTTCCCTCATCGACCCGGTAAAGCTCGGTGACGGTCCGTCCTAAGGCGTCGTTGATCCGCAGATCGTCAATCCTGACCTGGGTGTCATTCATGTAAAGGATGACGCCATGGGTGTCGGTGATGATGACCCCTTCATGAAATTGATCCAGCACCGGCAGCAGGGAGATCCGCCCGGGATCAATGCCCGCAAAGAGACGGTTGATTTCGGTTCGCTTCATGAATCGGTTTTAACCATACGGCGTGATAAAAACAAGGCTAAGGGCAAAGGTAACGCGTGCGCCTGCATCATATGCTAAAACGCACATGAGCGGGGCCACCCGCTGGGACAAAGAGCCATTATTTTGGCCTTTTGAGGCATGGTCAACGCGTCATCGACGCTAACGCTTTTTCCAGCGCCGGCAGGATGTCGAACAGATCCCCCACCGCATAGTAGTCGCAATGGGCCATGATGGGGGCGTTGGCATCGGTGTTGATGGCGATGATGGTCTTGGCGGTTTTCATGCCGGCAAAGTGCTGGACGGAACCAGAGATGCCCACGGCCATGTAAACTTTGGGATTCACTTTGACACCGGTTTGGCCCACTTGCATGGCGTAGGGCACCCATCCGTTGTCTACGGCCACCCTGGAGGCGCCCACGGCGGCGTTGAGGTGCCTGGCGCAGTCAAAGATCAGCTTGAAGTTCTCCGCATTCTTCAGCCCCCGCCCGCCGGAGATGATAATGTCCGATTCGGCCAGGTACTGAGACCCGCTGCCGTCGGTGCGGGTCTCGATCACCTCGAACCCGCTGGGGTGATTCGCCGTATAGGAAAAATCGATGACCTCCGCCGCTGCCGGCGCTTCCAGGGGGGCGATGACATTGGCACGCATGCCGTAGATGAAATGAGTGCCGGTCATGGCGATGGTGGCGATGGTCTTGCCCGAAAACTGGGAGGTCTTCACCCGGTGGTCGTCCAGGTCGATCTCGATACAATCCATGACCAGTGGGGCATCCAGCTGGGCGGCGACGCGCGGCAGCAGCTCCCGGCCGGCTGGGCTGGTCAGTCCGATCAGGGTGGTGATTCCATTTTCCTGCATGGCCGCAACCACCGCGGCGGCATGCATGGCAGGGTTCCATTGGTTGCTGTCGGTGTGGATGTTGACGATGCGAGTCACCCCATATGCTTCCAGTGCGGCCTTGTCATCGTCGGCCGGTGCGTCCACCATCAGGGCTACCAGTTGCCGGTTCTCTGCGCGGGCTGCGGTGGCCATACCGAAATTGGCTGGTTTGATGTGCCCGCTCTTGAACTCGATAAGTAATCCGATTGGTTGCATGGTCAAATCACCTTGGCTTCGTTCTTGAGGATGTCCACAATCTGCGCAGCGATGTCCGCGGGGCTTCCCGTGAGGGCTTTTGGGGAGTGCTGCTCGACAGCCGGTACCAGTTCCTGGATCTGCATGCCGGCTACCGGCGTGTCAATGGTCAGTTCGGCCGTGCCGATCTTTTTGATCGGCTTCTTGCGGGATTTAACGATGTCCGGGAATGTCGGGTAGTTGGGATTGTTCAGCCCTTTGCCGGCACCGATGACGCAGGGTGCGGCCATGCGGTAAACGTCAATGGTGCCCGCTTCACGCTCGCATTCCACCGTCACGCCGTCGCTGTCTGCATCCACTTTGATCGCGTTGGTGGCCACGGGCAGGCTCAGATATTGCGCCAGGCGGAACTGGGTCTGCATGCCTTCGCTGTCGATGGATTCCTTGCCGGTGAAGACCATCCACGGCCGGCCATCGGACCGGATGGCGGCAGCCAGGGCGCGGGCGGTGAATATGCTGTCCCTGGATGTGTCGGTCTCGATCAAAATGCTGCGGTCGGCCCCCATGGCCATGGCCGCGCGCAGGGTGTTTTCCGCGGCCGCTTTGCCCAGGCAGACGGCAATGACCTCGGTGTCCGCGGATGACGCCTTGATCCTGGCCGCCTCTGTTACGGCGTGCTCGTCGTAGGGGTTGAGCAGGAATGTAATTTTTTCGTTGATTCCGGTCTTGCCCTCGACGGTGATGGTGGCGGCGGAATCGGGCACGTGCTTCACGCAAACGTAAATGTTCATAACTTTATATATTATTTTGGGTTCTTAGGCGTCCGAAAGTCCATCTTGCAACCCATATCGGCGTTCTCCCTTGATTGAGCACGTAGTGAAGCTTTGGCGCTATCCTTGACGTAGCGCTGCTACGCCTCCGGTTCCAATCAAGCTGCGGCCTTGATCTGGATCACAAGCTGAACTTTCCTGATGAGCATGGGGGTTCGCTCAAACATCCATTTATTCAATCAAAATGAAAAACGGGCCTGCATCGGCAGACCCGTTTCAATTAGCAACAACGCATCCATCTTTCAAGCGTGGATGCTACCTGCTTAACCGTTGACGGAAAAGCTGGAGTTGTAGTTGATCTCGCGTTTGCGGGAGAAAAAGCCCACATCCGTCATGCGGCCCGTATATTTCATCTGGTACTGGAAAGGCTCGTTGTCATGGTCGAGGCCTTTTTCGCAGGCGTCGATCAGTTCGGCCATCATGCGGCCCACCACCGGGGCATTCTTGTACTGGTTGCCACTGGTGCCGATGGCCATGTAGAAGCCGCCCAGGTCGGATTTGTCATAGACCGGAATCCAGTCGTCGGAGCAGTCGTAGAGGTCGCAGACACCCTTGGGTTGGTTGGGCACCTGTAGGGTGGGGACGCGGCGTCCCAGACGGTAGCACTGGGCCTTCCACTGTTCATCTGAAAGCTGGTTGTCGAGGCCGTGACCGCCTTTGCCGGCGTAGAAGTCGTCCGGGTCCACCCACTCCTGGGGGTCGCATTCCGGGTCTTCGGAGCCGATGAGGTACATGTTGCCCACTTCCGGACGCACGTAGCAGCCGATGTCGCCATCACTCTGATGATATCCGTCGTTGAGGTAGTCGTAACCCTCGGGAGCGGGGCAGTACATGACTTCGTGACGCAGGGCTTTGGTTTTGATGTTGCAGCCTTCCCAGACGCCAGGGGCCATCTGGTTGATTTTGAATGAGTGGGGGCCGGCGCAGTTGACCACGACTGGGGCGTCGATCTCGGTGCCGTCGGCCAGGGTGATGCCCTGGACCTTGCCCTCGGCGGCACGGATCTTGGCCACCTCGGCGTTGAACATGAAGGTGGCACCCTTGGCTTCCGCGGCGCGCATGATGTTGTGGGCGGACAGGGCCGGGTCGTTGACATAGCCGCCCTCGGGGCAGAACAGGCCGCCTTCGAGCATCTTGGTGGGCTCTTCCCAGAAGGCCGGATCTTCGGGTCGTTTGACCGGCCAGAACTCATGCATGTCGAGTACCGGTACCATCTCCAGGATCTCGTCGTTGGTCAACTCTTTGTACTTGACACCCACGGCATCGTAGTGTTTTTTAACGTTCTGCCATTTGTGCCCCTGGGATTTGATCAGCAGGGAGCCGGTATTCATATACTTTGCCAAACCCTTCTCGTCTTCGGCGTGATCCAAGTAATTTTCCCAGTCCAGCCAGTATTTGAAACCTTCGTAGGCCATGGCTACGCCATCCTCGGTGGAGTAGTGGGCGCGAACGATGGCGCACGAACCGGCCGTAGAGCCTTCACCGGCATCGGGCAGTTTGTCCACGCTCATGGTCTTGTAACCCATTTTGGATAGCTCGTAGGCAATGGGGGCACCGATCACGCCGGCCCCAATGATAATGGCATCATACTTTTTGGTCATGGTTTCCTCCGTAAAGTGGTATGCGTAAACGTTCGTTCAAGATGAACCGGGTCAGGCTTCATAAAATTTTAAATGCAAAATAAACGCCGCAAACAAACTAAATTTAATTTTTTGTGACGATATTTTGAATTAATTTATATTGTCATAACTACAAATGGTTATATTCTGACATCGCCGGCGCACATCCCCTGCGCCGTGATGACACTGAAAAAATGTAAAAAATTCTAACTGAAAAGACAAATTATTTTCTATTTAATAGAAAGTAATTTTTCATTTTCGTCTGAACTGCCGGCAGTGGTAGCCGGCATTCGATCCGGTTAGCCTAAAGCCAATCGGTTGAAGCACACATCCGCCGCTTCAGTCCTTGGTTCGATCCTGTTGATCCGTGCAATAACGGGATACACGCCCACTACCCCTGAAGACCTTGAATCCAGGCGGAAAAGCGGTTTTCGCCGCCCGGCCGCAGCCCCAGCGCGGATCCGGCTTCCAGTATGGCGTGAATCATGCTGTCGCCGTACCCCCGGCTGCAGGTCAGCAGGAACCCGCCGCTGCCGTCGGCCGCTTTTTCCAGGGTGACGATCTGGCAGGGCACATGACAAAAGGGGCCCTGGAAAAGAAAGGGTGCCTGCTTGGCCGGGTCCAGAAAGTCGAGGGCGCTCAGCTTTTCGGCGATAAGAAACGCCTTGGGGCCGAACAGGGCCAGAAAGACCGTGGATTCGGTGACGTCGGTGTAGCCTGAAAAATCGGGCAGGGCCGGTGCCGCTGCACCCAAATGATAGATGGAGGCCTGGGTGCGGTTCATGCGGTTGACCAGCGTGTCGTTGGCAAAGGTGCTCGAACCCGGAGTGGCCGGTACATCCAGGTCGCAGGGCCGCTGCTCACCAACCTTGCTGTCCTGCAAGTCCCAGCGGGTCTTGTGAGCGAGGTCCACCAGCCAGGGGCCCTGGCCCTCGTCGTCGTATTCCAGCGCCACCGTCCAGTTGTCGCGCACCTCGGTGTTGCGGGGGCTGACCCTGAACTGCACCGGCGATTGTCTTCTTATCTCAATCATGACAGATACCTCATATCTTGTACAATAATCGTTTTATAGAGAGGTCGAAGTATTTAATAGTTTTAAGGGTTAAGTTTTAAGGGCTAAGCGGCGGATCGAATCTATTTTTTTACTTTTAATAAAGATAGAATTCCTTCTCTTAACACTTAACACCTAAAACTTTACACAGCCTTATCGTATATCGTTCAATTCGACATGCCGAGCCACTTAAAATGCAATGTTAGCTCAGGACTTCATTCGTTCGCCAGTCGGATCATAAAACGGCATGGCAACGACCCTGGCATACAGCCGAACGCCGTTGCATTCATCCTCGAATATTTCCAGCCGGGTGCCGATGTCCGCCAATTGGGACTCCACCAGGGCCATACCCACGGCCTGGCCGGTGGAAAAGCTCTTGCGCATGGTGGCCACGTAGCCGCGAACCTTGTTGTCGACAATCAGCGCGCCGTCACGGGCGGGCCGGTTGTCATCTTCCATGCGGATACCCACCAGCTTGAGTCGGCCGACATCTTTTTCGGCCTGGCGCAGGGCCACGGCACCTACGGTCTTGGCATCGGCCTTCTTGCGGTCCCAGAGAAAGCCCAGGCTCAGGTCCAGCAGATTGGTGCGCTGCTCGGATTCGGAGCCGAGAATGACGTGGCACTTTTCCATGCGCAGCACGTTCTGGGCTTCCACTCCAAAGTTGCGGATGCCGAATTCGGCACCGGCTTCCTTGAGCATGTCCCAGACCGCCTGGGTGTAGGATGAGGGTACGTGCAGCTCATAGGAAAGTTCACCCACGAACCCTAAGCGCATGGCCCGCACGAAGATGACATCCTTGATTGTAAATTCCTGGTAGCCTGAGAAGGGGAATGCCTTGCTGGACAGGTCGACATCTACCACCTTGGCCAGCACTTTTCCGGCGTTGGGGCCGGATATATTGATCACCCCCATGGCGTCGGTCAGGTTGACCAGGGAGAAATCCCAGCCGTCGAAACGGGTGTGGTAGCGGATCCATTCCACGGTCTGCCCGGCCCGGCCGGAGGAGGTGGTGAAGTAGTAGTCGTTTTCACCCAGCTTGACCACCACACCGTCGTCAATGACGCAGCCGTCGTCGTTGCACATGGCCGAATACTTGATGCGGCCTTCTTTGACCTTGCTCATGTCTGAGACGTAGACTCGTTGCAGGGCCTTCAAGGCGTCGGGTCCGTGGATGCGGAACTTGCCCAGTGTCGAGCCATCCAGCATTCCCACGTTGTTGCGTACGTTGAGAATCTCTTCCTTGCAGTCGAAATCGTCGGAAAAATAGCGCGCGCGCTGCCAGACGCCGATGTTGCGGAAGATGCCGCCGTCTTTGATCTGCGAGTCGTGCAGCGGTGTGTGCTTGAACATGTGGTGGTTGTAACCGGCATAGGTGGCCAGGAAGGTGGGCACCAGCGGCGGACGCACCGTGGTGGGCACCGGCGTGTTGATGGAGGCCGTGTACTTGGCCACGAACAAGGGCAGGTTGTGCCCTGGGATGCCGCCCTGGCCTGGGCCGGTGCCGGCTGAGGTAAAGCGTTTGATCAGTTCGGGGACATCGAAACCCATCTCGATGGCCTGTTTGATATTTTTGATAGTGGTGTCCTCGTCGAAACAGATGAAGCTCTTGCGGCCCTTGACTGGCGCGGTAACCAGCTTGCAGCCACGTTCCGGGCCGGGAAGGACCGATGCGGCCGCTTCGGCGGTGGCAACGGCCTTGCCCAGATCTGCACCTGTGGCAGCCGAGGCCTTGAGGCCGGCCAGGCGGCCGGAGGCTTCGATGGCGGCGGGGTTGTTGACGCCGGTCAGTCGGCCGGCGGGAAACATCTTTTCGGGCAGCGTCGTCGGCAGGAAGTAACCGGTGTGACTGTCGTAGCCCATCTCGGCCTGGGCCAGGATAAAGGGACCGGTCACGGGCGTCAGGCCGGCGGAAGCCACCAGCAGGTCACAGGGGAACTCGCGTTTGACGGTGCCTTCGACGGTGGAGAGGGTCACCTTTTCCACCGTTTTTCCGCCGTGGGCCTTGGCTGCCACCCAGCCCTTGAGAACCGGGATCTTGCGTTCGGCCAGTGCCAGCATCAACTCGGGGTTCTGGCCGTCCTCAAAGCCGCGTCTGCCGCCGGTGCGGATATGGGCA
>JAQYWF010000376.1 GCA_030145105.1 Desulfosarcina sp.
CCAGTCCGGTTTTTTTGTCCCGGCGGATCATCTCGTGCAGCAGGGTCACCAGCACCCGGCAGCCACTGGCGCCGATGGGGTGTCCCAAGGCCACACTGCCGCCGTTGACGTTGGTTTTTTCGGCGGAAAGCTCTAACGCTTTCATCGCGGAGACGGTGGATCCGGAAAAGGCTTCGTTGACCTCGAACAGGTCCACGTCATCGATGCCGATGCCTTCCTTCTTCAGGCATTTGGGAATCGCCCAGATGGGCGCCACCAGGACGTATTTCATGTCAATGCCGTATGAGGCCTGGGCGCCGATGGTGGCCATGATCGTGCATCCCAATGCCTCGGCCTTTTCGCGGGACATGACCACTATGGCGGCTGCACCATCGCTGATAATGGAGGCATTGCCGGCAGTGCCGACACCCTCCTTCTTAAATGCCGGCTTCATCCTGGCCAGGTCCTCATAGGAGGTTTCACGGGCGCACTCATCCTTGGCGAAGAGGATGGGTTCGCTTTTGCGCCGGGGAATGGAGACGGGCACGATTTCGGCGTCGAAACGACCGCTGCTGATTGAATCGAGTGTCCGGCGGTAGGATTCGGCAGCGTACCGGTCCTGGTCTTCCCGGCTGACGTGGTAGCGCTCGGAGCAGAGTTCGTTGGACATGCCCATGTGAAAATCGTTGACGATGTCCCACAGGCCGTCGTGAATCATGGAGTCCTGGAGCTGGCCCGGTCCCATGCGGTAGCCGAAGCGCGCCTTTTCCAGGTAGTAGGGTGCCATGCTCATGTTCTCCATGCCGCCGGCGACCACCACCTCGGCATCACCGGTCTGGATGGCCTGGGCGGCCAGCATGACGGTTTTCAGGGCAGAACCGCAGACTTTGTTTACGGTTATCGCCTCGACCTCCCAAGGCAGACCGGCCTTGACCGCCGCCTGCTTGGCCGGGTTCTGGCCGTAACCGCAGGGCAGCACCTGGCCCATGAGAACCTCGTTTACCTCTGTTTTCTCGATGCCGGCCCGTTTGACGGCCTCCTGGATGACGATGGCACCCAGGTCCGTGGCGCCGATGCCGGCCAGCGATCCGTTGAAACTGCCCAGCGGTGTTCTCACCGCGCTGACAATGACTGCTTCGTTCATGGAATATCTCCTGTCGTTGAATCTATACCAGACCAATGAACGTACCTGGGCCTGATGCATTATGGTTGATGCGAGTTTTAAGTGTTAAGTGGTTAAGTTTTAAGCGACGGATCAGGACCGATTGTAGGCTACAAATCAACAGGATTCCTTAGCTTAACACTTAACACTTTTAACTTAACACTTTTTTCTTACATATTGCGCCGATACTGCCCCCCCACGTCATACAGCGCGCAGGTGATCTGCCCCATACTGCAACATTTGACCGTTTCCATCAGCTCGGCAAAGATGTTTTCGCCGGAAAGGGCCACCTTCTGGAGCCGCGTCAGGGCCTCAGCGGCCTGATCGGCGTTGCGGGTCTGAAAGTCTTTCAGTCGGTTGAGCTGGGATTCCTTCTCCTCGGTGGTGGCCCGCGCCAGATCGATGCAGGAGGCCCCTTCCAGCAGATCGGCGCCGTCGGCATGGGGATCCCTGAAAGTGTTGACGCCCACGATGGGGTATTCACCCGTATGCTTTAGCATCTCGTAGTACATGGACTCATCCTGGATCTTGCTGCGCTGGTAGCCGGTTTCCATGGCCCCCAGCACGCCGCCGCGGGCGGTGATCTTGTCGTACTCCATGAGCACGGCTTCTTCCACCAGGTCGGTGAGATCGTCGACGACGAAGCTGCCCTGGTAGGGGTTCTCGTTTTTGGCCAACCCCCACTCCCGGTTGATGATCAGCTGAATGGCCAGGGCGCGGCGCACCGATTCTTCCGTGGGGGTGGTAATGGCCTCGTCGAAGGCATTGGTGTGCAGGCTCTGGCAGTTGTCGTAAATGGCGCACAGCGCCTGCAGGGTGGTACGGATATCATTCAACTGGATATCCTGGCTGTGCAGGCTGCGCCCGGATGTCTGGATGTGATATTTCAGCATCTGGCTGCGCACTGAGGCCCCATACTTCTCCCGCAGGGCCACGGCCCAGATACGGCGAGCCACCCGGCCGATGACCGTGTACTCGGGGTCCATTCCGTTTGAAAAGAAGAAAGAGAGGTTGGGTGCGAAGCTGTCCAGGGACATACCTCGGGACAGGTAGTACTCCAGGTACGTGAAGCCATTGGCCAGGGTGAAAGCCAACTGGGAAATCGGGTTGGCCCCGGCCTCCGCGATGTGGTAGCCGGAGATGGAGACCGAGTAGAAGTTGCGCACGTTGTTGTCGATAAAATACTGCTGGATATCCCCCATCATCTTCAGGGCGAAATCGATGGAAAAGATGCAGGTGTTCTGACCCTGGTCCTCCTTGAGGATGTCCGCCTGCACAGTGCCGCGCACATTCTCCAGCACCATGGCCTTGATCCGCTGGTATGCTTCGGCGGACGGCTGCCGGCCGTTTTCCGCGGCATACTTGTCCACCTGCTGATCGATGGCCGTGTTGAGGAACATGGCCAGCATGATCGGGGCCGGTCCGTTGATGGTCATGGAGACCGAGGTGTTGGGGGCGCACAGCTCGAATCCACCGTAGAGCACCTTCACGTCATCCAGGGTGCAAACACTCACCCCGGAATTACCCACCTTGCCGTAGATATCCGGGCGGCGGTCTGGATCGTAGCCGTACAGGGTCACCGAGTCGAAAGCAGTGGAGAGGCGTTTGGCATCGCTGCTGGACGACAACAGCTTGAATCGCCGGTTGGTGCGCGCCGGGTCGCCTTCGCCGGCAAACATGCGTGTGGGATCTTCACCCATCCGCTTCATGGGAAACACCCCGGCGGTGAAAGGAAAGTAGCCGGGCAGGTTTTCGCGCCGCAGCCAGCTGTATATTTCACCGGGATCCGTGAAGCGCGGCAGAGAGATTTTGGGGATCTTCTGGTGAGAGAGCGATTCACTGTACAAGGGCACCCGGATCTCCCGGCCGCGGACCGTGTAAACCAGCTCATCACCGGAATAGGCCGCTTGGGTTGTCTCCCACGCCTTGACCAGCTTTTCCGTTTCGCCGTTAAGCGCCTCGCGCTGGTTGGCGATTTCACCCTTGAGCCGTTCCACCAGAACCGGTGTGTCGCCATCGAGGCGTTCTTCGGTCAGGGCCGCAGCCGCCTCCTCCAGGTGCCACACCCGCCGTATGGCTTCGGCCTGGCTTTGGGTTTCGCGATGGTAGGTTCTGACCGTTTCGGCAATTTCCGCCAGGTAGCGAGTGCGCTCCGGCGGGATGATGATGGTCTTGGAGGTGGATTGCTTGGCGTCTGGCCGCGGCAGGCTGGATTCAAACGCCACGCCGGTCTTTTCCCGGATTCCGTCCAGCAGGGCATGGTACAGGGCGGTGACGCCGTCGTCATTGAATTTGGAGGCAATTGTGCCGAACACCGGCATGTCGTCGGGCAAGCGGTCGAAGATATTGCGATTGCGCTGCACCTGCTTGCGCACGTCGCGCACCGCGTCCTCACCCCCGCGCTTTTCGAACTTGTTGACCACGACGATGTCGGCAAAATCCAGCATGTCGATCTTCTCCAGCTGGGAGGCGGCGCCGAAATCACTGGTCATGACGTACATGGAGAGGTCCACCAGATCGATGATGTGGGAATCCCCCTGGCCGATGCCGGCGGTTTCGGCGATAACCAGATCGTATCCGGCCGCCTTGACCACATCCAGCACCTCTTCCAGGGCATCGGGAATCTCCGTATGGGAACGCCGTGTGGCGATGGAACGCATATAGATCCGTGGGCTGTTGATGGCATTCATGCGGATGCGGTCGCCCAGCAGAGCGCCGCCGGTCTTTCTGCGGGACGGGTCGGCACTGATTATGGCGATGCGGATTTCTTTCAGGTCATGAAGCATGCGCAGGATCAGTTCGTCGGTGAGGGAGGATTTGCCTGCGCCGCCGGTGCCGGTGATGCCGATCACCGGCACTTTCCGGTCGCCGATCCTGCTTTTGAGTTCCTGCCGGAATTTGGCCAAATGACCGTTTTCTTTGGCTTTGGCCTGCTCCAGGGCCGTAATCAGATTGGCCGTGAGCAGCTTGTTGTCCGCGTCCAGACCGGACAGATCCAGGTTGGCGCCATCGGCACGCGAGTAGTCCATGAGCTGGACCATGTGATTGATGATCCCCTGGAGTCCCATGCGGGTTCCGTCTTCCGGCGTGTAGATTTTGGCCACCCCGTATGCTTCCAGTTCCTTGATCTCTTCGGGAACGATGACGCCGCCGCCGCCGCCGAACACCTTGATGTGGCCGGCACCACCGTCTTTGAGCAGATCCACCATGTATTTAAAAAATTCCAGGTGGCCGCCCTGGTAGCTTGAAATGGCGATTCCCTGGGCATCCTCTTCGATAGCGGCGTCGACGACTTCCTTCACCGATCGGTTATGGCCCAGATGGATCACTTCGACGCCGGTGCTCTGCAGAATGCGTCTGAAGATATTGATGGAGGCATCGTGGCCGTCGAAAAGGGATGTCGCCGTGACAACCCGGACGTTGTTTCTGGGGCGGTATATCTGGATGTCATCGTTCATGCGTCCTCCTGTGATTTGCCACTATTTAAGCTTGCCGATCAACGCACTGGCAATAGTGTTCTGGGGGGCCTGGGTCGGGAGGATCTGCTCGAGGATCTCGGCTGCGCGGGCACGCAGGTCGGCCGAAGCGCCTGCCTCCGCCGCCCGCCGCAGGATGGGGACCGCCACCATGCCGCGGGCCCGCAGGGCCTTCCGGGCTCTGCGGCGGACGACGAACCTGGGGTCGTCCAGCTCCCGGATCAGCCGGGCCAGGCCCTTCGGGGGCCGCTGGGGCAGGGCCAACTGCTTCCGGAGCAGCGCAGCCGCCCGGTCGCCGGCTGCCACGAGGCGCCGCAGCGCCGC
>JAQYWF010000175.1 GCA_030145105.1 Desulfosarcina sp.
CCTTGTCCCCTAAAAACCCCTCAGCCCTAGTTGATAAATCGATTTGGAAGTATCATCCAACTACACACATACCCTCATCACAAGAAAAATATGGAAAAATACGAAAAAAGATTAGTCTCACAGTAGCCCACGTTGCCCAACTGATGGTTGCCAAAGGCTTGGCTGATTCAATTGACGACGCATTCGATCGGTTTTTAGGAAAAAACAAACCGGCATATGTCGAAAAACACCGCGTGCCGATGATTGATGCCATTGCGGTCATAAAATCCGCAGGCGGTGTGGCGGTGCTTGCCCACCCGTATCTGAATGACGTGGCCGACATAGACAACTTCGAGCCATTCCTGCTGACGCTCAAAGAGATGGGGCTGGAAGGCATCGAGGCCGTCTATCCCGAACATCCCGAAGCCGCCACAGCCCGTTATTGCCAGCTGGCCCTGAAGCACAACCTCCTGATCACCGGAGGTACCGATTTTCACGGTGCCGTTACCCCGGGGATCCAGATGGGTATAGGTGCGGGCAACTTTCATGTACCCTATTCATTTTATGAACGCCTGATGGCGCGCCTGGAGCAATGAGCATGCATGACCCGACTCCCGAAATCGCCACCCATGAAAACCTGGAACGTGCGCTCGGGTACCGGTTCAACAAATCCGAACAGCTGACGGTTGCGCTTCGCCACAGCTCCTTTGTCAACGAGCAGCCCCAAACCAGCATCAGCAGCAACGAGCGCCTGGAATTTTTAGGCGATGCCGTGCTCAACCTGGCCATCAGCCATCTTCTGATGGAGCGATACCCGGATCTGAGCGAGGGAGAATTGTCCAGAAACCGGGCGCAACTGGTCAATGAAACCGAACTGGCCGCCATCGCCCGGGAGATCGGTCTTGGCCCCCACCTGCTGCTGGGAAAAGGGGAAGCGATGACCGACGGCAGGGAAAAAAACTCGATCCTGGCAGATGCCACCGAGGCGGTGATCGCCGCCATTTATCTCGATGGTGGATTCGATGCCGCCTTTGGGTTCGTGGACCATCAGTTCCGTGAGCGGCTTCGCAGCACCAACCACACGCGCTATAAAACCGACTTCAAGAGCATGCTTCAAGAACGCGTCCAATCAACCTATCACGAAGTGCCCCGCTATGAGGTCGTCGATGAGATTGGCCCGGATCACGACAAGACCTTCAGGGTTCAGATGACCGTGGCCGGGATCACCGCCGAAGGCGATGGGAAAAGCAAGAAAATGGCCGAGCAGGCGGCCGCCCGTGCAGGCCTTGATCTGTTGGATCGATCCGCTTGACCATGCATGCCCGGGACGATGGCCGACCGGTCGGCCAGCCTTTGATCATCCCTATTTTCATTCCCCACCTGGGGTGTCCCCACCAGTGCATTTTCTGCAACCAGCGCGCCATTACCGGCAAGAGCGCCCAGACACCGTCGGCGGACCAGATCCAACAGGAAGTGAATCGATTTTTAAATTACGGCAAAGAGCGGCCCTCCACCACCCAAATCTCCTTTTTCGGCGGCAGCTTTCTGGGACTTGAAAAAGAAACCATCCGGTCACTGCTGGAGACAGTCATGCCTTTTGTGCGGGCAAAGGATGTGGACAGCATTCGCTTCTCCACACGACCGGACACCATCAGTCAGGAATCCCTGAGCTTGCTGGACGGGTTTCCGGTCTCCACGGTGGAATTAGGTGTTCAGTCCATGAACGATCGGGTTCTCGATGCCGCCGGGAGGGGGCACCGTGCATTGGACACGGTCGTGGCCGCCGATCTGCTGAAAAAGCGGGGATATGAGCTGGGCCTGCAGATGATGGTGGGGCTTCCTGCGGACGACGACGACGGCGCCATGCAAACGGCCCGCCGAATCGCCAAGTTAGCGCCTGATTTTGTCAGGATTTATCCCACCCTTGTCCTGGAGGGCAGCATGTTGGCCAGACGATTCAAAGACTGTCGCTACCACCCCATGGCGCTGGCAGCATGTGTCACGCTGGTGAAGCGGCTATTTCTTTATTTCAACACCTATCACATACCGGTCGTCCGCATGGGACTTCAGGCCTCGGACGGGTTGACCCGGGCGGGCGGCCTTATCGCCGGACCGTACCACCCGGCCTTCGGTCACCTGGTTCACGGTGAAATTGTTCTCGATGCCATTTCATCCGCGCTGGACCGCATGGAAAAACAGCCGGACCCCCTGACCATATCTGTCCACCCCAGGATGGTTTCCCGCGTTCAAGGTCTGCATAAACAGAATATCTGCCGCCTGAAAACAGCCTTTGATCTAAAAAAAATAGTCCTGCATCAGGATGGTCGTCTGGCAAAAGGCCACCTGGTGGTCGCTGGAGCACACATTACCCTGCCGTAGCTTCCGGTAACGCCAATATTTCTTGTGCCTAAACCGGAACCAAGAAATTGCAAGCACCAAGTCTCAAATAAAAAAATCCAAATAAATTCTAAATTTCACTATCCAAATCTCAAATAAGAACAAACACCAACGGTTTAGTGTCATTTTGAGTTCGTCAATATTGATGCTTGGGATGTCCTTTCTTCAAGATCGCACAGTTTGGAATTTTGAATTTAGTCATTGTGATTTGTTTGCTGACACAAAAACGAGGATTAAATGTGAAAACCCCCGCCCGTTAAGGCGAGGGTTTTCGTCAGGATTGAAAGTTGGGTGCGCGAACGCGTCGCGGCTATCAGGGATCGATCAGGCAGCCGGGGCTTTCTTGAACCACCCGATAATCGTCTTGATCCAGATGCCGCTCAAAATATAAGAGTAGAGCCAGGTACCAAGGATAATCAAAATGAAGGCCTTGATGATGTCCATGGCGCTGCCGTTGAGTGAAAAGGCCGGCACGTAGCCGAACAAAAACGGCCCCAGGTATAAAAACTTGGCGAACTTGAAGGCGGCGAAGGCCGTGCGCCACATGTTGGCCTTGGCGATCGTCGCCCCCGCAAAGGCGGCGATGCACACCGGCGGGGTGATGTTGGAATCCTGGGAGAGCCAGTAGACGATCATGTGGGCGGCGATTTCGTTGATGCCCAGATGGGTCAGGGCTGGTACGGCCACCACCGCCGTGATCAGGTAAGCCGCGGTAACCGGCACCCCCATGCCGAGGACGAGGGAGGCCAGCGCGATAAACAGGATCGTGAGTACAAGAGAACCGTCGGCCAGTTCGATAACGATGTCGGCAAAGGTCAGCACCAGTCCGGTAAAGGTCAATACGCCGATGATGATGCCGATGACGCCGAGGGTGGCGCCTATTTTCAGGCTGTTTTCCGTCCCGGACCGGGAGGCTTCTACGAACCGCTTCAGCCCGGCACGAATGGCCGGGCGATGATCTTTTTTGATGAAGTACCAGATCACGCAAAGGGCGATTCCGGAGAATACCATCGTCTTTTCGGAAACCATGTGGTTGAAACTCCTGCCCGCCTCGGGCCCGACGGTCTTGCTGAGCAGCAGCGAGATCATCTGCGTGGCCAGAACCAGGGCCATGACGACGGCCAGGGTGTAGTCGATGTGGGTCTCCTGGTACTTGTAGCTGACGATAATGCAGGTGGCCAATCCCAGGATGGCCGAGTAGCCCGGTGAGTAGCCGGACAGCATAAAGATGGTGATGATTATCAGGGGCAGGGCGAAGAACCACTCTTTTTTCAGGATTTCCATGGCGCTGTGTTCGGACCGTTCACCCACGATGTTATACATCTTGGCTTCGTAGTGTACCATGACGAACACGCTGAAAAAGTACATGAATGCCGGAAATATGCCCACCAGCATGATGCGCGAGTAGGGCACGCCGGTCAGCTCGGCCATGATGAACCCGCCGGCCCCCATGATGGGGGGCATGAACATGCCGCCGATGGAGGCCGCCGGTTCGATGCCGCCGGCGATGTGGGGCCGGAAGCCGGCCTTTTTCATCATCGGGATGGTAAATGTTCCCGTGGAGACCGTATTGGCGATGGCACTGCCGGATATGGAACCGAACAGGCCGGAAGCGATGACCGACACCTTGGCCGGTCCGCCGATTTTGTGTCCCACCGCGGCCAGGGGCCAGTCGATGAAAAACTTCTGGGCGCCGCTCTTTTCCAGGAAGGCGCCGAACAGGACGAACAGGATCACGTAGGTGGCCAGTACGTTGGCCATGATGCCGAAGACCCCGTCACTCATGTAGTAAATAGTGGTGCACAGGTTGGGAAAGGTGTCACCCGGATGGGCAAACAGGTCCGGGGCATAGGGGCCGAATACGCCGTATAGGATCATCACCGTGCCGATGATCACGAAGGCATTACCCACCACCCGCCGGGCCAGTTCGATGCCGATGAGCACCCCGACCACCGCTATGGTCCGGTCCATCGCGTTTTCCGCACCCGTGCGGTAGTTGATCGCCTCGAAATTGAGTATCCAGTAGCCGATGCAGATGATCGAGAGCAGGATCAGGATGTAGTCCACCACCCGCATGACGGGCGATTTGGATTTGTAAAGCAGAAACACCAGCACATAGGTGATGATGACGTAAATACCCCGATGGTATTGGGTGGATGCTGGTTGGACCACGGCAGCATAGGAGTAAAACAGCACCAGCAGTACCGAAAGAACATCGAAAATAATCTGTTCGAATCGCTTGAGTTGATCGTACACGGCGGCCCCTGCATTGTTGATGGGAGGTTATCTAATTTATGGTATAGAAAGGGCCGGCGGCAATCACCGTCGACCCTTGATTGGTTGGGTTTATTTCAAGATGCCTTTTTCTTTCCAGAACTTCTCGGCACCCGGATGCAGTGGGGTAACAATACCTTTGATTCCGTCTTCGATGCTCATGGCCTTGGCAGTCTTCTTCACGTTGACCATGTGTGCCAACCCCTCAGGAGTATAGATCTTGGAGAGCAGGGTATAAACCACATCTGCCGGTACTTTGGCGTTGGCCACCCACAGGGCGGAGTCCTGAAAAGATGGGGTATCCGTATCCACACCCTTGTATGTTCCGGCAGGAACCTTCAGTTTTGAAAAATAGGGGTATTTGTCATAAAAACCGGAAGCCGTGGCTTCGGCACCCAGGTCGATCATCTCGATATCGTTCTGCTGGGCGGCCATGACAACTGCGCCACTGGGGAAAGCGGTGAACAGCCAGAAGGCATCCAGCTGGTTGTTGCCGAAGGCAGCCGCGGCGTCGTTGTAGCCCATGGCATTACGCTCGATCTTGTCCCAGACACCCATGTGGGTAAAAAACAGTTCGCAGTTGGCAAAGGCACCGGAACCGGCATTGCCCACGCCAACCTTTTTGCCGGCCAGGTCTTTCATGCTCTTGATACCGCCGCCCTTTTTGACGACCAGTTGAGCCGGTGCACCGTAAAAATAAGCCACGCCCATTACATTTTCATATTTCTTGGTGTCATTTTTCATTCGGCCGTTGCGGCCCAGGTAAACATGGCCGGAATAGGTAACGCCCATGGCGTAGGCACCGGAATCTACTTTACGCATGTTCTCCACACTGCCGCCGGAAGCGCCGGCCAGCACGCGAAATTCCTTAATGTCTTTTACGGGCGGATAGGTGGAGATGCCACCGGCCATGAACTGGAAGGTACCACCGGCGGGGCCACCACCGAACTTGTAAATGTCTCTGGCGATGGCGTCGGCCGAAAAGGTCATCGTTATCATCAGAACTGCGCAAACTCCAATTGCAATGGTAAAAAACTTGTTCCTCATTCGTTCCTCCTGCGTTTATGGTGGGGTTATCCGCGGCGGCCAGAAAACCTCGCGCCACAGAGCGTAATAATACTAGTGGTTATCCTTCAGGCTAACAAGACATCTGAAAATGGTCAATTGGGGTATTTCTGATTATCGTGTAATACTTTTTCTTACACAAAAGGGCCACGAGAAGATCACGGGCCGCAGAGGTAAAGCCATCGTTTTGTAAACGGATTAACGATTGCGGATCTGGAGAGAATCCTGCTAATAGGCCGAATTGAAGATTCCCCGTAAGGAAAAAAAAACGACCTTCAGTTCGCTCGCTAACCCCGCCGCAAGCGGCTGGGAATGCCTTCGCCGTCGCGGTTCACGTCTCCCCATCATTGAAAGAAAATGCATCATGTGCGTTGACAACGCCCGGCCATTCAACCATGCCATGCTAGGAACCACACTCGGCGCCATGATGATCAGTTTTTCCGCAGTTTGGGTAAAACTGGCCCATGTCACGCCCACAGTTTCCGCGTTTTACCGGGTTTTTTCGGTGGCCTTTTTTTGATGGTCATCCTGATTGCCCGGCGTGAAAAACTCTGGCGGGGATGGCATTGTCTAAGGTTATCGCTGCTTGCCGCCATCTTCTTTGCCCTGGATTTATATACATGGCACCGCAGCATTGCCCATGTGGTACCGGGACTGGCCACCATATTAGGCAACTTTGAGGTGTTCCTGGTACCGGTTGCTGGTGTGATCCTGTTCGGGGAACGGCTGAATCCACGGCTTATCCTTTCCGTGCCCCTGGCGGTGGCAGGCCTGTTCATGATCGAGGGTATTCACTGGGAGCCGCTGAGCCCGGACTATCGCATTGGCATCTATTACGGCCTTTCCACGGCCGTCTTTTACACCGGGTTCCCGATCGTCCTGCGAAGACTTCAATCCCATCCGTCAAAACCGTCGGCGGCCCTCAGCCTGATGGTGGTCTCCTTTTCGACGGCACTCTATCTTGCCCTGGAAATAATACGGGCCGGTGAATCTTTTGCCATCCCCGATCTTCAGAGTGGTCTCTCACTCGTGGCTTTGGGCCTGATGTGTCAGACGATGGGGTGGCTGCTCATCACTCAGTCCCTGCCCCGAATTCCCGCCGCCATTGCCGGGTTGATCTTACTGCTTCAACCGTCACTGTCCTTTGTCTGGGATGTTTTGTTCTTCAACAGAGCCACGTCGGCCATGGCGTGGGTCGGAGTGGTCCTGGCCCTTTCAGCCATCTACCTGGACGCCACCAGCGGCCGGAAGGTGTCAGCAACATCGGTCTAATCCACCAGCGCTTTCGCCAGAAATGCCACCCGTGTCTTCCAAAACCCTCACCGTCGCGGTATTCAATCGTCTCTTTGATCGGCATGAACACGCCCCGCCATTCGATAGATCAACTTGATTCGGCATGGTCGCTTTAACCAAAAGCAATCGTTTACATTCAAATCGGGTTTACGTTAAAATAGGCTGATTGAGATTAACATGAACTACGACAGACAGAACGTTCCCCGCAGCTTGCCACGGAGCAGCGCCAACCAAAATGACCAGTCCCAATCAAGGAGGTCACCTATCGACAATCCATCTGAAAAATCATCTGCAACCGTGCGGGAAATCGTCGACCTGACCAAAGATCTGATCCGCTTTAAATCCACCCACACCCGACCGGAAGAGATCCAAAAGTGCGCCCGGTTCATCGAAACATGGTTTAAGGACCACGATATCGTCTGCACATTCATGCAGAGCAACGGCGTTCCATCGCTTCGTGTGCTGCCGGCACGCCGGCAGACCCCTCTTTTGCTGATGTCACATATCGACGTGGTCAACGCAACCGATCCGTTGTTCGAACCCATCGAAAGGGACGGCAGGCTTTACGGACGCGGTGCCATCGATGACAAATACGCCGCGGCCCTGTCCATGGTGCTGCTGAAGAATCGGATCCAATCCAATCGACGCAAGGGCATGGGTGCCGGCACCCTTCCCCTGGGAGTGCTGATCACCGGCGACGAAGAGGTCGGCGGATACAATGGTGCCCGCAGCGCTCTCGGCGAAATCAACTGCGATTTCTGCATCGCCCTGGACGGTGGCCGCGTAAATAAGATCGTGGTCAAGGAAAAGGGAATCTTGCGTCTCAGAGTTGTTGCCACCGGGAAGACGGCCCATGGTGCAAGGCCCTGGCAGGGAGAAAACGCCATCGAAAGACTGATTGCGGATTGCCTCGTCGTAAAAGGCTTCTTCGAAGGGCTTACAGAGCCGGAACACTGGCATCGCACCATGAATCTGTCCGTGATCCACGCCGGCGACTCGGTCAATCAGGTGCCGGACGAAGCTGAAGCCATTTTCGATGTCCGCTACACGGAAAATGACGATGTGGGCGACCTGGTCCAACGAATCCAGGCAGCCGTGACTGGCAAGGTAATTGCGATAGAGCGCGAACCCCTGTTCATCAGTCCCGAATCATCCTTCCGGGAGCGGCTGCTGGCCCTGGCCACGGGTACCTGTACGGGCATCGCCCACGGCGCCAGCGACGCCCGCTTCCTGTCCCAGTTCAACATCCCGGGCATCGTGTGGGGCGCCGACGGCAACAGCAGCCAGCATTCCGTGGAGGAGCATGTGGAGATCCAAAGCCTTTCCCGACTCTACGACCTTCTGGACCGCTTTGTGACCAACATTCAGGAGAATCCCATATAAAGCGAGCCTTTATATTTCAGGAGCTCAACCGGTCCACAGAACGATAATCATCATTAATGCGGCGATCCGGGGATGCACCGTTGAGCAGCCCCATCAACTTCATCAAGGTCAGGGCGACGGCCATGATACCGGCAAAGACCAGGATGGCCGCCCACAGGGGCCAGCCCCACCACAGGGGACCATTCACCAGAATCGTGCACCCCCCAACCACCGGCAGGGAGAACACATTCATCACCGCAAGCTCATAGGCTACCGGTGTTTTAAAATCCGGATCAACGATCCGCAGCAGCAGCAGTCCGCAAGATACTGTACCGGTGACGACGCCATATATCGCGGCGGTGCGCTCCAGACTGTACGCAGAGAGGCGCCGGCCAAAATAAACCACCAGCACCGTGGTCATGATACCGTTGATCAGGGCGATAAGGCTGATCGGCAAGAGGTAATCCCAGACGATATTCAATTCAATGGCTGCCACCGTGGCCACAATCAGGTAATCAACGGAAAAACCGGTAATCCGGCGCTGCACACCTGCATCAACCAGGTATTGGATGCCAAGCCGCTTCATGACCCATTTGGCCACCAGGGCTACGCCCAGGCCGAAAAAGAAAAAGAACCCCCAAAGCATTCTGGCCACATCCGCATGCAAAAAACCACCGAGAAACGATATGAACCCGTAGGTAATGCCGTACACCCCTCCCACCAGAGCCAACTGAAAGGCCAGGGTTTCCACATTTCCCGAGTGAAGGGTCAGCCGGCCGGCAGATTCCACCGTCCCCTGTCGATTGAGAATGCCGGTAAGGAAATCCTTGGGAAGCTGTCGGGGGCCGAAGGTGGCCCGTCCGCTGCGGATGCCCCGGTTCACCAGCGGCACGCCAACGAAAAAGGCAAAAAAATAACCCACCGCGGCAAAGGTTAATCCAATCGTGGCGGCATCGGCAAACCCAACGCCCTCCCAAACTTTGCCGATGGACAGGGCCGGCCCCGGCCCCTCGTTGAATCCCAGAGGCACCAGGAATCCGAAGGTGGGAAAAAGCTGGACGCCAAACCAACTCAACAGGATCACCATCAATCCTCCCAGAACCGCCTGCATGGGAAAGGTGAGCCCCTGCATCAGCGCCATCCAGGCCGGCCCTCTGATCGTCTGCTTTTTCGTTTTGGGTTGACTGCCGTTGTCGTCCCGGGTCAATCCCACTGAAATAAAAGAGATATTAAAAAAATGATAGGCAAACGCCTCGATGGTGGCGGATTCAATGCCAAACACCCCCGTATGCATAAGCACAAGCCCCAACACGCCTCCAATCAGGCAGCTGGGCACCAAAAAACGCTGGAAAAACCCCACCCTGGCCCGCAGGCCCACGCCCATCAGCAGAAACACCGACAGGAAAGCAAATGCCAGCATACCGTCAAAGGGAAAAGGTGTATTCATGGTAGTACCTATTAATACTGCTTATTACGGGTTTCATGCTTTCCAATCTCGTAAACGGCCTCTGTAGGATGGCTTCGTAAAACGTCGGAGATCAAGGCTTGCTAATCCCGAGGATTGAGGCGAATTAAGTAGTGCCCATCCATAAATGGTTATTTTTCCCGATCTCTGCGTTGCGCGAAAAATTTTATCCTCGGAATATCAACTATATGCCTCCGGTAAAATTTTTCGCACGCCTTGATCTCGACCAAAATCCCTCATTTCTGGACGGA
>JAQYWF010000191.1 GCA_030145105.1 Desulfosarcina sp.
AATGTGCCATTACGTGCTGAATATCTTGATCAGGTTTTCAAGGTCAAACAAAAAAGCCGCCGCCTTCAAGGGGAAGACGGCGGCGGGATCGTTGCCTCTCAGATGGGGCCGCATGTTTCCCGTTCGGGCTGGAATTGGCACCTTATTCTTTCAGGTTGCCGGGCGATCAGCGGGCCAGGTCCCTCTGGCCACTCTTCATGATCGTTCCAGGAGAAGCTAATTTTAGATGCAGGTTTGTCAAGTGGCACGGGGTCAGGCGGCTTCCATAAAACCTTGAATGACCCGATGAAAGCTTTTGTAAATGATCATCAGGCTTTTGAGCTGCTCTTTGTCGGTGAAAAAGTCGTTGAAGACATCCTGATATACATGGTAGGCCAGTCGGTCCACGCCGATGCCTGTGTCTACCATCATGGCCACCATGTCGGCCAGATAGAGGGTGGCGGTGGCCGGGTCGTTCCGCGATGCGGGATTGGGCAGGTGGTGGTTTTCGATCATATACGTCATATGGGGGCTGAAATGCCATTGTTTGGCGATGATACCCCCCAGTGCGGGGTGATCGATCCCCAGCACCGCTTTTTCGGCTTCGACAAAACTCATGCGTTTTTCGGCCACCATTTTCTGGATCGCCGGAAGCTGGTCGGCCACATACTCGTGGAGAATGACCTTGCCGATATCCTTGAGCAGGGCAGCGGTGTAAATGGCCGGAAGACTCATTAGATCCCGCTGGCCGGCAAGGGTTCTGGCGACCATGGCCACGGCTAGGCTTTGATGCCACAGGTCTCCCTTGGCCATGCCATATCCTTTCTGGGAGCGCTGCAGGTTGCCGGACAGGTTTTGTGAAAGTACCATCTCCACGACCTGCTGCAACCCCAGCATGGAGACAGCCTGGCTGACGGAATCGACTTTGACCGGCAACCCCATGTGGGCGGAGTTGACCGTTTTCAACAGATTGGCAGTGATGGCCGGATCCCGCTCGACCACCTCCACCAGGTCACTCAGCGACGATTCCGGGTTGTCGGCGAGATCCAAAACTTTGTGGATGACTGTTGGAATGGGCTCCAACCGGTTTACTTTCTTTATTATCTGGGTCAGGCTGTCCATCGTTCATCGATCCTTATCGTCCGTTTAAGGGTGTTGCGCCTGCTATCGCGCGTGCTACGATAAAACATCGGTCTTTTCAGGACAGGCTTTAGGAAATTTTGTGGTGGCTTTTAATTATCCTGGAAACCATGCGGCAAGATGCCTGCGGCCTTCTGGGATGGTGGCCAGCAGCAGCAGGGGAGAACGATCAGAATGTTGACGCAGAATCACGAAAAGGTGAGGTGATGCCATGATCCGTCTAGGCCTTTGCTGCATTTTTCGAGAGGCACCCATCAAATTCCGGCGCACCACGGCCAAGTATCTGCTGTCGCTGCCCGGGGCGGCTCGGGCGACGCACCTTGCGTCCATTTGTATGCACAACGCACATTCGCTCTACCGTGCATTGGCATTCTGCGCTGACAACGGCATTGGCGCCTTTCGGATCAACAGCCAGATCCTGCCCGTAAAAACCCATCCCGATGCCGGATATGAGCTGAATGAATTGCCGGGGGGAGACCAGATTGTTGCACGTTTCGAGCAATGCGGGAACTTCAGCCGTAAAAACGGCATCCGGACCTCCTTTCACCCGGATCAGTTTCTGGTGCTCTCTTCACCTGATACCGGCGTGGTCAAACGCTCGGTGGCGGATCTGGAATACCATGCCCAGGTGGCCGAATGGGTGGCTGCCGACGTGATCAACATCCACGGCGGCGGGGCATACGGCGACAAGCGGACGGCGCTGAAGCGATTGGTATCGGTTATCGACCGGTTATCCCCGGACGTGAAATGCCGGTTGACGCTGGAAAACGATGACCGGGTGTACACGCCGGCGGATCTGTTGACCGTATGCACGGCAACCGGCGTTCCCCTCGTTTATGATGTTCATCACCACCGCTGTCTGCCCGACGGAAAAAACCTGGAAGATGTTACCTCAGCGGCTATCTCCACCTGGCATCGTGAGCCGCTTTTTCATCTCTCCAGTCCGCTAAACGGGTGGGAGACGGGACCGTGCCGGCCCCATCACGACTATATCGATCCGGCTGATTTCCCCGATTGCTGGCGGGACCTGGACATTACGGTGGATGTGGAGGCCAAAGCCAAAGAATTGGCGGTGCTGAAGTTAAAGGCGGACTTGGCAAGCCGATGTATTGAACCCTCACCGCTGCCCCGATGAGTGGGATTTCTGCTTCGCTCCGACAAGCGACGGGGAATGAGCTCGCTATCGCGGTTCAAAAACCGGCCTTGTCTTTTTCCTTCATCAGACGTTCAAGTCCGCTGAGTACGTGGTTTTTGACGCTGTTGATATGCCGGGAAAGCACGGCTTTGGCCTCTGCCAGCTGGTTGTCGCGAATGTGGCTGAACAATTCTTTGTGGGCGGTGTCCGCTTTGTCCATCGAGGTGGAAAAAAGAATGTTCCCTCCATATTTAAGATAAAGCAGGTCGAACAGCAGTCGCAGGGTCTGATGCTGAACCCGGTTGCCGGACAAGCCCGACAGCGTCAGGTGAAACTCCATGTCCTTGAGCAGACGGCCGTACAGGTATATCTCCCGCGAGGCTTTCAGGTGGGCATTTAATGCATCCTCCAGCTTGATTATTGCTGTGTTGTCCATTCGGGCCAGGGTTCGAGGCAGCAGGGCCAACTCGATCTGTTCCCGAAAATCGTAGATCTCCTCCACTTCCTGGATGCTGACCGGTTCGGTGTAATATCCGCGATGGCGCTCGTGTCGGACCAGACCTTGAAATTCAAGCCACTTCAGGGCCTGGATCACCGGCGTTTGGCTCATGCCCAGCCGTTCGGCCAGATCCCTGTAGGCGATTTTCTGTCCCGGTACGATCTCGTTGTGAAACAGCATTTGCCGGATGCCCTGGTAGGCCTTGTGCGTGTGGCCGGCATCCGGCGTCTGTTTTGTTTTTGATGGGGCCATTTATTTGTCCTTTACTCGAGCGAAAAACGCCAGGCGCAATACCAATCGTCCGGATGGTCATCCGGGGGACAGGCGATGCATTCGGTTTGAATGCGCGGGTCGATGGCACGGGCAAAATAGGTGTACTCCACCAGACCGGCGGATTTGCAGGGGTAGTCGGGCAGTTGCTTGCTATTGCGGGCCACCTGGACCCGGCATTCGTTCATGCGGAAAATGAAGGCGCCTGGCCCCTCGTCGGTAAAGGACTGTTCGTTGATCCGGGCGTAGACACGAAAACGCAAGGCTTTTTTCAACCCGTTTAGGCCAGGTTGGTCGCCGAGTTTCAGGAACCGTTTGACGGCCCAGGCCTCGACGGGGGAAAAGTGGGCCCAGCATGAGTCGTTGCAGCGCTTGGCGTCGTTCATGCCGCTGGTGAATTCCACGGACTGAAACCAGACGCCATCGTTGGCCAGCCAGTTGATGGCCGCGACGTCAAGAAGCGCCAGCAGATCTTTTTTTGGCAGGTTCAGCAGTGGTTTGGGGATGCCGTCGTGCATCTCGAACCCCAAAAGCTTGGAAAATCGGTTGAGTTGAATGCGCATGCTTTTTTCCGAGGCGACCGACAGGGCTTCCAGGGCTTTTTCCATGCCCATCTGGTGGCGGATTTCGGTGAACCAGAGTGCATAGTGGATGATGGTCCGATGCATGACATCCATGACCAGGCGCGCGGTCTGCTCCTGGGACAGATCATCGATGGTGTCAACGGTATCGGTCATGGGCGACTCCTCTCGTGGATCGGGAAATTACCGGACGGGCCTGCAGGCGAATGTCGATTGGTGAGCACTGTAGGAAACGGCCGGTTAGAAGTCAAGAGATTCGAACATTAGCCCAAAAGTGGGGTTGTCCGCAGTGCCGAATTCATGCGTTGGTGCCGATCGTTTCAGGCAATGAAAGGGCCTTTTGTCAGATTGAACCTGAAGAGTGGACCATGTGCCAGTATGACCCTGCGGGCCTGCTTTTCAAAACGACAAAAGCTCGGCGGCCGGATCATGTGGATCAAGTGTGAGCGGCATTTGCAGTCCGTGGCACCGAAGTCCGCAATAGGGCGAGATGCCCCATTGCGGGCAGAAAAAAGTGCCGCCCAATCATGCTCGCGTTTGACCGGATCGGTGGTGGTCCAGATTTCAATCGGACGCAGGGCGCTCTTGATATAGTCCAGATGCCAGTGGGGCCGGTGCGACGGCTTCAGATGATGGGACAATCGAGAACGCAGACCGCCGGGGCCGAAAGCGCTGCCCACGTAGATCCAGTATCCACTTGATATAAAAACGGATCCGAGTTTTCCAGCGACTGCCTGAAAGGGTGCCGAACAGCTGAAAATCAGGGCATAGGTGCCATTGCTGGTCATGAAGATTTCCTGGCCTCTAAAGCTAGGGTGATGTGGCTACTGGTTATCTTAAAACGGCAAACGCGTCAAAGGCATGAGTTAACAGCCGTCCGGTAACGCCATTGCCTTCTTTTCTTTACATTTCCGGCAATTTCAGGTATTTCTATAAGCTTATCAGTCGTTCAGGACGCCGACCCGACGCACCACCACGTCCGTTGAGAAACAAAAATGTGGTATTGAACCGCGATAGCGAGCGCATTTCCCGCCGCTTGCGGCGGGGTTAGCGAGCGAACTGAAAGTTGATTTTTAATTCTTACGGTTCAATTGATGACTCAATCCTACACAATCACCAATATGCTGGCCGGTCTCGGCCGCATGGCCATTTCCCCTGTCCAGGAATTTGGCCGGGTGGCCATCTTTTTTTTCCGCGGCGTCATCTATCTTTTTTCGTTTCCCCTCCAGGCGGACAAGATCATCGACCAAGTTTATTTTATCGGCACGAAATCGGTGTTCGTGATCTGCCTCACCGGTGCGTTTACGGGAATGGTATTAGGCCTGCAAGGTTACTACACGCTGGTGAAGTTCGGTTCCGAGGGGTTGTTGGGAGCGGCGGTGGCCTTGAGCCTGATCCGGGAAATGGGACCGGTGTTGGCTGCCATCATGATCGTGGCCCGGGCCGGTTCGGCCATGGCCGCGGAAATTGGCATCATGCGCATTTCCGAACAGATCGATGCCTTGGAGACCATGGACATCAACCCCGTGCGATTTCTGTTCAGCCCCCGGCTGGGGGCTGCGCTGATCAGTTTTCCCTTCCTCACGGCCATATTCGATGTGGTGGGGATTATCGGAGGCTACGTGACCGGCTCACTGCTGCTGGGGATTAATTCCGGACTCTATTTCAGCCGAGTGGAGTCCAGCGTACTGATGGAAGACATCAACGGCGGGTTTGCCAAATCATTCTGCTTTGCCGCCATCGTGGTAACGATTTGCTGTTATCAAGGGTACACGACCCACCTGCGCAAGGAAGGTTTTGGTGCCAAGGGCGTGAGCCTGTCCACTACGTCGGCGGTGGTCTTGTCCTGTGTGATGATTTTGGTGGCCGACTATGTGTTGACGTCGTTTTTGCTGTGAGAAAAAGATGACTGTGCCGTTGATCGAGTTTAATCAGGTGTTCAAGCGCTTTGGCGACAATGCCGTGCTTAAAGGCGTGGATCTATCCATCTACCAGGGGCAGGTCACGGCCATTATCGGCAAGAGCGGTATCGGCAAGAGTGTACTGCTCAAGCACATCATCGGCCTATTGGAACCCGACCAAGGGGAAATCCGGTTCCAGGGGCAGGCGATAAATGCCATGCCGGCCGTCGCACGCCGGGCGGTGAAGATGAAATTCAGCTATATGTTTCAGGGAACGGCCCTGTTTGATTCCATGACCATTTATGAAAATGTGGCCCTGCCGCTGAAGGAGAAGGGCCAGGTTCCGTTCCGTGAAATTCAACGCCGTGTGCGTGATAAGCTGGCCCAACTGGACCTGGCCGGCATCGAGGACAAATACCCGTCCCAGCTTTCCGGCGGCATGAAAAAACGGGTGGCCATGGCGCGGGCCTTGGTGACCGATCCGGAGATCGTGCTTTTTGACGAGCCGACGACGGGACTGGACCCCATCCGCAAGAATACGGCCCACGCCATGATTGCCCAATACCAGAAAACCTTCGGCTTTACCGGAGTCATGGTCAGTCACGAAATTCCCGATGTGTTTTACATCTGCCAGCGTATCGCCATGCTGGATCAGGGCCGGATCATCTTTCAGGGAAGCCCGGCGGAGATCCAGAACAGCACCGAACCGGCGATCCGGCAGTTTATCCGGGGCCAGGACCCGGAGGCAACCCAAGCTGCGCTGAGCGAGCGCTAACGATGGCAGCCGCATCGGTTTCTTTGGCGGCTGCGGAGGAAATATGAAAAAAACATCTGTCGAAACCGCGGTGGGCGTCTTTGTTCTCATCGGCCTGATCAGTGTGGCTTACCTCACCATCAAGCTTGGAAAGATGGATTGGTTCGGCGACGATTATTATACGCTCGATGCGCGCTTCAATTCGGTTTCAGGCCTGAAGGCCGGTGCCGTTGTGGACATGGCGGGGGTAGAAATCGGCCAGGTGGCCGATATTCAACTTGACAATCAACGGCAGGTGGCCATTGTCAATTTGAAAATAAAAAAAGGGGTGATCCTTACCGATGACGTCATCGCCTCGGTAAAGACCTCCGGGCTGATCGGCGATAAATACATCCGTTTGACGCCGGGTGGTTCGGACAGAATACTCAACACTGGAGACATGATCATCGAAACCGAATCGGCCCTGGACATCGAGGAACTGGTCAGCAAATACGTTTTCGGAGATGCCGAAAAATAATTCCGCCCGGCAATGCATCCTCCCTGTTGCAATCCGCGGGAAATGCGCGCGCTATCGCGGTTCAAGAAACTACCTCGGCGGCAGTGAGAAAGCGTCGCAGCCGGCACCGGCAGGACGTGAATGCAAAATGAAATCTTAGACTGCGGAGGATGAGATGAGCCTTAAACATATGATCGGCGCACTGGCTTTTTTTATGTTGACGACAATCCCGGCGGCAGCGATCTCCATGGAACCCATGGCGACCATCAAAGCCCCCGTCGATGCCGTCATCGCGATTCTCAACGATCCCCAATACAAGGTGGCTGGCACCAAAACGGCCCAGCGAGACGAAATCTGGAAGGTTGTCTATCCGATGTTTGACTTCGATGAGATATCCAAGCGCACCGTGGCTCGATACTGGAGTGATTTCAACGATTCGGAAAAGGCCGCATTCACCGATGTGTTCGCCCAGTTTCTCGGTAACACCTACATCGATAAAATTCAGGGTGAGTATCACAACGAGCAGATCGTTTACCTCGGGCAGGATTTCTACTCGGACACCTATGCCGAAGTCAAAACCCAGATCGTGCGCGAAACATTATCCACTCCGGTCAATTACCGGATGATCAAGGGCGGTGAAGGGCGGTGGATGGTCTACGATATCATTGTCGAGGGCGTTAGCCTGGTAAAAAATTACCGCACCCAGTTTGCCAGCATCCTGAGCAAGGATAAACCGGCCCAACTGATCCAGCGGCTCAACGAAAAGCTGACCGAACAAAATAAACGTCTTGCTGAAAACGGATAAAATCATAACTGATGGTGCATCGGCAGCGGTTGGCCCGATTCGGGCAAGCGGCTTTCAAACGGCGAAGCAATCGATGGCGATGAAACCGAGACGGTCGTTTTTAGTCGTGGTGGTAGTGGTGCTGATGGGAAGTCTCGCATGGGCCGACCTCCCGGCCACAGCCAGCGCCGACGCCTCGCCCGGTGATGATGCCGCGGCAACAGCTGATTCGGTTCCCTTCGATCCCTTCGACAATCCCAGCGAAAACCGTTCCGGGGAAAAAGACCTGATGATGCAAGTGGTTGCCGACCCATTTGCCGGGCTCAACCGGGCCATGTTCGTCTTCAACGACAAGTTGTATTTTTGGGTGCTCAAACCGGTTGCATCCGGATATCGGGTGGTCGTTCCCACACCGGTCCGGGTAAGCGTAAAAGATTTCTTTTTCAATCTTCTGTCGCCGGTTCGCTTTGTCAACTGCATCTTTCAAGGGAAATGGAAATCTGCGGAAGGCGAGTTCTGCCGGTTTATGGTCAATACCACAGCCGGGTGTCTGGGACTGTATAACGTGGTAAGAGACAAACCGCAGTTCAACCCGCCCGAAGAGGATTTCGGGCAGACCTTGGGGTACTGGAACGTCGACAACGGGTTTTTCATCGTCTGGCCGCTGTTCGGACCGTCGACGCTTCGCGATACGGTGGGCAGTCTCGGGGACTGGGCCTTGAACCCGGTTTCGTTCATGCAGCTGGTCAATGTGGATGCGGGACAATTGACCTCCACCACCACCAACGTTGTCGCCTACAGTGTCAGGGTTGTCAATGACACCTCTTTTCGCATCGGCGATTACGAAACCCTGAAAAACGCCTCCCTGGATCCCTATGAAGCCTTTCGCAACGCTTACATCCAGAATCGGCTAAGCAAGATCGCCCAATAGGGCTGCAGTCAACCACCGTTTTTCCGGAAGCGCTTTATGCAAACCAAACTGACCATCTTGTGCGAAAATTCCGTGAGTCATCCCTTCGGCGTCGTGGGCGAGCATGGGTTTGCCTGTTTCATCGAAACCGAGGCCGGTAATGTGCTCTTCGACACCGGCCAGGGCATGGGCATCTGCGGCAATGCCGCGCGCTTGGGAAAAAACCTGGCATCGATTCAGGCCATTGCTATCAGCCATGGTCATTACGATCACACCGGCGGACTGCCGCAGGTGCTCGAACAGACCGGCCCGGTGCCAGTCTACGGCCATCCGGATATTTTCGCTTCACGCACCTGGTCCGACGGTACTACCACGCGATACATCGGCATGCGCCACCGGCGCGAATACCTCGAATCCCTGGGCGCCCAATTCCACCTGATTCGAAATCCAGTAGAAATCAGCGATCGAGTCCATCTGACCGGCGAAATTGCCAGAAACAACCACTTTGAAAAGCCGGACCCCAACATGACCCTTCATCCACAAGGTGCCGCAGCCTTATGTCCGGACCCCATTGCCGACGACTTGTCCCTGGTCTGGGATGTCGATTTGGATCAGCTTCCCAGCCAGATCGCTGAGATCCGCTATAGGATTGCCATACAATAGCAGAGATGAGAGCGCCGGCAAATCAACGACAGCTGACACTTCCGTGATTTGGTTGTATCTCAAATCGATCGATTGAATCGCATTTGGGCTCCCCAGCGTCACAAGCTCCGAATCATCCAGTCCAGCCCGTTGCAGAGCCATCTGCTCCAGCTTACCTAACTGTGACAGAGGAGCCAGACCGGATAGGTGAATAACAATCCCGATCCCTGACAAGACAAAATCAACGACCCGCTTCACAAACAGCTCCCATTCCCTGGCAACCGTTGTCTCTAACGTGATCAGC
>JAQYWF010000389.1 GCA_030145105.1 Desulfosarcina sp.
CAGTATGCTTGCCCAGGTAGATAGGGATGAGCGCGGGCAAAATTTCCGGCTTGATTATCGGGTCTACTGAAGCTCGAGAAACCAACGAAGGACTTCCACCGGTAAAATCAGTTGCCGGAGAAATGGCAATTACGGCCGCAGGCAAAGGTAAATTGGAATTTCTGACTTTCAAAAGAGTAGACAATGCCAGGTTACCCCCGGCGGAGTCACCCATCAGGTACGCGGCCAAGACAGGTCCCTTGCCATCCGGACCATTTTTCCGCATCCATTGATAGGCCCGTGTGCAATCTTCCAATCCGGCTGGAAATTTGTGCTCTGGTGCCAGACGATAATCAACCGAAAGGACCACGGCCCCCGTGGCTTGCGATACGCGTGATAAAAAAGAGCGATAGCCGGTAAGAGATCCTGAAATCCAGGAACCGCCATGAATATAAAGGATTCGACGATCGGGATCGGCACCGTTCGCGATCACCCATTCCATAGGAAGCTGACCTGTATTAACGGGATACCACTGTCCATGTATTTCAGACGTTGACGGGTGCACGCAGAAATACTCGTCAATTAACTTGCGTCGTGCATCAAGATCATGGATCAGTTCGAAAGCTCGAACAGATATTGCCCGCAGATGATCAAAGACTTTTTCCGCAGGATTATTCATCTATCCCTCCTATGGCTGATGATGACCGGTCATGGCCCTTTGCGGACGAGGCTTGTGTCAACATCAGAACGCGACTGATGTCACTGCCAACTCGGAAAAGGCTTCAATCTCGGTTGCCAAGTCGACATGATCAACCAGGCCTGTCTTGAGCATTGCCGGAACTTCCTCTGACGCCGCACCAACCAGCAGACCCAGTACCATGCCGCGATGGACATTGTCTCCACCGGCATTGGCATTCGCCAATAGGGCAGATTCAAGATCGAACCGGTTCTGGACGGCCAGACAAAGCATCATTGGCAGGCCGTGTTCGGGGTAACAGGCAGTGGCTAAACGATTGTGCGTTAGGGTCCCTTCACCATAGGTATTTAACAATTGAGGAATGTCCATGGGAACATCCTCCAGCCGAGTGTGAAGCCGCCACATCTCTCCGTAAGGAATATTTCCTGGACCGTTAGCCGATCGATACCGTGCGAAGAGGTCGCTTCCGGTTACCATGGGAAGTCTAATTTGGTGGGCATATGCTATCGTTGCTTGCTCCCCATTCTTGCCTGATATCAATTCATGCAACAGCGGAACAAGCACGCTCAATGCCGCGACATTGTTTTCAGAGCGATGGGTGAGGTTCTGATGCTCGATGGCCAGGCCGATCCCTTGGTAAGGACTGCCGGCGAGAAGGCTCATGACAAGTGGGCGAATTAACCCTCCGTGTGATCCGATTGACCATGAATGACGCTGAATTTCGGCACAGGCGTGAGGTGGCATCCCCCGCGTGTATTGCTCGAACCATCGTCGGATGTAAATCTCGGCATATGGGTCACGATTACGGCCAGGTGTTGCTAGATAATTAATGAACGCATCAATAAAAACCTGTTGGTCATATCGGCCGGTGGATAACACAGATTGCATGAGCACTCTGAGAAGATGCGCGCCCAGTGTATTTTCACCAGCTTGAAGGCCATGGTGATAATGGTAGCGCTCATCAATCGAAGGTGTGGGATTACCATGCTCCGTATCCCTTTCGGATCGATTGATGTCTATCCTGTGGTAGCTGGTACTGTAAAAACGAACGTGTTCATGGAGGATGTCAAAAGGCCTGTTGAACCGTTTGGCGGTTTTTACGTCAGGATGGTATCCCATTCCGACCATGAAGCTTTCAGGGTGTGGATGCCTTGCTGCTTCATATGCAGTAATCCCTCCATTGAAATCTTTCTTGATATTATTCGGATTGTAGTACCAATGAACCGGCATGGCCAGTGCGTCACCAATAAACAGGCCCCAGAGGGCATTTTGAATACGCTTTTTCTGCAGTTTTCTATCTCGCATTTCTTTTACCTCCCTATACCTATCAGCAGGGGATTTTACATAAGGAACAGATTCCATCTGTATTGACCATAACTGCTAAAATAAGAATCGCAAGGTGGGTAAAGCGTCGACTTGTGTATCACAAATAAAAAAGGAAATGCATGACGTATCCTTCCGGTTTCGTCTTTGAACACCTCAGCCGTTTAGGTAAACCTCGTCAGCGGGCGACGTACAAGAAAAAAAAACGGTACCGCCGGATTGGCAGCACCGTTAATTGTTTTTGTGAAGGAGAATTTCAGGCGGCGTTCTGGTCGCGCAGATCCGGGTTGTAACAGATCCGGCAGCAGTCGAGGCAGCGGCTGGATTCTTGCTTGGCGTCGGCCTCGGTGATGACCTGGTCCACCTCGATCATGGAGTCGATGCGCTCGGCCACGGGCAACTCGGGCATGGGCGTTCTGGGTGACTTGACCACGCCGGGAACCGTTGCGAACAGGGATTCGGGGATATGCCGCTTGCGCAGGGAGCGTGGGGTTCCCTTGACCTCCTCGCCGGTGATGTACTGATGGATGGAACGCGCCGCCCGCCGCCCGCCGCCGATGGCGTCGACCACCAGGGAAGGACCGGTGGCCACGTCACCGCCGGTAAACAGATAGGGCACGCTGCACTGCAGGGTTTCCGGATCGTTGTCAAAGGTGTTCCAGCGGGTGATGGTAATATTCTCTTGGTCCGTTTCCTTTTGCATGAAACCGATATCCGGTTGCTGGCTGATGGCGGAGATGACCATGTCCACGTCGAGAATCGTCTCCGACCCCTCGATGGGTACCGGTCGGCGCCGCCCGCTGGCGTCGGGTTCGCCCAGTTCCATCTGCAGGTACTCCAATCCCTTGACGTTGCCTTGGCCATCGTCGATGACCCGCGTGGGAGCGGCGAGGAACTGGAATTTGATGCCTTCGTGTTCGGAGGCCACGATTTCCACCTCGTTGGCCGGCATCTCTTTGCGTGTCCGTCGATAGACGATGTAGACTTCCTCGCAATCCAGGCGCAGGAGTGTACGCACACAGTCGATGGCCGAGTTGCCGCCACCGACAACCGCTGCCCGGCGGCCGATGGGAACCCGCTTGTCTGGTGAATTGGCCACCGCGGAGAGGAAGTTGATGCCTTGCGAGACCCCCTTTAAATCTTCACCCTTGATGCCGAGGGTGTAGTCCTTCCAGGCACCGATGCCCATGAAGATAGCATCATAGCCTTCGTCTCGCAGGCCCTGGATGGTAAAATCCTTGCCCAGCGTGGTGTTGTAGTGCACGTCGATGCCCAGGTTCAAGATGCCTTCGATCTCCCAGTCTAGCACTTCATCGGGCAGCCGGTACTCGGGAATGCCGTATCGCGTGATACCGCCTAATTTGGACATGGCATCGTAAATGGTGGGATGGTGGCCCAAGCGTCGCAGGAAATAGGCGCAGCTGACGCCGGCTGGTCCACCGCCGATGATGGCCACGCGCTTGCCGGTATCCGGCGCGCAGGGGATGGCGTAGCGCCGGCCACTGTTCATTTCGTAGTCGGCCACGAAGCGTTTGAGCTGGTTGATGGAAACCGCCTCATCTTCGATTTCGCGGCGGCAGTAATTCTCGCAGGGATGGGGGCACACCCGGCCGCAGGAGAGCAGCAGCGGGTTGCGTTCACGAATGGTGTTGACGGCCCCCTCGTAGTCGCCCTCCTTGATCAGGCGAATGTATTTGGGAATGTCGATCTCGGCCGGGCAGGTCTGCTGGCAGGGAGCCAGGGCATGGTCTTCCTGGTTGAAGACCAGCAGGCGTTGGGACATGGTTTTGACGGAAAGCAGCCCTTTGGGGCAAGCCGTTTCACATGCGCCGCAGCCCACACACTTGAATTCGTCGATCACCGGAAAGCCTTTGGGACCCATGTAGATGGCATCGAATTGACAGGATCTGACGCAATCCCCCATGCCCATGCAACCGATGGAGCAGACCTTTTCGCCACCGTATAGGGCGGTCATGGCCGCACAGGTCATGGCGCCGTTGTAAATGAACTTGTCCTCGGCGCGATCGCCGCCGCTGCAGGAATTAAGGGATTTTAACGGTTCGGCCGTACCCGGATCAACCCCCATGACGTTGGCTATATTGATGGCCGCTTCCGAGTCGGAGACCACACAGACGTTAGGGCCGGCCTTGCCCTCAACGACGCCAACGGCAGCCGCACCGCACCCGGCAAAGCCGCAACCGCCGCAGTTGGCGCCGGCCATGAAATATTCCACCTCGGCGATGCGCGGGTCTTCATAAACGTAAAAGACCTTGGAGGCAACACTCAGGATGATGCCGCAGGTTGCGCCAATGCCCAGCATGACAAGGATAGCGATGGTCACGAAAACCTCCTATTGAATCAAATCTATACCATGCCGCGAAAGGCATAGAAACTCAGGGAAATCACACCGGCGGTGATCAAGGCGATGGAGGTGTCCTGCAAGGGCTTGGGCACCCGGGCTATCAGGATGCGCTCGCGCAGCCCGGCGAAGATGATCAGCGCCAGGCCGAAACCGGCTGCATATCCGAAGGATGTGACCAGCGCCGGCACAAAACCGAGCTCCTTGTCGATGTTGAGCACGCACACACCGAACACGGCGCAGTTGGTCGTGATCAGTGGCAGAAAAATACCCAGTCCGGCATAAAGGGCGGGG
>JAQYWF010000358.1 GCA_030145105.1 Desulfosarcina sp.
CATGGGCAGGCCGGAGCAGCAGGGTACCTCCATGATCATGGTGGTGACGCTTTTCACGTCCGCCGTCTTGAATATCTCGGCAAACTTGTCGATGTAGGACTGGACATCATCGAATTTCGGGCAGCCCAGCATGACGGTCTTGCCTTCCAGATAATCCCGGTGCAGGCTGGGAAAGGCCACGGGCACACAGTCGGCCGTCACCAGCAGGTCGGCGCCTTTGAGAAACGGAGCCGTGGGCGGGATGAGGCGGATCTGGACCGGCCAGTGGGTCAGGGCGGAGGCGGCCTTTTCAAAGGAGGTGGGGGTGTTGGCGCTCTGGCAGCCGGCTGTCGGAGCAAAGCTCTGGATCTGGGTGGACGGGCAGCCGCAGGGCATGGTCTGTTTCTCTTCCTTCGCCTGGTTCGCCTCCAGGTGCTCCTCCACCGCCGCTTCGTCGAAATCCTCGGCCTCACGCTCGATGATCTTCAGGGCCTCCTGGGGGCACTCACCGAGGCAGGCCCCGAGGCCGTCGCACAGGTTGTCGGAAATCACTTTGGCTTTTCCATCGATGATTTTCAGGGCGCCCTCGGCGCAGGAGATGACGCAATCGCCGCATCCGTCACAGCGTTCTTCATCGATTTCTATTATTTTTCGGGTTACTTTCATGGGTGTCGCTTTCTCTTTTACCGTCGGTTAGCCGGGGCGATTATTTTGTCTTGTCGAAGCCATAAACAGGCCCCGGTTGTTAACTGAGCAATGTCTTCCTGGCCTCTGTCCGGCCGTTTTCCGTCATCAATTTTTGCGTAATAATCGTTTCTATCTTCTCAGGCTGGAGTTTGTTTTCCTTCATTTGATCTTCCAGGTTGGCAATCCAGTCCGCGTCGTAGAGCACTTTAAAGTTCAAGGTCTCCTCTTCCCGCGGGTGGTGGTGGTGACCGACGATGTCGCACACCTCTTCCACCAGTGGGGGTTTGGCCCCCAGTTTTTCAAGGATCTCACGGGCCACGGCCGGCCCCTCCTCTTCTTGGTAGCGGGCTTCACTGCTGCCGTGTTTTTTCTGCGCCTCGACGATGCCGATGTCGTGCAGGTAGGCCGCGCACAAGACTACCGCCGGATTGCTCCCCTCGGCCCGACCGATGCGCTCAGCGTAACGGGCCACCCGGGTGGCATGGCCGATGCGCTTGAAGTCGCTCCGGAAATAGCGTTTCATCTGGATGGCCACCCGGTCCTTGAGCAGGTCTTCCTTTTGCAGCAAGAACTCCTCGGGTAGCGTGCCGATACACTGCTCGGCGTACTGGCAGTAGGCCGCGCAGCCGAAATCCAGATCCGGATTGACGAAGCGGTGCTGGCATGCGGGGCACTTGCGGGCCGTATCGTCTTTGAAGAACTCGACGTTGGCACCGCATTTGGGGCACGGAACCTCATAAATGGCACCGGGCTTCCAGTAGAGGGTATCCTGTCCAGGGCACTTCATAATCGTTCTCCGTAGTTATGTTTAACCCGGACAAACCGGTGCGGTTAAGAAAAACGTGGGCCGCAAATAACGAAATACAAGCACCAATACTTAAACAACAAATTTCAAATAAATTCCAAATTAAAATAACCAAATCTCAAAAAGGGCAAAAACCTACAGTTGCCTCCTATTTCTCCCAAATTGGCGATTTGGTATGTCCTTTCTTCACGATGATACGGCTTGGAATTTTGAGTTTGACTATTGTGATTTAGATGATTGAATCGGCTGCCGGTAACCCGTCAGCCGATTATCTTTCAAAATGTACTGCTATTGCGCTGTCTACTACCCCAAAATTGCCTTGAGATCCTCATCCGGGGTGCCGATGGGCATGATGTTGAAGTTTTTCACCAGTACATCCAGCACGTTGGGGGTAATGAAGGCTGGCAGGCTGGGTCCCAGGCGGATGTTTTTGATGCCCAGGTGCAGCAGGGATAGCAGGATCACGCAGGCTTTCTGCTCGTACCAGGAAAGGATCATGGACAGCGGCAGGTCGTTGACCCCGCACTCGAAGGCACCGGCCAGGGCCACAGCGATCTGGATGGCCGAGTAGGCGTCGTTGCACTGCCCCACGTCCAACAGCCGGGGAATGCCGCCGATGTCGCCCAGGTCCTTGTCGAAAAAGCGGAACTTGCCGCAGGCCAGGGTTAGCACCACACAGTCCTGGGGGATTTTTTCAACCAGTTCGGTGTAGTAGTCGCGCCCCGGTTTGGCGCCGTCGCAGCCGCCCACCAGGAAAAAGTGCCGGATGGCCTTGCTTTTCACCGCTTCGATGACGGTGGGAGCCACACCCATGACCGCGTTTCTGGCAAAGCCGACCATGACCTGCTTGCCGGGGACGTCCGCTTCAAAACCGGGCAGTTCCAGGGTTTTTTTAATGGCCGGGGTGAAGTCCTTGTCTACGATGTGGGTGACGCCGGGCCAACCAACCAGGCCGGTGGTGAAAATGTTCGCCTGGTAGGACTCCTTAGGTTTCTGGATACAATTGGTGGTCATGACGATGGCACCGGGAAAAGCGGCGAACTCTTTGGCCTGATTCTGCCAGGCGGTGCCGTAGTGGCCGATAAAATGACTGTACTTCTTCAACTCCGGATAGCCGTGGCAAGGCAGCATCTCACCGTGAGTGTACACGTTGATGCCTTTGCCTTCAGTCTGTTTCAGGATGATATCAAGGTCCTTCAGGTCGTGGCCGGAGACAAGGATGGCCTTGCCCTTTTTGGCACCCAGGGGAACGGCGGTGGGTACGGGATGACCGTAAGTGCCTGTATTTCCAGCATCCAGCAGCTCCATGGCCCGCAGGTTCACCTCGCCGCACTTGAGCGCCAGGCCCACGTATTCGTTAACGCCCAGGCTGTTGTCCAGGGTGGCTGCCATGGCCTCGTAAATATAGGCGTAGATTTTTTCATCTTCCTGTCCCAGGAGGCGGGCATGGTCGGCGTATGCAGCCAGGCCTTTGACACCGTATACGATCAGTTCACGCAGGGAGAGGATGTCCGGGTTAACGGTTGCATCGGATTTGACGCCCACCGTCTCGCCCTGGGATACCATGCCGGCCGGGTCGGCCGCGGGGACGAAGGTAGCCGGACCGTCGGCGAAAGCGACCGAGCCACCGGCCGCCTGAACCTTGGCTTTGAGCGCATCACGATGCTTCACGGCTTCATTGACCAGGGTGACGAACCGGGCCGGATCGAAATCGACATTGGTCAGGGTGGAGAAAATGGCTTCGCAGGTAAATTGGTTGACGGCCGGGTCGCTGACATTGACCTTGGCCCCCTCAAGTGCCACCTGGGCGATGCCCTTGGTCGCATAGACCACAAGGTCTTGAAGTGCCGCTACGTCCGGTTGTTTGCCGCATACGCCGACCTTGGTGCATCCTTCGCCTTTGGCTGTCTGCTCGCACTGAAAACAAAACATGGTGATTCCTCCTTAGATGGTGGGTATTCTGATTATTGTTATCGTTGCCGTTATTGCTTTTGTTGTCCTTGCCGCCGAATCTTGTTTGACTCGGTGAATCGTCTTTTACCGGTTTAGATTTTCATTGCCCTTGACCTGGGTCAACATTTTGACTCTTTTTTTTGCTGATCTGCATGTGCTGCCCTGGAGACATTCTAACCATAAACGATTGACGACCAGCGCACCTTGACTTATATCAATAATCAAAGCAACGTCATCGATTTGAAAGAAAACGCTTTTTTCGAAAATCGCAGCAACCAACCAAATCGTAGAATTATCTGAATCGTGCGCAAGGCCTCAGGACTTCATAACGGGAGGTAGACGATGCTTATAATTGTAGTTGCGAATTTGAGTATTGCAACCGGAAAAAGCAAAACAAGGCCTTAAAGCGGGTCGGCCAGCCGCAGGGAGGATGATGCCAAATGAAAAAAATAAGCCGGATTCTGTCAATCACCCCGCTTTTCAAGGGGCTGTCGGAACAGGAGCTCGATGAAATCAGCGGCATCACCATCGACCGATATCACAAACGCGGCGAATCCATATTCATGGAGGGTGAGGAGGCCAACGGGTTCTATATCGTCGCTGACGGCCAGGTAAAAATTTTCAAAACATCCATGGAGGGAAAAGAGCAGATCCTGCACATCTATGGCCCAGGCAACCCATTTGGCGAAGTGCCGGTCTTCTCCGGCTCACGGTTCCCGGCCAATGCCCAGGCGCTGGTCAAGAGCCATATCCTCTTTCTGCCCAGAAATTCGTTTGTGCGCCTGATTGCCGATCACCCGTCCCTCTCCATGAACATGCTCGGCGAGCTCTCCATGCGGTTGCGCCAGTTTACCGTCCAGATCGAAAACCTCTCACTGAAGGAGGTCCCGTCCCGCCTGGCATCCTACCTGATCTATCTGGCCAGGGAGCAGGTCAATTCAGAACACGTGACGCTTGCTATTTCAAAGGGTCAGTTGGCCAGCCTACTGGGCACGATTCCGGAAACGCTTTCACGGATCTTTGCCAAAATGTCCGCCCAGGGTCTGATCCGGGTCGAGGGCAAGAAGCTTTATCTGCTGGACCCACTCGGTCTGGAAGATCTGGCCGCGGCCGGAAAGCTGGCCGAATAAAAAAACCTGCATTTTTAAATTGACACATTGTGGTAGCTAATCTATGTTTATCGCCATGAAAGTGCTGCCACGCCACAACCGCCCGTTTCTAGCCGGGCGTTTATTCTGCCTGACGGTCATGGCGATCCTGCTGGTCAATCCTGTCCTGGCAACTGTATCGGCAGCGCTGGCCTGCAATGGCCAGTGCTGTTGTTGCGCCGATGCCGAGGAAACAGCTGCAGTCACGATTCGCGGCATCGCTCCCGCACGGGCAGCCTGCTGTCGACCGACGGATGCAGCGCCATGCAATATGTCCGCAGGAGCTTCTGCTTCGTCCCCAAATTGAACACCTGCAGATTGTCCCCATTGACACCTTCCACCTTGGCCTTGAGCGCGATGATCTGCTCCGACGGATTCATGATGGCCGACTCTGCCGTGATTGGCCGACGCTGCGCCTGCTGTGGGTTTGCCAGATCCACAACCAACAGCTGCGAAGACGGGGACGTCTCCCGCACACACACATACTTATCCGACTCCAGTGTTACGTTTGCAAACGTGATGGCGTTGGGCGCGACATTCAAGGCCGAGGATGTCAACTGCAGAACGAGATGGCGAAACCTCGCTGGTGTAAGACAGAAAGAAAGAAAGAAAGAGCTAGC
>JAQYWF010000348.1 GCA_030145105.1 Desulfosarcina sp.
AAGATCAGGTACGAGTAGTTAATTGTGACGGTTCCTCAAAAATCCCGATATCTGCGTTACGCTTAATCCTCCGTCATTGCGGAGTATGATCAATACGCCTCATTCCTCAGGATTTGCAGCTTTGATCTCGGGTTTTTTAAGAAACCGTCCGGAATGCAATTTCCAGGAAAAGAAATTCGCTTCTTTTTAATTAACCAAGGTTTAAGGTTCGAAGAAAGTAATATGAGTTGACCAGCTATGAGTCGCTTACTTCAATCCCAGCACGTTCGTAACTATCTGCGGGACCCGTCCGCCCTGATCGGCAGCATCGTTCTGCTGATCTTTTTCTTTTGTGCGATTTTCGCGCCATTGATTGCTCCCATGGATCCCTATGATTTGGTATCCGTAGATCTGGGCAATTTCCTGCTTCCGCCTGCCTGGATGGACGGCAGTCTGCCGGCCTTCCCACTGGGCACCGACGACCAGGGGCGCGGGATTCTTTCCACGATCATATACGGGCTGCGCACGTCATTGATTGTCGGTTTTTCGGTGGTGGCCATTTCCAGCGTTATTGGCATTGTTATGGGAATGCTTGCCGCCTACTATGGGGGCGTTCTGGATGCGCTGGTCATGCGTCTGGCCGACACCGTGTTTGCTTTTTCCACCACCCTGCTGGCCGTTTTGCTGCTGGGGGTTTTTGAAACCCGGGGTGTCGTAACGGTAATCTTCGCCATCTGCATTGCCGACTGGGTCAAGTACGCCCGTACCATCCGCGGCAGCGTGCTCGAGATCAAGGACAATGCCTACGTGGTCGCTGCCCGTTCTTCCGGGGCCGGGGACTTTCGCATCCTTTTTCGACACATCCTGCCCAACGCGCTGCCGCCTATTTTTGTGGTCATGGCCGTTGATCTGGCCGTGGTGATCATGTTGGAGGCGACCCTGAGCTTTCTGGGGGTCGGCGTGCCGCTCACCGAACCGTCCATCGGCATGATGATCGCCATCGGCAAGAATTACATTTACGCCGGCATGTGGTGGCTGACCCTGTTCCCCGGTGCCACCCTGATCGTGCTGGTGGTTGCTATCAACCTTTTTTCCGACTGGCTAAGGGATGAGCTGAATCCCAAGCTGGCCCGCCAGACGTAATCGGGCAGAAGCTGGAAGACTCCAGACTCGGCGTTGCCAAGGGATCGCAGTAGCGGGGCTACGGCTTCGCCCTTGGCGCCTTGATTCTGAAGCCCTCCAGCCTCTGCCTGGAACTCCTCCATATAGGGCCAAATTCAAGGTAAACAAATTAATGCAGACTGACATGAAAGCGTTTATCGAAAGCAGAAAAGACGATTACATCCGCGATCTGGAAATCCTGGTCAACATCGACAGCAGCAGCGACAATATGGCCGGCATCGAGGCCGTGGCGCAATTTTTAGGTCGGCGGCTGGCGGCGATCGGTTTCTCCGTCCACCTGGAAAAGTTGGGGGAAAGGGGCGTGCCCTGCCTGCAGGCCAGCAACCGGTCTACAGAACAGCCCTTCGACATCATGTTTCTGGGCCACATGGACACGGTCTTTCCGACAGGTGAAGTGGAAAAACGACCCTTTGCCGCAGACGGCGACCGGGCCACCGGACCCGGTGTCTGCGACATGAAGGCTGGCTTGCTGGTCGCCCTGCAAGTACTGGAGGCCCTTCATCACGATGGCGTGCTCGACCAATTGTCGATTGGCGTGTGTTTCAACGGCGACGAAGAAGCGGGTTCGGCATCGTCCAGATCATGGATCGAAGCCCATGCCCGCAACAGCCAACGGGTGTTCGTCTTCGAACCCTGCCGCCCGGGACACCGGTTTGTCCTGCAGCGCAAAGGGGGCGGCGGCTATTTGATCACAGCCAGGGGCACGTCGGCACATGCTGGCGTGGAGCCGGAAAAGGGGGTCAACGCCGCTGTGGAGATCGCCCACCAAACGATTGCCATTCAGCGGTTCAACGACCAGGCCGGCGAGGGTGCCTCGGCACACGTGACCGTGATTCGCGGCGGAGAGAAGACCAACATCATTCCGGACGAGGCACGGGCGTCAGTGGATGTCCGCGTGGCACGAAAAAGCGACATGGCGCCGGTCGAGGCGTTTTTTCAATCGCTGCCGGCGCACACCCACGTGCCGGGAGTTACGCTGACCGTGAGCGGCGGCGTCGATCGGCCTCCCATGGAAGCCGATGACCGGACGCTGGTGTTGTGGCGGTTGATCCAGGCGCAGGCGTCGAACCTGGGATTGAAGATTGCGTCCATTTCCACCGGTGGCTGTTCGGACGGCAATTACACCTCTGCACAGGGTGCGCCCACTATCGACGGCATGGGGCCTGTGGGGGCCAATGCCCACCGTCATGACGAATATGTTGAGTTGGGCAGCATCGTTCCCCAGATCCAGCTCATCGCTACCGTGTGTAGAGCGATTGCTCAAGAAAAGGCGTAAAGATGCAAGCGCAGCGGCTTCCGCTTGCGTGTAGGAGCGGCTTCCAGCCGCGATTATTTACTGGGATTGGAGAGACTCAATCGCTGCCAACCCCGTCACCCCTCCAGCTCGACCGTCTCCACCAGCACGCGGGCCGTACCCTGTTTGTAAAAGCCCAGCCGCTTGGCTGCTCCCGCGCTCAGATCGATCACTCGCCCTTCGATAAAGGGCCCGCGATCATTGACCCGTACGACGATGCTGCGCCGGTTGGCCAGATTGGTCACGCGCACGAAGATGGGCAGGGGCAGGTGTTTGTGGGCGGCGCTCAGCCCATCCGGCTTGAAGGCTTCGCCGTTGGCCGTCATGTGGCCCCCCCGCTGCCGGTAGGTTTCATTGCCGTACCAGGATGCGATGCCTTTTTCACGATAGGTCTTGGCCTGTGTCATTGTCATGGGCACATAGCGCTTGCCCCGGACAGTATAGGGTGAGGCCTTTACGCGCCCCTGGGCAATGGCCTCCTTGGGGGACAGGCCGTCGATGGTGTCGATGTCGTCATGGGTCAACGGCCAGGAGAGCGGTGCGGTAGCCACGTCGAAGGTGAATTTGCCGACAGTGTAGACGGTGCTGCCGGCAAATTTGGTCACCTTGTACGCCAGGACCACGGTTCCCTTGGCCAGACGGTAGGTGGTGCGTATCACGCCGCAGGCGGAAAGAATCAGACATGATGTGGCCAACAGGGTGATAAAAAAGCGAATTGGCCGATTGCTTTTCCGGTTACTCATATTTCCAATAGTGATTACCGTTTTCTCACCACCAGGCTGCCGATGGAATAGCCAGCGCCGAAGGAGCAGATGACGCCGTGGTCGCCGGGTTTCAGATCCTGGTGGTAGAGGTGAAAGGCGATCAGTGAACCGGCCGAGGCGGTGTTGGCGTAGCGATCCAGCACGATGGGCGCCTCATCGAAGGTGGCCTCGTGCCCCAGCAGCTTGCCACCGATATGCAGGTTCATGTTGATATTGGCCTGGTGAAGCCACCAGCGTTTGATGTCGGGCACGTTCAATCCATGTCGTGAGATATGGTCCGTCAAGTGCTGGACCGCCATGGGGCATACTTCTTTGAACACCCGGCGGCCGTTTTGATGAAACAGCTTGTCGACACCGAACGGGTCCACATCGTTGGCCCGGCTGACATAGCCGAAGTTGGAGCGCACATGGCTGGAAAACTTGGTTTTGGCCCGGGTGCTGAGAATCTTATAGCGGTGCGGCGCCGTGCAGGTATAGGCATCCTCCACGACTGTCGCCGTGGCCACGTCGCCGAAGATGAAGTGGCTGTCCCGGTCGCAGAAATTGACCTGGGGCGAGGTCAGTTCCGGGTTGATGGCCAGCACGCAGCGGGCCGTGCCGGCCGAGACCATTTCGTAGGCGCGGTGCAGGGCAAAAGTGGCCGCCGAGCAGGCCACCAGCATGTCGAAGCCGAAGCCTTCGATGCCCAGGGCCTCCTGTACCTCGATGGCGATGGCGGGATAGGACCGCTGGGTGTAGGCGCAGGAGACGATGATCGCATCGATGTCGGCCGCCGTCTTGCCGGCGGCGTCCATGGCTCCGCGGGCAGCCTGGACGGCCATTTCGGCCTGGTCGGAGACCGCCTCGTCCGGACGTTCCGGAATGACCGGGCGCATGCGGTCCACATCCAGAATCCCATCCTTGATGTAGGCAAAACGCTGTTTGATGCCTGAGGCTTTTTCGATGAATTCCACCGAGCTGAGGGGTTTTTCTTCCCGTTGGCCTGCCGCGATGGCTGCAGCATGCTGGTCATTGTAGCGGTTGGCCCATTCGTTGTAGGCGGTCACCAGTTCGTCGTTGGTGATGATATGGTCGGGGGTCCACAGGCCGCTGCCGCTGATGACAACCCTGGGGTGTGCTGAAGCTGACATGGAGATCCTTTGTTGCGGGTTAAGCTGTTGTGGGAATAGTCGGTTGTTGTTCTATTGGTTTTACTGTCTTGCCATTACACCAGAACGTTCAAAAACGCCACGGCAAAGGGCAGGTGGGGAAAGGTTTTCGTTTCCCCTTCTTCAAATCCCAGGGCCCTATAAAAATTTTTCAATCCAGCATCGGCGGCGATGATCCCGATGCCCACGCTGGAAGCACCTAATGTGCGGGCCTGGCTGATGGCGTGACGGGCCAGACGGTTGCCGTATCCCAGCCCGCGGTGTTGCGGCAACACGGCCAGCCGTTCCATATAGACTTCCGGATAATGATTTTGAACGGCGTTATCGTTCGTCGACATATGACGTATACGACATCCTCGCTCTGCCTTGTCAACATCATTATCTGGAAGTCTATCGTCGGTCGTTGGCGATGGTTTTTCCACACCGACACATCCGACGGCAGTGCCATCGGCAAACAGGATGAAATAGCGCACCCCCCGCGCCAGATCCCTTTCAACCCATTTACGGGTATAATTGGACGGGTGCTTGGGGCAGTTTTGCGGGGTCAGTTCGAACCGCTCGGCCACATCCGCAAAGCTATCGCGGATCAGCCTGAACAATTGTTCGGCATCCTTTAGGGTCGCTGTAACAATGGAATGTGGTTTAGATAAGGCCATTGAATTTCCCTTCAGCAACCTATTAAGCAAATAAATCACAATAGCCAAAAACCAAATGACAAATAAATCACAATGACTAAAATTCCAAACTTCATGATTCTGAAGAAAAGAATTTCAAATTCGCTAAAGCTTTACTAATTCTTGTTAAAACATTGCCAAAGGCGATAGCAAATACCCATGATTGCTAATAATTGTTGGTTTGTATCTTATTTGGATTTTGGTATTTGAATATTGTTCTTTATTTTGGTGCTTGCCATTTGTTGTTTTCGGTTCATCTGGCTAAGGCCTTCTCAAAATCATCGATCAGGTCCTGCGTGTCTTCGATGCCCACGGACAGACGGATCAGGGAGTCGCTGATGC
>JAQYWF010000432.1 GCA_030145105.1 Desulfosarcina sp.
ATTCAATCCATGGGCCTTGAAATGAACCTGGCCATGGCGACGGCTATCTACACCGGCATTCTGACGGATACGGGTTCCTTCCGGTTCTCCAACACCAACCGGGCGGCCTTTTCCATTTGCGAGGCCATGGTGGCTCTTGGGGTCAGGCCGTCAACTGTTGCCCAGCATGTATATGGTACCTATTCCCTGGGACGGATCAAGTTGCTCAACCTGGCTCTGGATTCCATTGAGATATCCAACAACGGGAGCCTCTCCATCATGACGGTTACCCGGGAGATGCTGTCAAATACCGGCACCCAGCCTGAGGATGCGGATGGCCTGATCAATTATGCCCGACGGATTCAGGATGTAAAGGTCGCTGCCCTTATCCATGAGTTGGAAAACGGCAATGGCGTGTCCAAGGGCCGGAAACGATTCCATGTGAGCCTGCGATCTGATGGCAGTGTGGATGTTTCCCGCATTGCCTCGGATTTCGGCGGAGGCGGCCACGCCGGCGCTGCCGGATTTTCCGTTGAGTCCAGTCTGGCAGAACTGAAGAAGACGATATACAGCCTGTCCGAGGGTTTTGGCGGGACATGGCACCTGAACTGAACGGAATTGTCGTGGTCGACAAGCCCGAGGGAATTTCATCAGCCGGGGTTGTCGCCCGGGTCAAGGAAATACTCGGGGTCAAAAAAGTTGGCCATACAGGGACGCTGGACCCTTTTGCCACTGGTGTTCTGATCTGTTGCATCAACCAGGCTACCCGGCTTTCCCAGTTTTTCCTCAAAGGCGACAAGGTCTATGAGGCGGAACTGGTTCTGGGTACCGTGACGGATACCCAGGATGCGACGGGAACCGTGATTGAACGGCATCCGTTGGATGGGGTGTCTGCTGAACAGGTCCATGAAATGGCTTCGCGGTTTGTGGGGACCATCACTCAGGTTCCCCCGGTCTATTCAGCCCTGAAACATCAGGGGACGCCGCTTTATAAACTGGCCCGCCGGGGATCGCCCGTGGAAAAGCCTGCCCGGCCGGTCCGGATTAACCACTTGGAAATACTCGAGGTCAATCTGCCGGCGGTTCGATTCTCGGTGTCTTGTTCATCCGGCACCTATGTTCGCACCCTGTGTGCCGATATCGGCAGGAAACTGGGTTGTGGCGGGCACCTCAAGGCCCTTTGCAGAACAGCCAGTTGCGGGTTTCCCATCGACGCCGCTATCAGCCTCGAGAAGCTGGCGGAACTCAGGGATCAAGGCGGGTTGGGCGAAACGGTGATCCCCATGAATGAGGCGCTGCCATTCATGCCTGCTGCGGTGGCCGATGATGTGCTGGCCAAAAGGATTCGCAACGGCACGAAACTGTCGGAAGCAGACCTTCCGATGCCGCCGCGTGTGTCTGACCAGGGTGTGTTCAAGGTGGTCTACCCGCACGGCCGTCTGATCGCCGTTCTGGCCGAATCGCCGGCAACGGGCAGGTATAATTATTGTTGTGTTTTTTCGGCGTAAAGGTGATAACGATAGGGTTGACGAGTGATTTTAACTGATTTTAGAAACCGCCGGTCATGATGCGGCCGTTCGGTTTAAACCCAGATGAAAAGCAAAACGTTAGTCAGTAACCATTTTAAGGAGGACGAAACATTGGCGTACACAGCGGAAACCAAAAAAGAACTCATTGAAAAATACAAACAGCACGACGCCGACACGGGTTCCCCAGAAGTCCAGATCGGTCTGCTCACGCATCGGATTTCCTACCTGACCGAGCATTTGAAAGTGCACAAAAAGGATCACCATTCCCGTCGGGGATTGCTGATGCTGGTAGGCAAGCGTCGCCGACTGCTCAACTACGTCAAAGGCAACGATGTTCAGCGCTACCGTTCTATTATCGAAACCCTCGGGCTGCGGCGCTAACGTGATGCGACAACGGCAACGGAGCGTTGCCGGAGCCCTGTTGCCGGTTTCACTGGTGCGGCCGCCCACCGTCTCGCTGTTGCCAGGTGGTATAGGTGGATCCTGCAGCCCTGTTTTTTGGCCACAGACCTGACCAACGGCAATTTTACAGGCAACGGTCTATGTTTAATCCGCTGCCGGAATATTATCGGGAGAAAGAATTCTAATGGAATTTATATTTAAAGCGGATGTAGGGGGCAAGTCCCTGAGCATTCAGGCAGGCAAGGTTGCCAAACAGGCATCCGGATCCGTTGTGGTTCAATACGGCGATACGGTGGTTCTGGTGACGGCGGTCTCCGCCAATAACGAGAGAGATATCGATTTTCTGCCTCTTTCCGTGGAATACCAGGAAAAGATCTATGCGGCCGGCCGAATTCCGGGCAATTATTTTAGAAGGGAGATCGGACGACCCAGCGAAAAGGAAACCCTCACCGCCCGATTGATCGACCGACCCATTCGGCCTCTGTTTCCCAAGGCGTACCGTTTCGAAACACAGGTGATTGCCACCGTGCTTTCCATGGATCAGGAGAACGATGCGGACATGCTGGCCATGGTGGGCGCATCGGCGGCACTGGAAATCTCGGATATCCCCTTTGCCGGTCCCATTGCCAGTGTTCGTGTGGGACGCATCGACGGTCAATTTGTGGCCAACCCGACCCTTTCCTCGATGGTGGAGAGCGATATCAATATCATTATCGCCGGTTCACGTACGGGTGTGGTCATGGTGGAAGGCGGCGGCGATGTGGTGACTGAAGCGGACATGCTGGAGGCCATTTTCTTCGGCCACGGGGCCATTCAACCCATCATCGACATCCAGGAACAGCTCAAGGCGGAAGTCGGCAAGCCCAAACGGCCCTTTACCCCGCCGGAAAAAGATCCGGCCCTGGTGGAGAGTTTACGTGAAAAGGCCTCTGCCCCGTTGCACGAGGCCCTGATCATCCCTGAGAAGATGAAGCGGTACGAGGCCGTGCGAACGGTCAAGTCTCAAATTGTCGAATCATTGGGTGAGGAGATGGCGGATCGGCGCGGGGAGATCAGCGCCGTTCTTGGCGATCTCCAGAAGCAGATTTGTCGGGACATGATTCTAAAAGAGGGCCGTCGTATCGATAACCGGCGGTTCGACGAGATCCGACCCATCACCTGCGAGGTGGGGGTGTTGCCCCGTCCCCATGGCAGCGCTCTGTTTACCCGCGGTGAGACCCAGGTGCTCGGCATCCTGACCCTTGGCGCGGGCGGTGACGAACAACGGGTGGAGACCCTCAGCGGTGAGGAGAACCGACCCTTTATGCTCCACTACAATTTTCCTCCCTACTCCGTGGGGGAGGTCAAGCGTGTAGGGGGCCCCAGTCGCCGGGATATCGGTCATGGCGGTCTTTCCACCCGTGCCATCGAACGGGTGCTGCCGGATAAGGAGGATTTCGATTACACGATCCGTATCGTTTCTGAGGTTCTGGAGTCCAACGGCTCTTCATCCATGGGAACCGTCTGCTCCGGGATACTGGCGATGATGGACGGTGGCGTGCCGATCAAGGCGCCGGTGTCGGGAATTGCCATGGGGTTGGTGAAAGAGGGTGACCAGGTGGTGATCCTTTCCGACATCTTGGGTGACGAAGATCACACCGGTGACATGGATTTCAAGGTGACCGGCACCGCCGAGGGCATCACGGCCCTTCAGATGGACATCAAAATTCACGAGCTCTCCCGGGACATCATGCACAAGGCTCTGGAGCAGGCAAAAGCCGGCCGGCTGCA
>JAQYWF010000150.1 GCA_030145105.1 Desulfosarcina sp.
CTATCAGCGTGTTGGCTGGTAGGCGGAACAGGGCTTGAACCTGTGACCCCCGGCTTGTAAGGCCGGTGCTCTCCCAACTGAGCTATCCGCCCGAATTTGCAAAGAACCTTCTTTACCGTACCGGCAAAAGAAGAAGTGCTTAGCTACCAATTCACCCCGACAAAGTCAAGCCCAAATTAAAGGCGCTAACACTTTTTAATTGATGGATATCTGGGGCTGATCGGAGCCGCCTTGTTCCACCGGAATGGGCATGTCGTTGTTGGTGAACAGCCGCTCCCCCTGGCCCAGAACCAGCGCATGAACCAGCACCTCGTCCATGTGTTCCACCGTCACCACTTTCATCTGTCGGGTGACGACCTTGGGGATGTCCTTCAGGTCTTTCTCGTTTTCTTTGGGGATAATCACTTTTCGGATCCCGCCCCGAAGGGCGGCCAGCATTTTTTCCTTCAGGCCGCCTATGGGCAGCACCCGTCCACGAAGGGTGATCTCACCGGTCATGGCCACGTCCCGCCGAACCGGTCGGCGGGTCAGCGCGGACACCAGCGAGGTACACATGGAAATCCCGGCCGACGGGCCGTCTTTGGGAATGGCGCCTTCGGGAATGTGGATGTGCAGATCCAGTTCTTTGTAAAAATCCTTATGGATACCCAGATAGTCGGATCGCGAACGAACGAAACTGACAGCCGCCTGGGCCGACTCCTTCATCACGTCGCCCAGTTTACCGGTGATGCTGAGTTTCCCTTTGCCGGGCATGGTCAGCGTTTCCACGCACAGCAGTTCGCCGCCAACCTGTGTCCAGGCCAGTCCGGTCACCAGGCCGATCTGATCTGTTTCCTCGATCTGGCTGATCTTGAATGGCGGCGGCCCCAGAAGGCTGGTGATGGTGGTAGCCGAAATAATGTGTTTTTTCTCGTCCTTTTGGTTGACCACTTTTCGCGCAGTCTTCCGGCAGATGGATGAGATTTCCCGCTCCAGGTTGCGCACACCCGCCTCACGAGTATAGCGCTGAATCATCATGTAGATAGCCGCCTTGGAAAAAGCGATGTTTTCATCCTTGAGGCCATTGGCGATGATCTGTTTGGGCACCAGAAACTCTTTGGCGATGTTGTATTTTTCCAGCTCCGTGTACCCAGGCAGCCGGATGATTTCCATGCGGTCCTGCAAAGGAAGCGGGATATCTGGCAGCGTGTTGGCTGTGGTGATAAACAAAATATCCGACAAGTCGTAATCCATGTCCAGATAATGGTCGTTGAAGCTGTAATTCTGCTCTGGATCCAGCACCTCCAAAAGGGCAGATGAAGGATCGCCTCGGAAATCCATGCTCATCTTGTCCACTTCATCCAGGCAGAAGACCGGGTTGTTGACCCCCGCCTTTTTCAGGGACTGGATAATCTTTCCGGGCATGGCCCCGATGTAAGTGCGGCGATGGCCCCGTATTTCGGCCTCGTCCCTAACGCCGCCCAGGGACAGACGAACAAACTTACGCCCCGTGGCCCGGGAAACGGACTTGGCCAGGGATGTCTTTCCCACACCGGGAGGGCCCACCAGACAGAGGATGGGGCCACGCAGTTTTTTCACCAGCGTCTGCACCGCCAGATATTCGAGGATACGCTCTTTGGGTTTTTCCAGACCGTAGTGGTCTTCGTTGAGTATTTTCTCCGCCTCGATCAAATCGTTGCGGATACGGCTTTTATTGAACCACGGCAGGCTGATCATCCAGTCTATATAGTTTCTCACCACCGTAGCTTCGGCCGACATGGGCGTCATAAGCTTGAGCTTTTTGAACTCCTGGCGGGCCTTGGTCGATGCTTCCTTGGACATGCGCTTGCGCTTGATCTTCTTTTCCAGATCCTTGAGTTCGTCGCCCCCCTCGTCTACGCTGCCCATCTCCTTTTTGATGGCCCGCATCTGCTCATTCAGGTAGTAGTTCTTTTGGGTTTTTTCCATCTGGTCTTTGACCCGGCCCTTGATCCGCTGATCCATCTCATAGACTTCCATTTCGAGCTTGATCAGCTTGACCAGCAGGGAAAGACGCTTGCCCAGGTCAGCGGTTTCCAGCAGATTCTGTTTGTTTTCGAGTTTAAAGGAAAAATGCGACGCGACCGAATCGGCCAGCTTCGATGGATCAGATATGGCGGAAATCTTGGAGAGCAGCTCTTTGGAGATGCTCTTGTTGAAACCGGCATATTGGCTGAAGTTCTCTATCACCCCGCGCATCAGGGCTTCCACCTCGATGGTGTTACCGAGAACATCCGGCAGCAGGGACAATTCGACTTCAAAAAACTCGGGGTTGGGCACGTACCTTTCGATGCGGGCTCGCTGTTTCCCTTCAATCAGCGCCTTGACGGTACCGTCAGGCAGTCGCAACAGCTGGAGCACCGTACCAATAACGCCCACATCGCAGATATCCTTTTCCGCGGGGTTGTCAACGCCGGCGTTTCGCTGGGTGGCCAGAAAGATGCGCTTGTCCTTGTTCATGGCACTGGAAAGGGCACTGACAGACTTGTCGCGCCCGACGAAAAGCGGGGCCACCATGTGGGGAAACACCACGATGTCCCGCAGCGGCAGCATGGGAAGCACTTCCGTGAGGGCTTCCATCTCTTGATTTTTAAAAAACTTCGGAATATTGACCATAGGTTATCGTTTGCCTCGATCCCCGGCAATCCGTTGAATCTGCCGGTGGTTGCTAGTATCAGGCCTGTTTTTTAGAGGGTTCGTAAAGCAGGATCGGCGCTTCTTTTTTCAGCACCACCTCCTCGCCGATCACGCACTCTTTGACATCTTCCTTGGAGGGGATATCGTACATGATATCCAGCATGCATGATTCCATGATCGCGCGCAGCCCCCTGGCCCCGGACTTTCGCTTCAGGGCTTCATCGGCAATGGCCGCCAGCGCGCTGTCCGTCAGCCGCAGGTTCACTCCCTCGATCTCGAATAGCTTCTTGTACTGCTTGAGCAATGCATTTTTCGGTTCGGTCAGAATCCGGACCAGGCTTTCGGCACTGAGTTCATCCAGGGTAGCGATTACCGGTAACCGGCCGAGGAACTCGGGAATCAGACCGAACTTGATCAGGTCTTCGGGCTTGACCTCGAGCAGCGTCTCGCCAAGGCTGCGTTCGTTCTCCTTCTTCACCTTGGCGCCGAACCCCATAAGCTTACTGCCCATGCGACGGTTGATGATCTGCTCCAGCCCGTTGAAGGTACCGCCGCAGATGAATAGGATGTTGGAGGTGTCCACCTTCACGAAGTCCTGCTGGGGATGCTTGCGACCGCCCTTAGGCGGAACACTGGCGGTGGTCCCCTCAATGATTTTGAGCAGGGCCTGCTGAACGCCTTCTCCGGATACGTCCCGGGTGATGGAGGGGTTGTCCGACTTGCTGGCGATCTTGTCAATTTCATCGATGTAGACGATGCCGCGCTTGGCCTTTTCCACATCGTAATCGGCATTTTGCAGCAGGGAGAGGATGATGTTTTCCACATCCTCGCCCACGTAGCCGGCCTCGGTCAAGCTGGTGGCGTCAGCAATGGTAAAAGGCACGTTGAGAAACCGTGCCAGGGTTTGGGCCAGCAGCGTCTTGCCGCATCCGGTAGGGCCAATTAGCAGGATGTTGCTCTTCTGAATCTCCACGTCACCGGAGTTGACGGTCGTATCCAGCCTTTTATAATGGTTGTATACGGCAACCGCCAGGATTTTCTTGGCCACGTCCTGTTCGATGACGTAGTCGTCCAGCCGGGTCTTGATCTCATGGGGAATCATCAGGTTCTCGAACTCACCCGCCTCTTTTTCATTCTCTTCCTCAATGATCTCACTGCACAGCTGGATGCACTCGTCGCAAATGTAAACCGCCGGTCCGGCGATCAGCTTTTTGACTTCTTTCTGATTCTTCCCGCAGAAGGAGCAGAAGAGATTATCATTGGGCTCGTCTTTTTTGGCCATGTCATGCCTCCGTGTCGGTTAAATGATCCAAGTCATCCCGATTGGTGATAACATGGTCCACGATGCCGTAAACTTTTGCCTCTTTGCCGGACATGAAGTTGTCACGGTCGGTATCTTTTTGGACATCGTCCACGCTCCTGCCGGTGTGGCGCACCAGGATGTCGTTCAGGGCGTCTTTCATGCGCAAGATCTCTTTTGCCTGGATGGCAATGTCCGACGCCTGACCCTGGAACCCGCCCATGGGCTGGTGAATCATGATCCGGGCATGAGGTAGGGCGTAACGTTTCTTTTCGGCGCCTGCGGCCAGAAGAAGCGCACCCATGCTGGCAGCCTGGCCGATACAAACGGTGGTCACATCGGGCTTGATGTACTGCATCGTATCATAAACCGCCAGCCCGGAGGTGACAACTCCACCGGGGGAGTTGATGTAAAGGTTGATGTCCTTGTCCGGGTCCTCCGATTCAAGGAACAGCATCTGGGCAATCAACAAGTTGGCCACATCGTCGTTGATTGCGGTTCCCAGAAAGATAATGCGGTCTTTCAGGAGCCGCGAGTAGATGTCGTAGGCCCGCTCTCCCCTGCTGGTTTGGTCGATGACCATCGGAATCAATGCCACGTTCTTGTCTCCTTTACATCTGTTTCGTATTCATCGTTTGGCGCATCGCCGGTGCACTGCACTCCATTTTATGCCGAAAGCACGATACTTACAGGATACAGCGGCAGCGGTTGGAATGCAACGCCCGCCGCGATGGTGAATCAAATAGCCTATTTGGAAGCCTCGGGAGCCTCTTTTTCCGGCTCGACAGATTTAATCTCATTCCTTTCCATTATAAGCTTAATCGCCTGTTTTTCAAGTAAGGCGTGCTTAAAAAGCTCTAGCTTGTCACCGCTGTTTCCATAGAACCCCTTGATCACGTCCACCGGCTGATTGTAGCTGGCGGCCATCTCTTCGAACCCTTTTTCCAGGTCCGCATCGGCCAGTTCCATCTTTTCCTGCTGGATGATCTTACCCAAGATCAGCTGACGGCGAACTTGTTTTTCGGCGGTATCACGGTATTTTTCCGTGAGGCTCTCACGGGAGATACCGGCTTCCTCAAAGGTCTTGTTGTGGTAGGAAAAGGACCGCTCCGCATCGGCGATGATGCTGTTGAGTTCATATTCCACCATCACATCGGGAACCTCGAAATCGGTCGTTTCCAGAATCTGGCTGAAAATCTGCTCGTTGAGTTCCTGCTCGATGCGTTTGTCGTATCCCTGGGCAAGATTCTCCTTGATTTTATCCCGGACCTCATCCAGGGTGGTAAACGGGCCCAGTTGCTTGGCCATCTCATCGTCGATCTCCGGCAGCACCTCTTTGCGGATTTCGTTGAGCTTAACCTTAAAGTCCACCGTATGACCGGCCAATTTCTTGTTGAAGTAATCTTCGGGGAACGAAACGGTAATTTCTTTCTTGTCTCCGGGGTTCATGCCGACCACACCCTTATCGAAATCTTCGGCGATGTGTGCATCGCCGAGTTTGATCACGAAATTTTCAGTTTTCTTAGTATCCTCAAAGGGTTTCCCGTCCTTGAAGCCCTCGTAGTCTACCTGAACGAAGTCACCGTTCTGCGCCGGGCGCGCCTCGTCGATGGGCTCCCTTTTGGCCAGGTTCTTCTGCATCATCTGGATCTGGACGTCCACCTCTTCGTCACTGGCCTTGTAAAGGGTCTTTTTCAGCTTCAGGTTCTCAAACCCAATATCGGCAATCTCCGGCTGAACTTCAACCTCGGCATCAAAGCTATAGTCGCCAGTACCCGCCAATTCGGGTGGATCTACGGTGGGTGAGCCGACAACCTTCAGCTTGGTCTCCTTCAGCGCATCCACGTATGCATCCTGGATCAGCTTTCCGGTCACATCGGCATTCACATCCTTCTTATAAAGCCGTTCGAGCACCCCGCGCGGGGTTTTACCCGGCCGGAAGCCTTTGACCTTGGCGGTCTTTTTAAGGGTCTGGTAAGCCTCATCCAGTGCGTGTTTCACATCCGCCTCGGGAATCTCGATGTGCAACACTTTTTTTACGGAACTGCGATCTTCAACGGTAACCTTCATATTCATCCTTTCTGAACCCTGATTAAAGCCTTTTTTTGGAGCAGCCTGGTCTGCTGACCGGCGCTGGAAGCGGCTCGATTCAGGTAAAAAATTAAGTGCCCCGACGCGACAGGCATCAGGGCTCCTTTAAAAAAATCCCGGCAATGTGATTCGCTTGCAACAGATGGAAAACCCAATTTGAGCGATTTCCAATTGGTGCCGCAGAGCTCAGGAGGTTGTCGTTCTACGGCAGTGAATGATGCGGTACGGCATTTGACACCGAAGATGCGGACCCGCTATCGATGAATACCAAAGGTCAACCGGCCCTTGCTGCCAACACCCAACCGATACCGGGATAATATGGTGCGAGAGGGGAGACTTGAACTCCCACTCTGTCGCCAGAGCTGGATCCTAAGTCCAGTGCGTCTACCAATTCCGCCACTCTCGCATGGATTCAACCATTCTCCGCGTCATGCCGCAGGGAATGGGCTCGCTACCTCGGTTCATTGAGTCATCTTATTTACCAAACCCATCCTGCAACTTGACTTTCTTAGCAAATAAACTAAACTTCGCAAAAAAATCAAACGAATTAAATAGTATTGATAGACCCTTCTGTCAAGGATTTCACGATTCCAATGGTCGCGATCAAGCCATTACCCAATCTTAGAACCCGGTTGCTTGCCAGCCTGCTCGGTTTTTTAACACTCACCGGGCTGTTGCTGCTGCCGGCCTTCCCCTCCCAGGCGGCCGTTATCGTTCTGGATCCCGGTCATGGGGGAAACGATAGCGGGGCAGACCGTGGCAACAAATTTGCCGAAAAGCAATTCACCCTGGCGCTGGCACAGAAAATTGCGGCGCTGCTGGAAGCACGGCACCGGGTTGAACTGACCCGGACTGCGGATGTTCAAATGGCACCGGCGGATCGGGCTGCCGTGGCCAACCACCTGGGGGCGGACCTGATGATCAGCCTGCACGCGGCGGTTGCCCCCTATTGCAGCGACCGAACCGCCGCCGTTTATTACCATATCGACGAACGACTGAAGATTCCTTTCGGGTCGTCTTCTAAGGGCATGCCGACCGAATTGGATGCCGACCAGCCGGCGTGGAACCAGCTCCAGATCCAGCACCAGCATCAGAGCCAACATCTGGCCACCACGCTGAAACAATCATTGGGCGACAGTGACACATTTGACAGCATATCGGTCAGCGGCATTCCCCTGGTGCCCCTGATGGGAGCCGATCTGCCGGCTGTGCTGGTGGAAGTGGGCTGCTTGCACCCGGCTGCATCAACGGACCCACAAACGCTTAAGCAGCAGCTGGACTGGTTTGCAGCGTCACTGGCCAACGCCATCGAGACGGCCCTGCCTGGGCTGGTGCCGTAACTTTATCGGTCAATGCTTGATGAACTCGAAAGAAGCTGACTCAAGACGCCTATCGCCCCTATTGGTGAAAATAACTTTTCAATCCCATCAGCTTTTCATATATCGATTGCCTGGTTGCATCAGGCAAGATGCCGAAACGACAATGATGCTTCGTGCTCGCTAAAAAGTCGTATTTCAGACAGATTCGAAAAAAGCCCGAGATCAAGGCTTGGGGGCCGCGATAGCGAGCGGGATCAGCGAGCGAACTGAAAATCGATCGTCATCCATATGGCGAACCTTCCCCGCATGGTTTGCCGCGGGGGTGATTCAATCCCAAGGAATGAGGCGTACTTACTGTACTCCGCAGTGACGAGGGATGACGCGTAACGCCAATATCGGACTTTTTACGGATCTGTCAATGCTTGCGAACGATTACAAACAATGGTATGAGGGCAACAAAAATGTCGGGGCGTAGCGCAGTCTGGTAGCGCACCTGCTTTGGGAGCAGGGGGCCGGAGGTTCAAATCCTCTCGCCCCGACCATATTATTACAATAAATAAAGGGCTTGCAGATGTTGTGGGTTACATCGAATGATGACAATCCCACAACGAACGATGACAATATTTCACAAGGAATGTTGTCATTGGAAAAATTCCTTTTTATTCTAATGGGTTGACTTTTGAGAAGTCGGCCCATTTTTATTGGCATAAACTCATTACGCGGAATAAATGAATTATTTCAATAGTTTTATCAGTTCTCACAAATTCGAAAAATGCCATTTAATTTTGGTCGCCGAGCTCTGACCAAGGGTCAAAAACACACTATCTTGTTGTAATTATTTTTTTTATTAAATTCTCATCCCTGAATATGGTTGCTATACCCCATCTCCGTTCCAAAAAAAATCAAAGTTGTTCAGCAGATAGACTGATTGCCTTCTGAGCAAATTGATCGGCTGTTTCCAGTGACTTTTCACGGTACTTTGTCCTATAGAACCAGATATCGTCGAGATGTGTCCATCCCATCATCAGATACACCGTCAAATCATCAAGATATCGGGATTACTTCTGTTTAAGGCGCTTTCCGAAAGAATTGTGGAGGTTTAGCAAATGGAGGGAGGAACGATTCACTATTCCCGATAGTTATAAATAGAATGGATTGGCGTGGAGGGTCAAGTACCGATTCAAGATCTGCCAAATGTATTGTGAACACTTTGTGTTGTGGTTGGCATTTTGGTCGCTTGAGTGGTGATTACATACCAGTTTCTTAGATATCAAGTTTTTCTGGTGGCTTGGGATTTATTGAGATCACCTTACCAACAAGAATTATTACATTTATTGCCGATATGCTTTTGTCATCTTGAGCTTATCAAGGGAACGGTCATCCGCGCAGGATTTGGCTCGCTGTGATTATTTTTCGGAATCTAAGGAATTTTCAAAACTGATGACCGTTAGATAAAGATTACATACCGATAAGATAACATCTCAAGCCTACCTGCAAACCCGCAGCCTAATCAGCATTTAACGGAAACAACATCTGGGCTGAAGCCACAATCACTTCGACCCAGATGTATCAAAAAAATTAAATTTTCCGAAGATCTGTTAAACTGCGGCTTTAAGTTTTTTACCAGGTTTGAACTTAACGGAGTTTGATGCCTTGATTTTAATCGCCTCACCGGTTCGGGGATTTCGCCCTTTGCGGGCTTTTCGCCGAATTTTGGAAAGGTACCAAATCCGACCAATGTAACTTTTGCATCCTTTTTTTGAGCGCCATTGTAATGTTTCCGACAAGTGAATTCAAAGCGGCACTGGCTGCGGTTTTAGATATTCCTGCATCTGTGGCCATTTGTTCAAGCAGTTCAGCCTTTGTCATGTGAGGTTCTCCTTGGTTTGTGTTATTTTCCCCATCTGATTGCCGCAATTCGTTCAATTCTCACCTGACATAAAACGCCACCAAATCGGAAACTATGACGTCAAGTGATTACTACTACAGATAATACCAAATAAAGATCAGGCAAGGAAGAAAACCTTGCCTGATCTTTAAGGGTTAAGCATTTTTATTCATCGCGAATTACAGATTTTACTTTTTCAACCATTTCATTGGTGAGTTCGGTAACACCATGTGCCGACTTTGCATGTTCTGCTGCTAACTTCATAACTTCCTGATCGCTGTTAGCTCGTACAACGCCTTCACAGTCGAATCCCAAATCTTTACAATGAATAACCTTTTCCATGATATGCCTCCTTCCACTGTTATTTTTCTGAAGCAGCCATCATCACAGGATGTGACCAAGATTATGGTAACGAAGCAATGATCTCTCTATATTCATTTTCCGTAAATGCCTTAAGGGTTTCAGAGCGGACGGCTCCTGCGGCACCAATGGCAAGCATGGTGGTGGCGTATACTGCGTCATTAGGCGCTTCACTGATAACCACCATGTCATAATGGCCCATTGTAAGATAAAACGCTTTGAATTCGCCTCCAGCGGCTTTCATGGCCTCTTTAACTTTGTCCAGTCTCGCAGGACTTTCTTTGATGTTCTCGATGCCTTTTTGGGTGTAGTTGACTAAAGTGATGTAAGTCGGCATATTCAATCTCCTTGTCTAAATGGTTGATGTTGATTTAAAATTTAAGACTGTCTAATGTTTTCCCTTCATTTGGCGGGTCCCACCTCCCTTCAACCCACCAAACAGTTCTTTGTCGGATACATTCGGCTTCCTTTGGTCGTAGCCAGACCCAGGACAAACAGCGGAACTTTAAATTCTTGGTGGAAAAGTTACGTCGAGCGTAATGCTCAACTAATCGGATATAGGGATATTTATGAGCTGAGTTAGAGGAAAGGCTTGGCGCATAAGCGGCACAAGAATGTCATTTGAGATTTTTGATATCTACAGTAGCAATTTCCCTAATTTTTTAAAATATGACCTTAATATTGCGTTGTCAAAAAATGGAAGAAATACATAATCAATGACAATAGGGGTGGCACCCCAATATTTTGTGCCCAAACGATTGGTTGTCAAATTACAGGTTACATACCAATATTTGAGTACAGAACCCACGTGGCTGCAATCCTTTGGGATGGTATTTGACAGTGTCGCTCTCAATTGGATAATCTCAATACACGCTACGCAACCGATTTGTCAGATATGTTCATTGCCTGGTGTGTAATCACCACCCACCAGTGTCAATTGCAGCACGATGACGCCATCCGAATATGCACTGCCGCTGAACTGAAGTCGCCACTTGTTCGATAAACTGACAATCCCGATGCCGATCAGAAAAAATCAGGCCAGCAGTAAGGTAAACAGTTTGTGCAGCATATCTCTACTGTTAACTTCGTCTACCTGACAAATTCATACTGCTGTTACATTTCATCTTCAATGGGAAGATGCATAAAAAACCAGTCCTCTATCCGTTGCATAAATGATTCTGCTGGCTGCGATGTCAGCACAACATTTCCGGATAC
>JAQYWF010000108.1 GCA_030145105.1 Desulfosarcina sp.
ATATTCATCGATCATCCGCTCGGTTGTGAAACACCGTTCAACATGGCGACGACAGGTTGCGCGGTCGATCTCTTGGAGCCGTGCGACAGCCGCAGCGGCCTCGTTCACGTTGCTCACCAGAAAACCATTTTGACCGTTTTCGATCAGTTCAGGCATGCTGCCCCTGTCAAAGGCGATCACGGGCGTGCCGCAGGCCATGGATTCAACAACGGACAGACCGAAAGGTTCATCAAACTGTATTGGGTGCAACAGTGCACAGGCCTTGCCGAGCAACCGGTTGCGCTCAACGGGTCCGACGCTGCCGATATAAATCACCTGGTCGTTGTCTAGGTGAGGGGCAACGTATTGGTCATAGTAAGCATGATCCTGGATGATGCCCGCCAAGATCAGCTTTTTATTGCAGGTCCTGGCGATTTCAATAGCTTCTCGGGTTCCTTTGTCCTGGTGGATACGGCCGAAAAAAAGCAGGCTGTCGTCCGGGGCAGGCTGAAAATCAAACTGTTGAATGTCAATGCCGTGATGGATGGTTTTGATATAATCAAGATTCGGCGATCGATCGGCATCGCTGATCGAAACATAGTACGCTTTGTGGTTGTATTTCTTGTAAACCGGCAGAATCCCGGGCGATGAAAAGCCGTGAATGGTGGTCACGACCGGGGTGGTGGTCAGGCCGGTATAGGTCAGCGGCAGGAAATCAAAATGGTTGTGGATGATATCGTATTCATCGCCATGTTCAAAGAGTTCCGATATGTGCAAACACTCCCAGACTTTTGGAATCAGTGACCGGTCCTCTTCATAGCCCTGCGGGCAAACGGCATGCAGTCTACCGCTGGTCTGTGAATCCGCGGTTGCAAACAGGGTCACGTCATGACCGCGCGAGACCAAGCCCTCAGTCAACATCGACGCCACACTCTCCCAGGGGCCGTAGTGGCGTGGCGGCGTTCGCCAGGCAATGGGCGAGAGTATGGCAATGCGCATAACTGATCCTTGGTTAACTGGTTTTTTGTGACGACCACTGGTTTAAGGTCTCGTCGGCGTAGAGCTTCTGCAAAGTCATCAATGCAAGCAGCCAGGCCAGGGAGGATTCGGCGCCTTCATTCTGGTTGATGCCGTCCGCCATCAATCCATCCCGGCAGCCCCCGGTTTTAGCATCATAGAGCGGCAAATTAAGGTCGTTTTGCCCGAGAAACCAATTGAAACACATGACCGCTTTGTCGAACCATGCTTGATCCCGGGTGATATCAAAGGCCTTCACACACGCTTCGACCATGGCACTGGCCTCGATGGGCTGCTGGTCGAAACGGGCTCTGGGTCCGCCTGGTCTATACCATCCGTTGCTGCCGATGGGCACGAAGTGACTGTTTTCGGTCTGGATGGCAAGCAGCCACTTGAGTGAGACGAGTCCCATATCCACCATGTCGCTGCGTTGCATCCGCTGGCCTGACAGCAGCAGGGCATGGGGTAGTTTGCCGTTGGCATAATTCAGGGCGTTTTCAAGCCATGGCCAACTGTCGGTTGCATGGTTTTTAAACTGATCAAAAAGCCTGATGGCCAGGATTTCCCGGACCCTGCGCACATCGCTGTCACCGGAGAATTTATCCAGGTAAGCATGTATGCCCACCAGACAAAATGCGATGGCCCGGGGCGAATGAAAATTCTCGATCGCTCTCAGGGCCTTTTTGAAAAGGGTCGTACTCATTGCCAGATGCCCTGGGTTTTGAAGAAAAGCTACCGCGTTGCCAAGGCTCCAAATCGCCCGGCCATGAGCGTCTTCGGACCCGATCTCCTCCGTCCATTTCCGCGAATAGGTCATGAAGTTGCGAAAGCGCCCTTCCTTTTCATTGAAGGCATACAGAAGAAATCCGAGATAATGACCGCTGAGTGAATCGAGCCCCCAGCCGTTTGTCGGCAGGTAGGTTTGACCCTTGGCGGCGACCAGCAGCGCTCTGGCATTATCATCGGTGCAGTAACCATGAGTGCGATCGGGGATGGTATAGTTGGCATGCTGCAAGATGCCCGTGTCATCGGTAAAGGCCTTGAGGTGATCGAGCTTGATCTCCGGAAGTTCGAAATTGGTGATGGCCTTGATATTTTCAACGTAGGAATGCCTTGGGCGGGGTTTCCGGGTGCGGTTTTGCCTCACTTCACTGAACACTTGGAGGTAATTCCGGGCGACCTCCTTCCAGACTGCCTCTCGGGTGAATGTATAGGCCTTTTTACGCATGGCGTGCCGCTCGACATCGTTGTCCAGAAGGTCGATGATCTGTTCCGCCAGGGCTTCCGGATTGCTGAAGGGTACAATTCGGCCCCGGCCTTCGGCAAGCATCTCGGTGGCATACCAGTATGGTGTCGAAATGATGGCTTTGCCGGTGCCCATGGCATAGGCAAGGGTTCCGGAGGTAATCTGGGCTTCTTCAAGATAGGGAGTTGTGTAGATATCGGCGATGCCGAGAAACTCACACAATTCTTTGAGTTCAACAAAACGATTTTGAAAAATGACATGTGCGCCAATATCGAGTTTGCCCACTAGCTGCTGCAGCATGATACGATAGGCATCCCCATGCAATTTTAAGATATGCGGATGAGTTGCCCCTAAAATAATATAGGCTACATCGGGGTGTTTTTTGATTATCGCCGGAAGTGCCAGCAGTACATTTTCGATGCCTTTATTGGGGGAAAGCAAGCCGAATGTGAGCAGGACCTTTTTGCCCTCAACACCGAACTTGTCTTTGTTGAAGCTGGGATCAATAAAGGGTGTATCCGGAATGCCGTGATGAATAAAGACAATTTTCTCTTCGGGCACTGCGTAGATCTCTTTAAGAAAGTCAAATGCCTTATGGCTCATCACGACCAGTTTGTCAGACAGTTCAGACAGCTTGCCCATGACGGCACGATATTCCGGTGCGGGGTCTTTCAACACCGTGTGTAACGTGGTTACCACCGGCATGCGCAGGTCACCCAATAGTTTTAAGAGATGGCTGCCGGCCGACCCCCCGAAAAGACCGTATTCATGCTGCACACAGACAATATCCGTCTGATTGATATTGAGAAATTGAGACGCCATGCTGTAGTCGCTCAATTTGTTCTGGTTGATCTCAAAGCGCACTTTATCCGGATATGGATATCCCCCGGGTGTGTCATTCATTGCCGCCGCCCAGCAATTAATGTCGGGCGCTTCCGCTGACAGGCCTTCAACCAGATCCGTGGTGAAGGTGGCGATGCCGCATTGGCGGGGCAGATAGTTGCCGATCACGGCAACCGAGTTGATTCCCTCGTAATATTTAATAACAGATGTCATGACAGCCACCTTCTTATCGTTACGTGTCACCCGTCGATCAGCCCATTGATGCCGTTAGCAAGGCTTGCATCGGGTGTTATCACTCCTCTTTACATTCATGCATCGCGTCGCTGACGAACTCAAAAACATCCGCGAGTCTGAGCACGCCGACGATTTCATGCGCGTCTTGGTCTGCGGTCACCAGCAGGGAGTGGTGGCGTCCAATGATCAGCCGGTGAATGGCTTCATCCATGGTGGTGCGCTCATTGACGAATTCGCCCCTGCCGGGTGCATACATGATGTCTTTGGCTTTCAGGTGAACCGCTTTCTCGCACAGGTTCTCAAGAGCCTTTTCCCACAGGTGATATTGCTCCAGGGTCGAATTGACGAAGCTGTCGCTGAAACCGAGGCGGTGCATGGATCCTTGTTTCACGGAACTTCCCATGTTCTTGTAGTTGGGTTCGAGCGCTTCGATCACATCATGCTGACTCAGCTTGCCAACAAAATGCTTGTTGCCGTCGAACACCAGAATTGACCGATGCCGGTATCGGTCCTGGCCAAAAGCGGTCTGGGCTTCCCTCAATGCCTCGACGGCATCGAGCAGCGTCGCCGTTTCGGGGACTGTGGCATACTCGGAAAGCGGTACCATTAGGTCTTTAACTCGGTAAGATTTCATTGCATACCTCCGCTTTTTCGCCAAATTTTGCCTTGTCTTGCCTGCGCTCATGACATTTTTCAACACCCTGCTAAACCTTCTTGACCATGCGCAGACCATATAAGAAGATAATTGCGCCTGTGGTTGCAACGATCAGGCTGCCTATCAGGCCACTACCGGGCATAATGCCTATTTTTTGAAAAAGGAGTCCACCGATCAGCGCGCCGATCATACCAACAATGATGTCTCCAATCACGCCGTACCCTGTGCCGCTCATAAACTGCCCGGCAAGCCAGCCGGCAATCAAACCAATTAAAATCATCCAAAAAAATTCCATGTCGATTTCTCCTCACGTTGGGTTAAGTTAAGCCAGCTGAAAAACCTTCCCGTCCGTGCGTTTGTGTTTCGCCATTAAAATCAATCATCCAGATATGTCGGAACGTTAATTCTCAGTGGAAAACTTAGGTACTTGTGCATTTGCATGGCCGGGCCTGCCCTCTCGGGCGGTATGAACGGCTTCCATCCCTTCCGAACGATTGATGGTGTATATTTGGATTCCGTGCGGTTCGATCAGCAGACTTTTGGTTCCCAGCAAAACACCGAATATATCGGACTGTAAATGTTGATCCAGATCTTTTCGCGACTGCCACTCCTCGAGAAGATTCAGTAGATTTTTATCTTCCATATTACAAAAGAGGGCAAAGCTCAGACAACCCGCTTCCATCTCCGTCAATTCAATCATCGACAGAAGCGTCTGCACCAGTTCTTTCTGCTTTTCCGGAAGTACATTCATGGTAATTCTAACGACGATCATGGTGACCACCTCCCGGCAATGTCAGCTTTTCTTGTTAGTCGATACTTTCAGGCAGCAGATCTGGCTGCTTACGACCAGTCGTTACCCATGTATTCGTTCCGCTTATGAGGATACGACCACGATGATAGAGAAAAGGGATAGTGACGGGCAATCCAAAGTGATTATCCCTTTGTGTTACACTTATTGCTTAGTCAAGTTTCGTGCCGGATCGTAAAAGTTTCGATATTAGCTGCATCGCTACGATTTAATTGAGAAATAATATTGAACCAATCAAGGTGAGCAGGCCGCCGAGGGGCTACCGAATCGGTCATATATAACCAATGATCAAATGCGACCGATGATGCGTAGCGAATTGGGCCAATGCGCGTTTTGCAGCGCATCCATTACACGCGCCAAAACCAGGCCGGAATTAGGTGGACAATTCGCCAGACGATAACTTATCGCGATAATAAGGATCAGGGTTGTCGGCAAGTCGTGTGTGCGCATGTTGAGTCATTGCATCACACGGCCATGGGTAACTATACTGTTTCTATGATGAGTTTTAGGCCTTTTCGGGGTATGGAATAACCAGCACGGGGCAGGCTACGTGATTGATGACATGTTCGGTAATCGTACCGGTCACAAAGACCTTGATGTTGTTTCTGCCGTCGGTGCAAATGACAATCAGATCGATACCGAGTTTTCCAGCCGTATCCGCAATGACCCGTTCCGGTTGGCATCGCGCAAAAGATAGTCGACCTGAACATCGTCGGCATGCAGATTGCCAATATCAGCCTTCATCTCTTCGCGTGATTCGATGGCGATCCGCCGGTATTTTTCTTTAAGGCCGTCAAAACTGACCCGAAGCATTTCGCGTTCCTGCTTCGCGATAAACTCTGGGTGGACATTCAATACCGTGATTTTCGAATTGAACTGATGGGCAATTTGAACCGCCTTTTTAAGGGCGATGTAAGCGCGCTCCTTCAAGTCGGTCGGACAAAGGATGTGATTGAACATGTGATATCTCCCTTCCATCGCACCGCCAATACGCAGCCTGATATGAACCGTAGGATAAGCGCGAATTGAAATTGGCGTACGATGTTATGGCTTGTGGATATCCAGCTTGCGCATGCGGGCGCGCAAGGTGCTGCGGTCGAGGTCCAGGATTTCGGACGCACTGCTGTTGCCGCTGACTTTCCAGTGGGTCTGCTCCAGTACCCGTATGATATACTCCCGTTCTACATCCGCAAGGGTCCGATTCGACTGCGTCGTGATTTTGTTCGGCTTTTTGAGATCATCCACCAGATGCAGCTTGGGACCCGACGAGTTGATCACCGCGCGCTCGATGACATTTTCAAGTTCGCGAATATTGCCGGGCCAATGATAGTTCCGCAACCCGTCCATCACGTTCACCGGAATCTGACTGATGGCTTTTCCCAGTCTTTTCGAAATTTTATCAATAAAAAAATTGACCAGCAACGGAATGTCTTCCCTGCGCTCCCTGAGCGGCGGCATGGTGATCGGGAAAATATTCAGACGGTACCAGAGATCCTCCCGGAACGTTCCCTTGCGAACCTCCGCTTCCAAATTGCGATTGGTGGCGGTGAGGATGCGGACATCGACTTTAATGGTGTCGGAACTGCCCAGGCGCTCAAACTCGCCGGTCTCGATCACCTGGAGAATCTTGGGTTGCAAATCCTGGGGCAGTTCACCGATCTCATCCAGAAACAAGGTGGTGCCGTTGGCAACCTCGAAGCGCCCTAACCGTCTTGAATTCGCACCGGTGAAAGCACCTTTCTCATGGCCGAAAAGTTCGCTTTCAATGAGGTTCGAAGGCAGGGCAGCGCAGTTCATTTTTACCAGGGCCCGGTCTTTGCGCATACTCAAGCTGTGAATTGCGCGTGCGACAAGCTCTTTGCCGGTTCCGGTTTCGCCGAGAACCAGGACGTTGGTATCCGTAGCGGCAATTTGTTCGACCTTGTAGAACACATACTTTATTTCGTTACTTCGCCCGATGATGTTTTCGTGGTTGAATTCCAGTTTGATCTCTTCCTGAAGATAGGCTCTTTCGGCTTCGAGTTGGTCGGTCAACTGCTTGATTTCAGCAAGGGCGTTTTCAGCCAGATGCTTACTGTTTAAAGCTTCCTCCCTTGCTATTCGCAGTTCGGCGGTTCGCTGCTCAACAATGTCCTCAAGATGTTGTTTGTAAAATTCACGCTCGGTCACATCTTCGATGGCCAATAGAATCAGCTGAGTTTGGTTTACCTCTGTGTAAATCCGCCTGGCATTCAGATGCATTATTTTCCGGCCGATGGTCTCGAAGTGATGCTCCACCTCAAAATCATTGAATTTGGTATTCTGAGGAAGCATCTCTTCAAGCAATTCTCTCAATTTGGGGATGTCCCATTGCCGATTGCCCAGATCATATATCAACGTTCCTTCCGTCTGTTCGGGGTTCACGTTAAAGGTTCGGTAAAAAGAAGGGTTGGCCTTGATCACTTTCAGGTCAGGATCAAGCACCACCAACGGCTCTCGAATCGAACCAAGGATGCTATCAAAAATGTCCAGAAAGGCTTTTTTCATTTACTTTTCCCACGCTATCCGTTTGCCTGGTGCAACCATTTTCCATAGAAAGCGGTTTAAAGAAAAATGTTAGCTCCAGGTCAAAGCGGGGCCACGTTTCATCCAGCAGGCATACTGGCTTATGTGGAGAAAATGAACCGCGAAACCATCGCAATGATTGATCCAAACCCATTTTATATCGAATTCAGGCCGTTGCTTGGTATCCGGCATGAATTTAATTATTTTAATATAGTTGTATTGTGAATGCAACCGGGGCAACGACATTCTGGACACCGGGTTGGGAAAATATGATTTAAAAAAATTCATCAGCCTATCAAGGAAATAGGGTGGTCATCTATTTCTCGAAACCAGATCATCCACTTTGTTTTGCAGTTTCTCACGCTAAGGCAGCCTGACAAACTGGAACTACTTACAGATTTTACTCCTTTAATTTTGACTCTGGAAGACATCGACGTTTTATCCGGCGGTCAGGTGGTCTCCGAGGATCTTGGCAACACATTGGAAATTTAGCGGCTGCAGACCTTGGCTAAGTCGAAACGGATCAGCATCGATAAAGTAAAAAACGGTGAGGGTGCTTTTGGTTAACCGCCAAAAAAAGCAACGGGGACACGTTGGCCATATCAAACCCTATGCCGACAGAATAAGGCGTTTTCGAAAGTATGCGAGAGGTGTTTTCCGCATGCGGCTGCTCAATAACCCTGAAAGGGTCTGTTTGTTTCACCGAGCGGACATAAACTGTTCTTCATGGCATTTTTAATGCTGCCGGAATAAAACATTTCAATATATTGTTTGACCATCCGGCGCGCGGAGAAACCGGCTACTGCGCTTTTCATGGTTGCTTTCATCAGCCGGATCCAATCGAGGGACCGTTTTCCGGCATCTGGCAATAAATCAGTATGACCTAATCAGGGAAAATCCACTGATGGCATCAACCACCGGTTTCAACATATCGTATGGGGCCTGACCTTCTGCCAAACCGCCAAGGTAATAGACCCATCCGCCTGATTTGGCCGCAATCCGCTCGATGCCGTTTCGGCCAAGCTCGTCCCAGTCGTAGGCGACAATATAGTGCTCAATATCAAAACCTTTGAGAATGGTCGCCGTCTCGGGGGTGAGATAGGAACCCAATGTCGAAACCACCACCGGTTTGTCCTGGTCCTTGAGCAGGTTGTAGAAGGCGAAATAATCAAAGATGCCTTCCACCAGGATGATCGTCCGGTACTGCCGAATGGACCGCACTGCCTTGTCCACGCCGTAGAGCCAGCTCCGGGAGGAAAGCGGAACTTCTCTATTCTGGTGCTTGAGCCAGCGAACGCCCCTATCGTCCGGGCATCTGCCGACCAATCCGATCGGGTGGGCATCGGCATCATAAATGGGGAACACCATCCGTCCGGCGAAATAATCAGCGTAATTTCTTGAAAACGGATCTTTTCGTCTGAAATCGATCTGCCGGCAATAGTATCCGTATCCCTTGACGGTCGCATCGTTTAAAAATCTGAATAGTCCGCCTTTTGAGAATGCATCGAAGGCTTCAGCGTCCTTTTCAACGTGTGGCAAGCAACCGTCTATCAGTGCCCTGCCGCTGTATTGCTCATCGCTGTATGGCGGCGCGTAGCCGATGTTGAACTTGCCGATGGTCTCTTTGCCGACGCTCCGGCGGGCAAGATACTCCCAAATGGGCTTGAAGCGGTCTTCATTGGACAACAACAGGTCATGGTAAACGTTGGCGGCATCTTCCATGGCGGCAACCACCTTTTCATCGCCTTTCTTCGGTTCGACAAACCCAACCGATTCACCGGGCTCCGATGATTCGTCAGGTTCAGGAATACCGGGACTGCTGCCATCATTGTACTCATAATCCGTGACACCCAAATGCTCAGCCCACACTTGCTGTGCTTTTCTGAACCGATATTTCTTGCGTAGCATGATCAGGTCGTAAATGTCCCAATCGCCCTTACAGGCACCGAAACAGTGGAACCGGACCTCATCATCCTTGTTGACATACACCATGAAACGGTCCTGGGTGTCGGCGTGGAACGGGCACAGGGCGCTGTACCGATTTTTTCTGACGCTCGTGAAACGAACACCCAGCAGCGTTTCCGCATAGTGGATCATGGCATCGATGGCCGCTGCCGATTTTATGTTCGGGTAGGTCTCCATTAGGGTTCCTGATTGCGCATACGGCCACTAACAGGCTGTTGAAAAACTATTGCGCTTGGCCATACGGTGTTAAAATTCGACTCAAAATGCTCATTTATCAACCATAAACTGCGCTTTTTCGTCGGATTTTGCCTTGTCTTGCCTGCGCTCATGACGTTTTCAACAGCCTGCAAAGGGCCCGTCCTTCAGGCTGCGTGATCGATCGGCACTGCTCGGCCAGGCAGTTTGCCCGGGGCATACCCCGCGATTCCGATCATGAATCGCACCACGCCGTAACTCAGCCAACTCGCCAGACGCTGTCCGATGGATTGGGTCCTCCAGTTGTTCTCACTTATTCGCTGTGCCCCATTCTCCATTGCCTGTTCCAGGCTGAACGTTAACGCTTTGGCAAAGCCTTCATCGTCAACAACCACATTGGCTTCAAGCGCAAGCAGCATGCTGAAGGGATCGAGATTGGAAGATCCCACAGTGGCCCAATGTCCATCGATCACGGCAACTTTGGCGTGCAGAAGGCTCTCGTGATATTCATAGATCTCAATCCCTGCAGCGAGAAAATTGCCATAGAGGGCATGGGAGGCAAAATGAAATACTGGATGATCCCTTTTCCCTTGCAACAACAAAACCACCCGGACACCGCGCCCGGCGGCGTCCACAAGTGCATGACGGAAATTCAATCCGGGCAAAAAATAGGCATTGGCAATTATGATCTCGTATTGTGCCTGCTCGATCGCCTGCAGATAAGCAGCTTCAATATCACGACGGTGACGGATATTGTTGCGCACCAGAAAATCCGCCTGCATCAGGCCCGCGGGTTCGGTTGACGGCGTGTATCTGTCATTGTCCCAGATCCGGCCGGGACGCAAGCGGGTCCGGGCTACACGAGACCACACCCGGCGAGCCGAATCATGAATGGCTTTCACCAGCGGCCCTTGCACACATACCGCGTAGTCATAACGTGTCGATGGTTGACCATGAAAATCCAGACCATCGTTAATATTGATTCCGCCGACAAATGCGATCTTCCGATCCACGACCACAATTTTGCGGTGCAGGCGGCGCAACCTCCGGCGCCGCAGCGTCCAGGGCGAAGTCTTGGGCCGGAACTTCATCACCAATACGCCGGCCGCCTCAAGAAAATCGACCATGGTTTCAGGTAAACTGAACGAGCCGAATCCATCGATCAGCAGGTGGGTTTTTGCACCCCGCAAGGCTGCCCGCCTGAGGGCTTCGGCAATGCGTCGCCCGGTCGTATCATCTTCGAAGATATAGGTTTCCAGATAGATGTCATGCATCGCCCGGTCCAAGGCGGCTTCGAGCGCCGGGAAATAGGCCTCGCCGTTTTGCAGCAGGATAATCTGATTATTGGGCACCATATGAACCACCGATGGATTGTTCTATTTCTCAGCTTTCCGGTGACGGTTGCCGAACACGCCAAAGAAAACCGATATCTCCTTACATCCGATCAATATTGGAACGCAGTTGAGCGATCTGAATTCCCAGCCCGATGCATTGTTTACCGTATATACACAAATCGGCATCTTCAGGTTCCAAATAGGTTTTCAACGCATGCCCATCCTTCTTCAAGTCCACAACCCATGCGTTTTTTGTATCATCAAAGTCGACCTTGACAGCAATTCCTCATTCGCCAATGTCCGGATATATTGATCTGATTTCCTTACATAGTTCTTCCTTGCTGTGCATGATAAGCCTCCTTTTGGTTTGAAGCATGATCCTCTCCGCTTAGCTCTGCAACAATACAAACCAGAACCAACACAACGCTATTCAATGCCCTTTTCCTCATCTTCGGTAAGGTCTCTGGATGGCTGAACTGGCGATGATGATGCCGGTCCAGGCGCGGCTGCCGAGAGCATCTGTCTGAGCTCATCTCCCTGCACACTTTCCTTTTGCGAGAGGAGACGGGCCAGGTCATCGAGAACGGTTCGCCGCGCCGAGAGGATTTTTCGCACGCGCTGATGGGCTTCATCGACAAACCGGGCGACCTCGTCATCGATCTGTGCAGCTTTGGCTTCACTGTATTGTTTAGCGGAAGAGAAACTTTCCGGGAGAAACATCGCCTGGCGCGGGCGTTCATAGCTTACCAGTCCCAGGCGGTCGCTCATGCCATATTCCGTAACCATGGAGCGGGCGATGTCCGTCGCCCGCTCCAGGTCGTTCTGGGCCCCGGTCGAAATTTCGTCAAAAACCAGCTCCTCGGCGACACGACCACCCAAGAGTACGGCCAGCCGGTCCAGCAACTCCGCGCGGGTCATAAAGTAACGGTCCTCGGTGGGCTGCTGCTGGGTGTACCCCAGCGCCGCAATTCCGCGTGGAATGATCGAGATTTTATGCACGGGGTCGGCGTGATCGACCGACTCGGCCACAATTGCATGTCCGGATTCATGGAAGGCGACAATCTCTTTCTCCTTGGGATTCATCACCCGGTTTTTCTTCTGAAGACCCGCCACCAACCGGTCGATGGCCTCGTCGAAATCCGTCAACTCCACCGTTTCCTTATCGTTGCGGGCGGCCAGCAACGCAGCTTCATTGATGATATTGGCCAGGTCCGCACCCACAAAGCCCGGGGTACGGCCGGCAATCATGCGCAGGTCGACCTCGGGACCCAAGACCACATTTTTGGAATGAATTTTCAAGATGGCTTCCCTGCCATTGATGTCCGGCCGGTCCACCAGCACCTGCCGGTCAAACCGGCCCGGCCGCAGCAAGGCCGGATCGAGAATTTCCGGCCGGTTGGTCGCGGCCATGATGATGACCCCTTTATTCGTTTCGAAACCGTCCATCTCCACCAGGAGCTGGTTGAGGGTTTGCTCGCGTTCGTCATGGCCGCCCATCACGTTCATCCCCCGCGCTTTGCCCAGGGCATCCAGTTCATCGATAAAGATGATACAGGGTGCCTGAGCCGCGGCCTGGGAGAAAAGATCGCGTACGCGGGCCGCGCCCACACCGACAAACATTTCCACAAACTCGGAACCGCTGATGCTGAAAAACGGTACCTTGGCCTCTCCGGCCACCGCCCGGGCCAAAAGGGTTTTTCCGGTTCCCGGCGGACCAACCAGAAGCACCCCCTTGGGAAGTCTTCCCCCAAGTTTCTGGGATTTTTCCGGGGTGCTTAAAAATTCGACCACTTCCTGGAGCTCTTCTTTGGCTTCGTCGATGCCGGCGGCATCGGCGAACGTGACCTTGGTCTCGCTCTCTGCGAAAATCTTGGCCTTGCTCTTGCTGAAGGACATCACTCCCATCCCCGGCCCCATCTTCTTCATGGCAAAGCGCCAGATCAGGAAAAAAAAGCCCAGGGGGAGAACCCAGGCGAGAAGACTGCCCAGAAATTTATTATCGTATTGTCCCGAATAACTGATGTTGCGTTCATCAAGTTCCTTCACCAGACCCGGATCGTCCACCCGAATGGTCTTGAACGCTTGACCAGTGGAACCCTCGAGCGTTCCGGTAATATTTTCAGGTCCGATGATCAATGCGCCCACGGTTCCGTCAGCAATGGATTGTTTAAATTGACTGTACGGAATCGTCTCCACTTTTGAAGAAACGAGAAACTGTTGCGCATAAGAAAGAAAAAGCATGGCCAACAAGAAGTACCAGATGCTGAATCGCTTTTTGGGCGGCAGTGTGTTCTTGTTGTTCGGATGATCACCGAAACCAAAGAGGGCTCGCAGCTTTTCCGTCAGATTAGCGATGGGATCTTTATTTCCATTGGAGGCCATTTATGGACGGGCACTAAGTAAGATACTTGGCCAGTTCCCCCATAGCCTTGGTAATTTCCTGGATTGCCTCGTGCATACCCTCGGCACCGTGATCTTTTTTGGGTATGCTTTTCTCATCGATTTTTTTCTGAACCGCTGATTTTATTTTTTTCAGGTGTTGCGCATGTAATTCAACCTGCAGGCGATGCTCCTCTTCCATGTTTTTAATGGCATCGGCATCAATCCGTTTAACCAGTTCATCGGCCTCGGCCATTAATTGTTTGATATCCTTGGATTCTAAGTATTCTGCAATTAGGACCCCAGATACTTGCGGGCAAGGTATTCGAATTCCACCTCGGACACGTTGCCCTTGACGAGAT
>JAQYWF010000228.1 GCA_030145105.1 Desulfosarcina sp.
GGCGAGGCGAGCACCTCGGGATCGAGGAGCAGCTTCTCCAGCTCCTCGAACCGGCGGAGTTTTTCCTCGAGCATTTTGCGCATGGCGAATCACCGTCGCGGAAGGGTGGGCGGGAACAGGCCGTTCATGGCCCGAAGTTCCGGTAATGCATCACCGTAAATATCGCGAATCCCTTCCATCAATTCAAGGAACCACCGGCGGTCCATGGTAAGATTCTCATCCTCGAAGTCGACGAATCCCACCTGGCGCCCCACCGACGCAGCCCGGAGTTCCCGGAGCACAGCAGCAACCGACCGTTTTCTGAACCCCATCCAGGAATCAGCGCCGGTGGCGCAGTAACTGCACTTAAGCGGGCACCCCCTGCCGGCGGTGACCACGATGCTGTCTTGCCCAGATCGCTGATAGAATTTTCGCCGAATCAAGCCAAAGGCGGGCACGGGAAGCTGATCCAGGTCCCGGCACAGGGCGGGCTCGCCGATATGAAGTGATCCGTCGGGGTTGCGGTACACGATACCCGGCACACCCGCCAGGCTCCCGCCCGACTTCAATGCCATTGCAAGGGCCGGAAGGCCGACCTCACCCTCCCCCCGGAGCACCAGGTCTACAGCCGGTTCCTCCATCGCCGCCGCCGGCAGTGCCGTGGGGTGATGACCCCCAAGAACCACCGTGCAACCGGGCTGACTGGCTTTGGCCATCCGCGCCACAGCCAGCGCCATATCGCTGTATGCGGTAAACAACGAAGCGATGCCGATGAGAAACGCCCCGGATGCTTTTACCTGGTAACCGAGATGCTCGAGACTGTAACCGTAGCGACGATAATGGTGAAACAGCCCAAAGGGGCTTCGGTCCGCCCGGCCATAAAAAGCAGCAAGGTTATCCATCGCTTCAGGCGGAGCGATAATCCGCGACTTGCCGGTGGCCAAGGCATCCAATATGGCCACAGATAAGCCTTTTTGTTCGGCGGCGGCGGCGATGGACGCCAACCCATAGGGAATCGTCCGCTTGGCGGTGAGATAGAAGTCCGCTATCGGTGGCTGGATCAGGAGGATATCGACCATGGCAACGTGGCGTCAGAAAGTGAAAGGACCATCAGCTCATTTGAGAGATGGTATCGAAGGTACGAATCTCCGCCGGCAGATCCTCGGGGCCGATGGCATTTTCAACGCCCATGGCAAAGGCTCGCTCGATCACATTCTGCAGTTGGATCAGATTGCCCGGCCAGTGGTAGTTGAGCAGGGTGTCCATGGCAGACGGAGTGATGCCGTAGATCCGGGTTTTGGCTGCCGGGCTGTCTGTGTAGAGAAAATGATTGATCAACAGCGGAATGTCCTCCTTGCGCTCCCGAAGTGGCGGCAGCTTGATGAACACCGCATTGAAAAGATCCAGAAAATCCTTTTTCATGGTGCCACTGGCAACGACTTCATCCAGTTCCCTGCTGGTTCCGGCAATCAGACGCGGGCGCTGACCGGCATCTGTTTCCGCGTTGCCCAAAAGCAACATCATCCGTTCGCGCACCATCGGTGGAAGCGACGAGACCTCGTCCAGATAGAGGGTTCCGCCGTTCACGGATACGAGCATGCCAGACAGATGAGCGGCGATTTCATCTTCTGTCTTCGTCTTTTTACTGAGGCTGTTGCAGTTTACCGGCACGAAGGGCAACGCCTTGCGGTCGCTGTTGTCGTGGATGGTTCGCGCGGTCAACGCCTTGCCCGTCCCACTCTCCCCATGGATCAGAACCACGGGGTTCTCGATGCTGATGGTGTCGATCACCTCATAGATTTCACGCATCTTGGGGCATAGACCGATCATCTTGCCATACTGGTGACGCTCCCGAGATATTTTTCGGATCAATTGCGCCTTATCCTTGATCTTCTTCTCTTCGACGATCCGGTCGATAATCAACCTGAGGTGATCCAGTTTGAAGGGCTTTTGCAGGTAGTCATAACTGCCGAATTTCATGGCCTGTATCGCCGACTCCATCGACCCGTAACCGGTAACGATGATCACTTCGGTCTGGGGCCGGTATTTCTTGATGGCCACCAAAAGTTCCAAACCGTTAAATTCTGGCATCTTGTAGTCGGTGAAGACAATATCGATCTGCTTTTCCTTCACGATCCCGACAGCTTCGATGCCGTTGTCCACGGTGGTCACATCGTATCCTTTGATCGTCAGATACTGCTCGACCATCGCCAGAATGTCTAGGTCGTCGTCTACAAAAAGGATTCGGGTGTCAGACATGGCATTCTCCGCAGAATGTGCAGGGCATGGGATAATTTTTTTGTTAGGTATATCTATATAGTAGAGCACGTATAAAAGATCAACCTTTGGATAAACCTGTTCAGCGATGGTTACTGGCGAATTTGAATGACATTGGCATCGGGCATCCAAGACGCGCCGGTGCATATGTGTTGCCAGTTTCGTTGACTTTGAGGCCTGCCGTCTCTATATTGGAGGCGTGACAAAAACCTTAAGGGAGGGATTTTGACTTTTTCAGTACTCATGGTGTGCACGGGCAATATCTGCCGAAGCCCCATGGCAGAGGGAATGCTCTGGCACCGATTACCGCAAGACTTGAAACCGGTCGTTTCGGTCCGATCGGCCGGCACCCACGGACTTCACGGCAACCGGGCAGAACCCTTCGCCGTCAGGGCGGCCGCTGTGCATGGGGCCGACATCAGTGATCACCGGGCAAGCGTTCTGGATGCCGGCATGGTCCGATCCGCCGATCTGGTGCTAGCCATGGAGAAATATCACATCGACAAGATCAACGACCTGCTCTTTTTCCGATGCAAATACGCCCTGCTGTTGGGCACCTTCGCAGTAAAACGGGAAAACCCGGAAATTGAAGACCCCTATGGTTCACCCCTCGACGCCTATGATACCTGTGCCCGTGAAATCGTCGCCTGCCTGCCGGGGGTCATCGACCATATCCGGGCGCAGGTGAACAGAAAGGCCTCTTGAACTCACCCATGGGAACCCACCGCCAGCAGATCATTGACCTGTTGTGCCGGGAGGCCATGACGGCGATGGATATCTCCCAGGCCGTTCGCGTGTCGGAAAAGGATGTCTACCGGCACCTGGCACACATCCAAAAAACCATGGCCGGTCAGAGACGAAAATTGTCGTTCACCCCTTGCACCTGCTTGGCATGCGGTTTCACATTCAAAGATCGGCGCCGCCTCACCAAGCCCGGGCGCTGCCCCCGATGCCGGGAAAGCCGCATCGACCACCCGGTGTTCAAAATTGAAGATTAAATGAATCAGTCGCCAGTCGAGCATTTTTTTCTCATCACCGGGACCACCCGAGGCATCGGCAAGGCACTGACGGCGGCTGCATTGGCCCTGCCCAACAGCTTCGTGGTCAGCCTGTCGCGCGCGGCACCTTTTCTCTGGGACAACCGCCAGAATATCCGCATTGACCTGAACGATACCGACCGCATCGGCGCGGCCTTCAAACGCATCCAAATGAGTAGGCAGCAGACTAACCGATTGACCCATACGGTGCTGATCAATAACGCCGGTGTCCTCGATCCCATCGCTCCCATCGGCGACTGCGAGGACACCCTTTTGGCCCAAAACATCCGGGTCAACCTGACCGCGCCGTTGATCCTGGCTCGGCATTTTTTCCATTTCAGCCGGCCGTTTCCCGGCCGCAAATGGATCGTCAACATCACCTCCGGAGCCAGCCGGGCACCCTACTACGGGTGGTCAGCCTACGGGGCCGCCAAGGCCGGTCTGGACATGGCCACCCGCGCCATGGCCATGGAGTTCTCCCGCATCGACGCGACATTCACCGTCTGCGCCGTGGCACCGGGGACCGTGGACACCGCCATGCAGGAGAAGATCCGCAACTGCAGCGTCCAACAGTTTGAGCAGGTGGACAAATTCCTCAAGTTGAAAGACAGCGGTGCACTCGCCTCCCCCGAGCATGCGGCAACGGCCCTGATCCGGCTGATGATGAATGGACGATTTAAAAACGGTGGACGATACGACCTCAGGGAGCTCAAATGGTGAGCGTTTGCCCGACGCGGGGCACCACCGCGTCGAAGCCTTCGGTCTTCAGGTGATCGGCAAAGGCCAGGCTCTGATCCTCTTCACCGTGGACCACGGCAACCCGTTTGACATTCAGGTTGGACTGCTTCAGGAACCTGAGCATCTCATTGCGGTCCCCATGGGCGGAAAACCCGCCGATCTTCACCACCCGCGCCTTCAGCGGGTACTCCTTGTTGAAAATCTTGACGATGGGGGGGTCGCCCTTCCGGCCCGACTCCTCGTAGGCCGTTCCCTGATCCAGGATGCGCCGTCCCAGTGTATGATTGGCCATGTACCCCACGATGAGAATCGTGTGCTTGTGGTTGTGGATTTTATGGCGCAGGTGATGCAGGATGCGCCCGGCCTCGCACATACCCGATGCGGAGATGACGATGTGGGGTTTTTCTTCACGCATGAGCGCCATGGAAGCCTCGACGCTTTCGGTAAACTGCACCTGCCTGAAGGCAAAGGGGTTCTTGCCCTGCTGCAGGAAGGTCTCGTGGGTCTCCTTGTCGTAGACTTCCGGATGCTCGCCAAACACCTTGGTGATGTTGGTGGCCAGGGGGCTGTCCACGTATACCGGCATGCTCGGTACTTCTCCGGCGTCGTAAAGCTCATGGATCACGTAGAGCAGTTCCTGGGTCCGGCCGAAAGCAAAGGAGGGGATAAGCACCGTACCACCCTGGTCGAAGGTCTCGTTGAGCACCTGCTTGAGCCGGGGGCGCAGGTCGATCACCGGCTCGTGGTCACGGTTGCCGTAGGTACTCTCCATGATCATCAGGTCGACGTCACTGCCGAGCCCGTCGAAATGGCTGGCCGGATCGCGCAATATGGGTTTGTCATAGCGGCCGAGGTCGCCTGAAAAGCAGACGGTGCGGGCGTTGTCACCGTCACCGAAACGGATCACGGCGATGGCCGATCCCAGAATGTGGCCGGCTTCGAAGAGCGTGCAGGTAATGTTATTGCCGATGGCCACCGGGCTTCGGTAGGGGATGCCTTCAAATGCCTTGAGGGCCTGATCCGCGTCGGCGGTGGTGTAGAGCGGTTCGACACCTTCCAGATGAAAGCGTTTGATGTAGTCGCGGATCACTTCGGCATTCAGACCGTGTTTGTTTTTTTTCAACAGTCGCTTGATATCCTTCAGTTCCCGCTTGGAGGTCTGGCCGTCCTCACCAGGCCGCATCTGGGACAAAGCAGATCTAACAGTTTTATAATTGAGATACTCGGCATCGCTCTCCTGGATGTGTGCCGAATCCGGAAGCATGTAGCCACAGGCATCGACCGTGGCCCGGGTGCAGTAGATTCTTCCGTTGAAGCCATTTCTGGTAATCAGAGGGATACGACCCGAGTGGTCGATGTGGGCATGGGACAGCACCATGTTGCTAAGGATGCCCGGATCGAACGGCAGCACCCGGTTCTTCTCGGCAGCGGTTTTACGCCGCCCCTGATACATGCCGCAATCCAGCAGGATTCGATCCTGGTCCGTGCTCAACAGGTGCATGGAACCGGTCACTTCCCTTACCGCCCCGTAAAACGTGATGTGCATGTCAGCGCTCCTTTTGTCGTTTTCCTCTTGATTGAAGTATAGGTCAGGTCAATTTATTTGATCAACTGTGTGATTATATGGTCCGTCCGATCTCCTCGGCCTCGCTTTGAGCCAGCATGAGATTTCGTGGCGATTTGGCATCTCCGATGACGTAAACATCAATTTTCCGCCGACGCAGCATCGGCTTGGCCTCGCGCACCGGGGTCATGGCTTCGGCCACCACCACGGTATCAAAGCCCGTCAGGGTCATTGGGTTACCGGCGGTGGTAAAGACCACGCCATCATCGGTGAATGTCTTGACGGCAACCTGCTTGAAAAGATGGACGGCGTCGCGTTTGAGCCGCTCTCTGAGGTAGAACCGGTCGTTGCTGGACATCTCCTCGGCAAAATGCCGCTTTCGATTGAGAACCGCCACTTCCCTGCCCTTTTCCGCCAGAAAATCCGCCGTCACCAATCCGGCCTGACCGCCGCCTAATATGATCACCCGTTCCCCGGTAATCTTTCCCTCCAGCACTTCGTTCACCGTGCACAGATCCATTCCGGTGGTGAACAATCCCTTGATGATGGGCATGTCCGGCAGGCTGCCCGAAGCCAGGATAACCGCATCCGGATTCATTGCGTCCAGCAGCGCCTCATCCAGCCGGGTGTTGAGCCGCAGGGCGACACCCAGTCGCTCGATTTCACGGGTGAGAAAGTCGATCACGTCCATGATTTCGCCCCGGCCGGGCGGTATCGCGGCGCGCCGCAGCAGGCCACCGACAATGCCCTTTTCCTCGACAACGGTCACCCGGTGGCCGCGGATGGCCGCCATGCGGGCAGCCGCCAGACCGGCGGGCCCGGCGCCCACCACCAACACCGTCTTTGGCACCGGCGCGTTTTCGTCTTCGTCCATCACGTATTCTCGTCCCACATCGGGATTGACCACACAGGAACCGGGCTCCAGGGCCAGCACCGCGTGAATGCAGCCCAGGCAGCAGCCGATGCACGGGCGGATGGCGTTCAAATTCCCGGCACGGGCTTTTTCCGGCAGCATTGGATCGGCGATCAGGGCGCGGCCCATGGCCACCACGTCCGCCCGCCCCTCTTTCAGGATGCGGTCAGCCAATTCCGGGCTCTTGATTCGACCCACTCCCACCACAGGAATAGTCACCACCTGCTTCACGGCTTCGGCCAGGTCGACGAAGCAGCCGTGTTCCACATACATGGAGGGGATGGTCAGCTGGGTGGAACCATAGACGCCGGCCGATACATGCAGATAGTCGGCCCCGTTTTTTTCCAGGACCGGTGCCAGGCGCAGGGCATCGTCCAACACCCAGCCGCCCTCGATGTAGTCTTCGCCGTTGATGCGCAGCCCCACCGGAAAATCATCGCCGGCCTTGGCCTTGATGTCCGCCAGCAGCTCCAGGAAAAAACGGGTTCGGTTTTCAAAACTGCCGCCGTATTCGTCTTTACGATGGTTGGAATTGGGGGCTAAAAACTGGTTGATCAGGTAACCGTGAGCCCCGTGGACCTCGACGAAATCGAACCCGGCATCCCGGCACCGCCGGGCGGCATCGCCAAAAGAAGCCACGAGTTCGCCAATCTCTTCGATGGTCAATTCCTTGGGGATCCCTTTGACCACCGCCGGCGCAGGAATGGGTGACGGCGCCACCTTGCGGTCGTGGTAGGACTGACGACCGCCGTGCATCAACTGAACGCCGAAGCAGGTATTAAACGGTTTCACCGTATCGACCATCTTTTTCAGGGCGGGAATGCATGCGTCATCCCACAGGGCGGGCAGCCCGGGCAGTTCCAGGCCCGTGGGATGCACACCGCCGCCACCCACTAAGATCATCCCTGCACCGCCCCTGGCCCGTTCCGCCAGGTAGCCGGTCAACTGGTCGGTGACATGGCCGTTTTCATCCACGCCGAAGTTGATGCTCATGGCCGACATGAGCAGGCGGTTCTTGGCCGTCATGCGGCCGATCTGGATCGGAGAGAAAAGATGCTTCAGGATGGTCATGGAGTCCTCCGGAAAAAGATTGCCGCCTAAAAAGTATAACCGGTCGGTCTTATAACTGAAACGTGGGTATACACTTTCGGGGGAGCCCGTCAATCGGCGCCCCATTCGGCGATGGCGTCCGAAGCCAGGACGCGGTTGCCGGCCGCGTCCGCTGCCGCCACCCGCACCACCGCCGCGGCAACCGTGCGGGCATGCACAGGCCGGTAACGTTTCGGGACGGCGAATCCAAACCAGCGACCCAAGACCTGCCCGACCGCTTCACCCGGACGAAATTCCCGGCGATCCCCAAGCAGCAGGGATGGTCTGAAAATACTGACACCGGTAAATCCCATTGCGAGGATCGCCGCTTCCAGTTCGCCTTTGACCCGGTTGTAAAACAGAGGCGAATTCGCATCCGCGCCCATGGCCGAAACCAGCAGAAAATGTCTGCAGCCGGCATTTAATGCGGCCTCGGCGATCATCCGGGGATATTCGAAATCCACCTGTCGGAACGCCTTCCGGCTGCCGGCCTTTTTGATGGTGGTACCCAGCGCACAGATGGTCTGGTCGCCAGCCACCTGATCCAGCCACGCATCCGGACGCCCGAAATCGACAATCCGGCTGTCGAGCTTGGACAAGGCCTCGGCACCGGTGATGGCTGAACGGGTCAACGCAATGACACGGCCGCAGGTTTCATTCTCCAGTAGATGATTGAGAATATGACCACCGACCAGCCCGGTGGCGCCCACCAGCAAAACGGTTTTCTTTTCCATAGCAGGGTGCTTCATTCTGTGTTCTACTCA
>JAQYWF010000271.1 GCA_030145105.1 Desulfosarcina sp.
CACTCGATGGCAAAGGCCACTGTGCCACCCACTGAGATCGTGTCCATGCCGGCGCGGTTAAGCAGTTCGTTGAGATAGTAAATGCTGTCGGCATCTTCGTTGAGGCACAGGCCTCCCAGCGCAATGGTCGATTCGTATTCGGGTCGGTGTACCTCTGTCTTGCCGTCCGGCGCCAGGCTGATGCCGCCGCAGCCCAGTGGGCAGGAGTAGCAGAAGTATTTGGCCACCACCGGGCGGGTAAATTCGTCGGGATCGATAAGCCTGGATTTGTCCAGCCCGAAATCCCGGTTGGAGCCTTTCCAGTTCATCACCGGAGCATCGCCTATTTCGATGGCCATCTGGTTCTGGTTGACGGTGCCCCACTTGTTCAACATGATCTTATAGAGCATGCCGTCGAGCTCCATCTGGACGGGCAGCATGCGCATGAGCGCGCCCAGGTAAGCGGTCATGGTGCCGTTTAAAAAAGGTGGCTGGAAGGCCACATGGTTGTTGCACGCCAGGCTCAGGGTTTTCATGGCTTTGCGATCGTGGACCTGAACGCGTTGGGCACCGCACAGGGCAACGGCCTTGAGCCCCTTGGCTCCCATGACGGCCCCCAATCCACTGCGGGCCGCCAGCCGGCCGCCGTGGTTCACAATGCCGGATATCAGCGAGCGGCGCTCCCCAGCCATGCCGATGCAGGCGACACGGACCCGCTGTTTGCTGCCGTGTTCCTCCACCAGCAGACGCTCCGTGTCGACGGCATCCCGGCCCCACAGGTGGGAGGCATCGCGCAACTCAGCCCCTTTGGTGTCGGCATACAGGTAGACCGGCAGTTTGCTCTGGCCGGTGAAAAAAATGGCGTCGACCCCGCACCCCTTGATGGCGGGAGCCAGGTTACCCCCACAATTTGCATCACCCCAGGTGCCGGTGAGCGGGCTTTTGCCAACGACCATCCAACGGCCGGTGAACAGGGAGCCGCTGGCGGTCAATATGCCGGACACGAATCCCAGGATATTGTCCGGCCCCAGGGGATCCGCCCCGGCTGGAATCCGCCGGAACAGTAACCATGCGGCCAGACCCGTGCCGGATAAAAAGCGATAGTACAGCTGGTCGGGGATGGCTTCGGTGGTGATGCGGCCGGTGGTCAGGTCAACCCACAGCACCTTTCCCATGTAAGAACGGTTCATCGGGCCCCCAGGCAAAGCGGATCGAAAGAAATGATTTTTCAGGATGCGGCAGAAGAACCCCTTTACTATTTCACGTTTTGAGTATAATTTCAATACAGATCGCATTGGAAATGAAGGAGGCGCGTGATGCTTAAACACATGATCACCGTTTTAACCGTGATGCTTGCCGTTGGTGGTTTTACAGGCACTGGCCAGTCCCTCGCCGGCCATTGGATTGTGGGATCCATTTCCATCCGAAACGAGGCCGGCCACAACGAGTATGGCGAGCGTCTGTCGGTATTTTTGGTGAGCGATGAAATTCCAGTATCGGCAAAAAAATGTATCCAAGAAATCAACCATCAGCGAAAAGTGGACTGCATCAACAACTGCCATCTCGATTTTTACAAGCGTTTTCAGCAAAAGCAGCAACAAACCGGTTATCTCATCGACCAGACCGTGACCTCGGCAACCGGCAATTTTGCCTTTTTTGACGTGCCCCCTGGAAGCCACATGGTGCTGGTTAAATTTCCAGCTTTAATTGACGGATACAAGGTCGCCTGGCAGGAACCGGTGACCGTGACCCCGGGGCGGATCGGCGTGGTGACCCTCGACGAGGAGAATCTGGTTCTGCCAAAAAATCGCCGGCGCTGAAGTGAAGCGGGAAGACAATCGTCGCCCGATGTCCCTTATTTTAACGGCTGATCATGGCTTGAACCGTTTATCAATCCATGCTACCACATCCCCCTGCTGCATTCCCGATGACCTGTCTTTCGTTACAGACGGCTATCGTATGTGGTAATTGACGGCTAAACATCTAAAAATATGGAAAGAACGGAAGTCATGGAGATTGACCATGTAATGATCCTGGGTGTAGGCAATCTTTTATTCTCCGACGAGGGTTTCGGTGTCAGGGTCGTGGAGGAGCTGGAGCGTCGGTACTCCTTCCCCGAAAATGTTTCCATTGTAGACGGTGGTGTCCTCGGGGTAAGCCTGCTGGGTGTCATGTCCGAAGCAGACCAACTGATCGTGGTGGACGTGATTCGCAACAAAGGCGTGCCCGGTGACCTCTATCGCCTCGAAGGAGATGCCATTCCAGAACGGATCCGGGCCAAAAACTCACTGCATCAGATTGATTTTCTCGAAGCCCTGACCCTTTGCCAGGCCATGGAAAAGGTGCCTGAAGCAGTCATTCTCGGCGTGGAGCCTGAAGATATCAACACCTTGAGCACGGAACTGACCGAAACAACCAAAAATCGGATGGAGGATATCATCCGGATGGTGCTGGGCGAACTCAAGCGACTGGGTGTCACCTGTCACGACAAAGGAGCAGACGACCATGTGTCTTGCAATCCCATCTAAAATTACCCATATCGAAAACGAAATGGCCACCATCGACGTGGACGGTGTCAAGCGATCGGCCAGCCTCATGCTGTTGGAGGATTCGGCAGTGGGTGACTATGTCATCGTGCATGCCGGCTTTGCCATTAAAAAGCTGGACGAAGACTCGGCCATGGAAACCATTCGACTCCTCAAGGAGGCTGCCGCTTTTGTAGACAATCTTGACGCCGGTAAAGGATAGCCTCCAACACGGGCCATGACAGATGCACGCACCGCATATCGCCTGGAGATCAACGGCATTGTTCAAGGGGTGGGCTTTCGCCCATTCATCTACCAGTTGGCCAACCACCACGGCCTGAAGGGTGAAGTGGCCAATACCGCCACCGGAGTGTCCCTGGTGCTGGAAGGCCTGGAAAAAGGTATCCGGCAGTTCATCGACGACATCCCCGTTAAACAGCCGCCTCTGGCGCACATCGTCGAGGTGTCGGAAGCACCTGAACCCGTGAAAGGTTTTACAGCGTTTTCCATCGTCAAAAGTCGCGGCAGTGCCACCCGGGCCACACTGATTTCACCGGATGTGATGGTCTGCGACGATTGCCTGGCTGAGATGCGTGATCCGGCGGATCGTCGTTTCGGTTATCCGTTCATCAACTGCACCAATTGTGGCCCGCGCTACACGATCATCGACGATATTCCCTATGACCGGCCCAAAACCAGCATGCGGCACTTTCGCATGTGCCCCTTGTGTCAGGCCGAATATGACGACCCCGATAACCGGCGCTTTCATGCCCAGCCTAACGCCTGTCCGGCCTGTGGTCCCCGGGTGACCCTGTTTGATTCTGGCGCCAAGCCTGTCGATACAGACGATCCCATCGCCGATACTGCCGCCCGGCTCAAGGACGGCCGCATCGTGGCCGTCAAGGGGCTGGGCGGTTTTCACCTGGCTGTGGATGCCACCCATGCAGACGCCGTGGTACGCCTTCGACGCCGGAAGCACCGCGAGGAAAAGCCATTGGCCCTTATGTGCGACAGTCTGGATCGAATCCGGGAGATTGCCCGGTTTGGGGAGGCCGAAGAACGGCTGCTGGGGTCTATCCAGCGTCCCATCGTTCTGCTGGAAAAACGCGAGGACACACCGATTGTCGAGTCGGTTTCACCCAGCAACCGCTATTTTGGTATCATGCTGCCTTACACGCCCTTGCATCACCTGCTTCTGGACGCCGGTTTTACCGCTCTTGTGATGACCAGTGCCAATTTAAGTGAAGAGCCCATTGCCATCAACAACGCTGAAGCGTTTGAACGTCTGGGTGAGATTGCCGACGATTTTCTGGTCCACGACCGGGATATCCTCCTGCGCAGCGACGACTCCATTGTTCGCCACAGTGCCGGCCACATGCGTCCCATCCGGCGCTCCCGCGGCTACGTGCCCGTGCCTGTGTTTTTAAAGGACGACATGCCGCCGGTTTTGGCCTGCGGGGCCGAACTGAAAAACACCGTCTGTCTCACCCGGGGTAAGCAGGCCTTTGTCAGCCAGCACATTGGCGACCTGGAAAACCGGGCCACCGACGATTTCTTCCGCCATACGGTGGATCATCTCAAGCGCATCCTGGACATCGACCCGCAGATTGTGGCTTGCGATTTACATCCGGACTATATGAGCACCCGCTATGCCAGGGAACTGGAGGGCATTACCCGCATCGAGGTGCAGCACCACCACGCCCATATTGCCGCCTGCATGGCCGAGAATAAAGCCGACGGGCCGGTAATTGGTCTCTCCTTCGACGGAGCGGGGCTGGGGACGGACGGCACGGTTTGGGGGGGCGAGGTGCTGGTGGCGGACTACCACACCTTTACCCGGGCGGCCCACATGGCGCCGGTGCCCATGCCCGGCAGCGCCGCTGCCATCCGTGAACCCTGGCGTATGGCAGTGAGCCACCTGAACGCCGCTTTCGGCGAGGAGATGGGCGCGCTCCAACTGCCCTTTTTACAATCGGTAGGCAAACAGCGGGCGGACATTTTGTTGGCCATGATCGATAAACAGGTCAACAGCCCGCTGACGTCCAGTCTGGGCCGACTGTTCGATGCCGTAGCAGCGATCATCGGACTGCGTGGCCAGGTGGCCTTCGAGGGCCAGGCTGCCATGGAACTGGAGATGATTCTCGACAACACCGAATCCGGTAGTTATGATTTCTACTGGGAAGACGACGGAACCTGCCAGATAGCAACCACTCCGATCATTCAGGCTGTGGTGCGGGATGTGGCAACGGGCGTTTCGCCGAACGTGATCAGCGCCCGCTTTCATAACACGTTGATCCTGCTTTTTGACCAGTTGTGCCGCCACCTGCGCACCGCCATGGGCATCGACCGGGTTGCCCTAAGCGGCGGCGTGTTCCAGAACAACCGGCTGCTGGTCGGGTTGATCGCTGCTTTGGAAACGAGCGGGTTCGACCTGCTCACGCATCGACTGGTGCCGACTAACGACGGCGGCCTTTCGCTGGGTCAGGCCGTGGTGGCGGCAGCGAAAGTAAGCCATTCATGAGGGACGATCCACTATGACCCTGAAACACAGCGACGCCTTTCACGATCCACAAATCGCCCGGCATCTGGTCGAGCGCATCACGCGAGCCAGCCGAAGGCCGATTCGATTCATGGAGGTGTGCGGCACCCATACCGTCTCCATTTTCAGGAGCGGCATCCGCTCCCTGCTGCCGGAGACCATCGCCCTGATTTCGGGACCGGGGTGTCCGGTGTGCGTCACCGCGCAAAAGGAGATCGACGCCTTTATCGCCCTGGCCCGGGAACCGGAGACCATCGTAGCCACCTTCGGCGACCTGATCCGGGTGCCGGGTAGCGGCTCCTCGCTGCAGCGCGAGAAGGCCGACGGCGCCGATGTGCGCATCGTCTATTCCACCTTCGACGCCGTGAATCTGGCCCGTGAGAACCCGGACAAGCGGGTGGTCTTTTTGGGGGTGGGGTTTGAAACCACCGCGCCCACAGTAGCTGCCGCCATTCTGGCCGCCCACCAGCAAAAGCTAGACAATTTTTCGGTGGTGTCGGCCCACAAGACCGTGCCCCCGGCCCTGGAGGCCCTGGCTGACGGTGAAATCAACATCGATGGGTTCCTGCTTCCCGGCCACGTGTCCGTGATCATCGGCCTGGATGCTTACCGCCCCTTTTTTGAGACCCATCGGGTGCCATGTGTGGTGGCCGGTTTCGAACCGGCCGACCTGCTACAGGGTATCGCCATGCTGGTGGACCAGGTGGAATCGGGGCAGCCGGCATTGGAGAACGCCTATCCCCGGGCCGTCTCAGCCGCCGGCAACCCCAAGGCAATGGCGGTCATGAACGACGTGTTCGAGATGGCGGATGCCGACTGGCGGGGTATCGGCACCATTCCTGACAGTGGTTTGGCCATCCGCGAAGCCTATGCCGCTTTCGACGCCGTCAAGGTTTTCAACATTCAGCTGAAACCGACTCCGGAACCCAAGGGATGCGCCTGCGGAGAAGTCCTTACTGGCCTGAAAATTCCACCCCAGTGCCCCTTGTACAAGACGGTGTGCAACCCCATGGCGCCGGTGGGGCCATGCATGGTTTCCAGCGAAGGCACTTGCGCAGCCTACTTTCGCTACCACGACGACGCATAAACAGACGACCTTTATTTCGCCATATAATTTTATAACGATTTATATTCAAACAGGAAACAAACATATTTCATGAAACCGGACAAAATCCTTCTGGACCATGGCAGCGGGGGAAAGATGTCCCACCGCCTGACGGCCAACCTGTTGCTGCCCGCATTCGACAACCCGGCCCTGGCCATGCTCGACGACGGCGCCACGCTCCGTGTGCCCGGCGGCCGCATCGCCTTTTCCACGGATACCTATGTGGTGGACCCCATCTTCTTTCCAGGCGGCAGCATCGGCGACCTGGCCATCAACGGGACGGTCAACGACGTGGCCATGTGCGGTGCCACCCCCTTGTATCTGAGCGTGGGGATGATCATCGAAGAGGGCTTTCCCATGGCTGACCTGGAGCGGGTGGTCGACCAGATGGGATGTGCCGCCCGGCTGGCCGGCGTTACCGTGGTCACCGGCGACACCAAGGTGGTGCCCAAAGGGGCGGCGGACAAGATTTTCATCAACACGGCCGGCATCGGCACGATCGACGAGAACGTCAATATCTCCGGCGCCAATGGTCGACCCGGGGACGCCGTCATCCTCAGTGGCACCATGGCCGACCATGGCATGACCATCCTCACCCAACGCCAGGGACTCGCTTTCGAATCGGACGTCAAGAGCGATTCGGCCCCGTTGAATCACATGGTGGCCGACATTCTCGGCACCGGTTGTGACATCCACGTCCTGCGGGATCCCACCCGGGGTGGCGTGGGCACGACCTTGAATGAAATTGCCGACCAATCAGAAGCAGGCATTCGCATATATGAGGACCGACTGCCTGTCAGGCCCGCCGTTTCCGGCATCTGTGAGCTGTTGGGATTCGATCCACTCTACGTGGCCAACGAGGGCAAGCTACTGGCCTTTGTGCCGGCGGATCAGGCCGTTCAGGTGCTGGCGGCGATTCAACAATCCCCCTACGGCAAGGATGCCTGCATCATCGGCGAGGTCATCGACGACCATCCC
>JAQYWF010000206.1 GCA_030145105.1 Desulfosarcina sp.
CGCCGTGAGCCGTCTCCTTTCACGGGCGATCCTGCCCGTCGGTCAGCCAGGCCAGGGAGAGGCGGGCGAAGCGGATCCATTCGCGGCGGTGCTGTTGGCCGCCTTCGTAGACCAGGCCGACGTCGCCGTCCGGCAATCGGACCAGCGACGAGTAGGACGACGGACCGGGGTGAATCAGCCTCTCGACCGGCCACGTCTTCCCTTCGTCGTAGCTGACCTTGACGGCCATTCGCGTCCGATCCACCACGCCGTATCGCTCGCCCGACACGTCGGGGTTGGCAAACAAGAGCCTGCTGCGGCCGTGGGTCCGGGCGTCGCTGTAGCGGATGAAGCTTGCCTGGCAGGGGCATTCGTTGAGGGCCCGGTCCCAGGACGGCTCGGACCACGTCTGGCCCCCGTCGTCGCTCGTGGCCACGGCCCGGCAGCTCTTGCCCGTGTTCTCGCGCATGTTCAACATCAGCTTCCCATCCGCGAGCTCGCTGTAAAAAGTCGGTCAATCATTTTCTGCGCGGGTTTCACGTTTTCGGTGGAGGGTTTTAAGATATTGAAAAACCAATGTGTTCCCCATAAGTATTGACCTAATTAGGCTTCTAATATACCCTGACCCAGCATTAAAAATTCTTGCAGATCCATCCGATCAAAAAGAGGTAACATTTTGACCCAGTTTCACATTTTCATCATCAGGGCCATCCTGGCGGCCGGTTTTGCCGTGATCCTCTCCCGCATGTTTTATCCCGACGTCAACATCATCTATGTGGCCGGATTGGGCATCATCCTCGTAGGGCTGGCCTATTTTGCGGAGTATCTTAGAAACCGCAAATCCTAAATCGCGCGTTTTAAATTTTTAGGAATAGTTATTTACTTTTAAATGGATTATATCGATTTGAGCCCCATCATTTAAAACCCGTCGGGATTGCCGACCTCACCGCATCTACTTCGTCAGATGTGATTCCGCATAGTCTACTATAGCGGAACCCCATCTTCCTTGTAGCTACGGCAAATTCGACAATCGCTCGACTTAGGATGAACGCAGCAACCCTAAACAACCCGCTGGAGCGCATCGATCGTGAAACAGATTATTCTCGGCACTGCCGGACATATTGACCACGGCAAGACCAGCCTGATCAAAGCCATCACCGGCACCAACACCGACCGGCTCAAGGAAGAACAGAAACGCGGCATCACCATCGAACTGGGCTTTGCCTCTTTGGACCTTCCCAGCGGCCGGCACCTGGGCATCGTCGACGTGCCCGGCCACGAAAAATTCGTCAAGAACATGGTCGCCGGTGCCACGGGGATTGACATCGTCTTAATGGTCATCGCCGCTGACGAAGGTGTCATGCCCCAGACCCGCGAACACATGGAGATCTGCGCCCTGTTGGGCGTCAGACACGGCATGGTGGTGCTCACCAAAATCGACATGGTCGATGAAGAGTGGCTGGAACTGGTCACCGAAGATATCCGGGATTTTACCGTGGGCACCTTTCTCGAAGGGGCACCGATCGTAACGGTCTCCTCGGCTACCGGAGACGGTATCCCCCAATTCCTCGAGGAACTAGACGCCTTGTGCAAAGGGGTTCCCGAGCGAAGCACCACAGGGCTATTCAGGCTTCCCGTGGACCGGGTCTTCTCCATGAAGGGCTTCGGCACGGTGATCACCGGCACCCTGATTTCGGGCAAGGTCAACACCGGGGACACCATCATGATTTATCCCGGCAAAACCACCTCAAAAGTCAGGGGCATCCAGGTTCACAATCAGAGCCGGGAGGCCGCCGAAGCCGGCATGCGCACCGCCATCAACTTCCAGGGCCTGGAGAAAACCGCCATCAACCGTGGCGATATTCTGGCCCGGGAAAACACACTGATGCCAAGCTACATGGTCGACCTGGAACTGCATTTTCTCTCCAGCAACAAAAAGCCCATGAAAAGCCGTACCCAGGTCAGATTCCACACAGGTACCAGCGAGACCATGGGCAATCTGATTCTTCTGGACCGTGAGGAAGTGGGACCCGGAGAGACCTGTCCGGTACAAATCCGCCTGGATGAACCGGTCAGCCTGATCCGCGACGACCGATTCGTGATCCGCAGCTACTCCCCGGTGCGCACCATCGGCGGCGGCAAACTGCTCAACCCCATTCCCGTCAAACATAAACGGTTTCAGCAGGAAATCATCGACGGCTTGATGGGCTTGGTCGATGCCGCGCCCGAAGGCATCATCGACCACCATGCGCGCATGGCCGGCCCGGCCGGCGTCAATTTCAACGAACTCCTCCTGATGACCAACCTGCCGGCAAAGGCCCTGGAGGCGGCCGTCGGCAGCATGCTCAACAGCCAGGCCATCCTCCTGGCCGACAAGGAGAACCGCAGGTACATCCACCTGGCCGTCTTTGATGGATTGAGGCAATTGAGCCAGGACGTACTGGAACGGTACCACCGCGACAACCCGCTCAAACCAGGCATCTCCAAAGAGGAATTGAAATCGAAATTTCCGCGGCAAGCAAGCGGCAAGCTCTTCACCCTGGTGCTAAACCGGATGATCAAGGACCAGCAACTGGTCCTCGCGGACGATACGGTCCGGCTATCTTCTCACACGGTATCTCTTCAGGTGGATCAAAAGGCCTCAAAGCGGCAGATCGTGGACATTTATCGCCAGAGCGGCCTAACGCCACCCTATTTCAGGGAGGTCGTCAAGGACCTGGATGTTGATCCCAAGTCAGCCAAAGGCGTCTTGGAGTTGTTGGTCGGTGAAGGGGTGCTGGTCAAGGTGAAGGAAGATCTCTATTACGACCGGACAACCGTTGAAAAATTGAAAGATGAATTGGTGGCCTATATCCTGGAAAAGGGCGAAATATCCACACCTGCGTTCAAGGATATGACTGGAGCTTCCCGCAAATATGTGATACCTTTAATTGAATATTTCGACGCCACGAATGTCACCATCCGGGTGGGGGATATCCGTAAGCTCAGGAAGCGCCAATAGCACAGCCCCAATACCAACTCCGGCGGAGAATGCCAGCCGTCCGGACCGATATCGAAGACGGAGCAGCCATGGAAAAAAACGCCAAGGGATTCGAGTTCAAGAAATTTGCGACCCCGCGCATCATCGGCGGCATCGCCATCGCGTTAATCGTTCTTTGGGCCCTCTCCATTATCTTCGGTACGCCGCAAGGCCCAACATCAAAAGACAAGGCTGTACGTCAGCTTGATTCGGCTGCAGCCACCTCCCCCGCCGGCAGCGACGAGCAGAGCAAAACGACACTGGCAGAATACCCATCTAATGCGGCCCGAGCCGCCAAAGGCCACTCGGGCACCACGGCGGACACCACCGGGCAGGATACGCCTATCGTTCATGGAACCACCACCGCTGTCGAAGCCGCCACGCAGGAGGCCTCGGGGGCAGCAGGACAGCGCGCCACCGCTGACACCAACGACCACGCGACCACCAGCAGCCAAGGCACCGAGGCTGGTCGCAAGACCACGCCTACTCGTGCAGCCGCCACACATGATGCCTCGGAAGCAACGGGACAGGGCGCCACGACGCATGCAAAGACAACTGTCCAGCAAGCAGGGAGTCATGGAACCACTGCTGCAGACCAACCCGCCACCCATGGGCTCTCTGCAAAGGCAGACGGTTCAGCAGTCACCCAAGTGCCCAAGGCCCATTTGAAGCCTGTGGCAGCCAATGAATCTAGCGCGCAGGCAAGCGGTCACGGTGCCGCCAGCCAGACCGAGGCGCCACACGGCACCTCCACCGGACATGCCATGCCGGCCACAAATTCCAACACAATGGCGCATAAGCCCAAGCCAAAAGGCGTCGCCTTTGTCGCAGCAATCATCAAACCCCTAAACCATGAACTGGAAGAACGCTGGTGGGGATGGCGACCCAACGACATCATCGAATTCACGGACAACGTGAACACCTATCAGCTGGGTGTGCTGGAAGTGACCCGGCGGGCAACCGTGGCCCTGGCGGAACGTATCTCAAGAACCGGCACCACCGACGCCTTTGACGAAAACCTGGAACAGGCCATGAACTGGTTCATGATCAAGGCTAGCAGCTACTGGTTTCCCTCGGCCGAATCAAAATACCAGGAGGGCCTGGAAGAACTGCAGGCCTACCTTGAAAAGCTCAATCAAGGCAATGCGACCTTCTACACCCGCACAGACAACCTGATTCCGCTGCTGGCTTCCTTCGAAGATCTGCTGGGCAGCTGTGACGAAAACCTGGTGAAAAAGTTCAACGAGGACGGCACACCGGTAAGCAGCTTCGCCGTGGACAACTACTTTTTCTACACCCAGGGAGTAGCCAGTTCCATGGCAACGGTGCTAGAGGCCGTGCACCATGATTTTCTCCTGACATTAGAGTCCCGCAACGCCACCGAACTGCTTCACCACGCCATCGTCTCTTGCCAGCAGGCTGCGGAAATCGACCCATGGTTAATTTTGAACAGTGATTACAACAGTGTCTTTGCCAACCACCGAGCCAATATGGCAGCACCAATCAGCCATGCCTATTTTTATATCAGGGTGTTGATTAAAACCTTGTCTACATAGGTAGTTTAGACAATAGGCTGTGGGCTGTTAGGTAAGGATGTCGGAGGACGGAGAACTGGGGCCGGCGTTCGGAGGTCAGGACATGATAGCTGATAAGCGCAAAGGTCAAAGCCGAACCCAGAACTCAGAACCCGGATTCAACTGAGAATTCGATCGACAACATGCTCAAAAAACTGCATGCCCCGATCGGTCGCCCGGATCCATCCTGATGACTGCTCCACCAGACCTTCGCGAACCAGGCGACGCACCTCCGGTCCAAAGCAGTCGGAGAATCCGGCGTCAAAGCGTGACGCGAAGTGCGCCGTGTCAATGCCATCCGTCTGTCGCAGCCCGAGATAAACAAATTCAATGATCTGTTGTTCACGGGTCAGGGTTTCAGTTTCCGCCACGGGTCGGCTTCCGGTCTTCAAGGTTGCCAGGTAGACGTCAAGAGACCGGTGATTCCACCATCGCGTGTTATCCTGAAAGCTGTGTGCGGCCGGTCCGAACCCCAGATAGGGGGCAAAGGTCCAGTATTTTCGATTGTGACGGGAACGCCGGTCAATCCGGTCACCGGCCTTGGCTCGGGCAAAGTTTGAAATTTCGTACTGGCGGTAACCGCTGCGATTCAGATACGCGGCGGTACAGACGAAAAGGTCCCCGACCGTCTGCTCGTCAAGGGGTGCAATCAGGCCGTTTTTAACCTTCTCGGTCATCGGTGTACCCGGCTCCATGGTGAGGGTGTAGCAGGAAAGATGATCCGGCGCCAACCCGACGACACCGGCCATCTCCGTTTCCCAAAGGCTTCGGGTCTGGCCGGGAACCCCGTATATCAGGTCCACGCCGATATTGTCGAAGCCGCTCGCCCGGGCCCAGCGATACGTATCGACTCCTTTTTCGGCCGTATGGATTCGTCCCAGAAATTTCAGTGTTGCATCATCGAGGGATTGAAGGCCGATGTTGAGCCGATTGATGCCAGCCTCCCGATAGGACGCCAGCGCCGCCTGGTTCACGGTTTCCGGATTGACTTCCAGGGTGATCTCCGCATCGGGTGTCACCGAAAAGCAGGTATGGACACCTTCAAGAATCTGCGCAATCTGAAGCGGCGTCAGAACAGACGGCGTCCCGCCGCCGAAATAGATGGTGTCCGCACGATGGACCTGATGCCGACGCATGTTCAGCTCGGCGAGCAGGGCCTCGATGTACGCTGAAATCAAGCCCGGGTCGGTAACTGAGTAAAAATCACAATATGGGCATTTGGCCCGGCAGAAAGGGACATGAATATAAAGCCCTGCCAGCGCTGGGGGGGTGGACGTTCCGGTTGGTGTGTTAGGACAATCTTCTGTCAGGAGTGAGACATTCTTGTTCATGGTTCTGGGTTCTGGGTTCGGGGTTCAGGGTTCGGGGTTCAGGGTTCTGGGTTCAAAATGGTTACTATTCTTCAACCTTTGAACGGTGAACGCTGAACCGGGAACCTCACTTTTGTCCTTCAACCTTTGAACGGTGAACGTTGAACCGGTAACCGCCGCGGGTTCTGGGTTCTTGGGTCATGGGTTGAAACCGGAGACGACAAACCACGAACCAGAAACCCAGCCGCAGGCTTTTTACTTGACGCCCTGTCCCATTTCAAGGCCCAGTTCCAGGGCCTGGCGGTTCATCTCGATAAAGCCCGACGGGATCCGCTGCTCCAATGTCTTCATGATCGATTCCGGCCGCACCAGCTGGGTCAGACCCACCACCGCACCCAGCATGCAGATGTTGAACACGATCGGCTTGCCGATCTTATCCATCACCGTCTCGTAAAGGGGCAGCTGTCGCTGAACCGCGTCCACCTTCAGCTGCGGCTGCACATAGCGCGTGTCCGTGATCATCAGCCCCCCCGGACGGATGATGTCGTAAAACTTGTTGTAGGCCTCCTGGGTCAGGCACACCAGCACGTTCGGCTGGATCACCTTGGGAAAATTGATTGGCACATCCGAGATGATCACGTCCGCGCGCGTCGCACCGCCTCGCGCCGCCGCTCCGTAAGCCTGCGTCTGCACCGCTGTCAGCTCTTCGTGCAGCACCGCCGCCTCGGCAAGGATGATCGCGGCCGTGATCACCCCCTGACCGCCCGATCCTGAAAATACCATCCTACATCGCTCCATCTATACCCCTCCCATGGCCCGTTCGATGATCCGGTCATACTCGCTGCAGTACTCGGGCTTGTCGGTCTGCACGAATATGCCCCGCTCGATCAGCTCAGGATGCTCGGCCTTGGCCTTCGACCCGATCGGCGTGGTGCTCTCCTTCATGCGCTTCATCATCTCCACGGCACCGCCCTGCTTGTTCTTGCGACCGAAGTAGGTCGGGCACTGGCTCATCACCTCCACCACCGAAAAGCCTTCATGAAGGATCGCCGCACGGATGATATCGGCCATCTGCTGCACGTGGTAGGCCGTCGTGCGCGCCACGAACGTCGCTCCGGCCGCCTTGGCCATCTCCACCACGTCGAAACCCTGGTCGATGTTCGAATACGGCGCCGTCGTCGCCATGACCCCCGGACCGCTCAGCGGCGAGTACTGACCCCCGGTCATGCCGTAAATGCGGTTGTTCATCACGATCGCCGTGATGTCGATGTTGCGACGCGCAGCGTGGATGAAGTGGTTGCCTCCGATCGACAAGGCGTCGCCGTCGCCCATGGGCACGATCACGTTCAGCTCCGGCTTGCTCAGCTTCACCCCCGTGGCAAAGGCCAGCGCACGCCCATGGATCGTGTGCAGCGTGTGAAAATCCATGTAACCGGAGATGCGCGACGAGCAGCCGATCCCGGACACCATAACCATCTCGTTGCGGCTCATGCCCAATTTCTCCACCGAACGGATCAGCCCGTTGAGCACAATCCCGTGGCCGCATCCCGAGCACCACAGGTGTGGAAAAAAACGCTGGCGGATATAATCATTGACTGCCATCTAGACCCCCTTGCCTTCGATCAGGCGCAGTACGTTTCTGATATCGGCATCCGTGATGAACACCCCGTCGATGCGGTTGGCCAGAAACACCCGCTCCGGGTGGCGAACGGTCGTCTTGACCATCTGGCACACCTGGCCCATGTTCATCTCCACCACCACCGTGGTCCTGGCACTGTTGCAGTACTGCTGAACCACATCCGCCGGAAAGGGCCACAGCGTCTGCAGCTCCAGCAGGCCGATCTTCTCCCCTCGCGGACGCAGGTGCTCCACCACGTGCAGGGCACTGCGCGCCGCCGAACCGAAGCTGAGCAGCACCGTCTCCGCATCCTCTAAGTAAAAGGTCTTGTAGTGCGCCATCTGGCTGGCGTTGTTCTCGATCTTGTCCACCAGGTGACGCAGCAGCCCGTGCACGATCTTGGGGTTGTCCGACGGAAAGCCCCACATGTCGTGAACCAGGCCGGTCACGTTGTAGCGGTGAACGTCGCCGAAGTCGCTCATGGGCAGCCGCCCGTCCTCACGCGGCAGGTAGGGGTGGTAGTCCACACCCCCTTGCACGGCGGTGCGCAGACGCTCCACCAGCGGGATCTCCCCCTTTTCTGGTATCTCCAGCCGCTCGCGCATGTGGCCCACCACCTCGTCGAACAACAGGATCACCGGCGTGCGGTAGGTCTCGGCGATGTTGAAGGCCTCCACGGTCATGGCGAACACGTCCTGGTGGTTCGACGCCGTCAGCGCCACGATGCTGTGGTCGCCGTGCGTGCCCCAGCGCGCCTGCATCACGTCGCCCTGGCTCACGTGGGTCGGCACACCCGTGGACGGACCCCCGCGCTGCACGTTGACGATCACGCAGGGAATCTCGGCCATCACCGCGTAGCCCAGGGCTTCCTGCTTGAGCGAAAAACCGGGGCCAGAGGTGGCCGTGAGCACCTTCTTGCCCGTCAGCGACGCGCCGATAATCGCGCACATGGAGGCAATCTCGTCCTCCATCTGGATGAACTTGCCCCCCTGTTGCGGCAGCCGCCGCGACAAATGCTCGGCAATCTCCGTCGACGGTGTGATCGGATAGCCGGCAAAAAAATCCAGCCCCGCGTAAAGCGCCCCTTCCACGCACGCCTCGTTGCCCTGAATGAATTTGATCTGTCTGGTCATGGTTTTTCCACCTCCACCTCGATGGCCAGGTCCGGGCAGCGCAGTTCGCACAGCCGGCAGGCGATGCAGTCGGCCACCCGCGCTGCCACCGCCTTGTCCTTGTCGTCCATCTCCAGCACCGTCTTCGGACAAAACGCCACGCAGATCCCGCAGCCCTTGCACCACTCCCGGTTGATCCGGTGTTCCTTCAGCTTTGCTTTTGCCATGAATCGTCCCCTAACGTGTTAGCTACGCTCGTGCACGGCCTATCAACGGCCGCCTCAAAATCGTGCCCCTCTTAGAAGCTCGGACGGGCCTTGTCAAGAAAAAGCGCGTGGGTAG
>JAQYWF010000222.1 GCA_030145105.1 Desulfosarcina sp.
AATGGCCCCGGTATTCCGCAGTCGGATCTGAAGCACGTGTTCGATCCGTTTTTTTATTCCAAAACCGGCCATGACGGAACCGGCGTGGGCCTGTCGGTCACCTATGCCCTGGTGCAGGAAATCGGCGGCACCATCAGCGTTCAAAGCCGGGCTGGCAAGGGGACGACGTTTAAGGTCGATATTCCGCTCGTCATGCCGAAAAAATCGTCGTAATAAACATATTATGACTCAGAAAGAAACCATTTGCTTATTGGGATGTGGCTCTAAAATTCCAAATCACAATTCTCAAATTCCAAATAAATTCCAAATTTCAATCTCAAATGACCAAAACATTTCGATCATCTATTTGGGATTGCACCGACGCTAAAATGGTTTCGAATTTTGAATTTGGGTTATTGTAATTTATTTGTAATTTGTATTTTGGTGCTTGGAATTTTCTTAATATTTTAGACGACTTAAATCGGGTCAAACAAGGTTGGTCTATATGGCTAAAAAACCAGAGATTACGACAGAGACGGGTTTGCAATTTTTCGGCCAAATATCGGCTTCCATATCCCACGAGCTCAAAAATGTGCTGGCGATTATCAATGAAAATGCGGGACTGCTGGAAGACTTTACCTTAATGGCAGACCGGGGCGTCCCGCTCGATCCGGACCGTTTAAAAAAAATGGCTCAAGGCGTTAAAAAGCAGATTAACCGGGCGGACGCCATCATCAGCAATATGAACCGCTTTGCCCACAGCACGGATCAACCCCTTGCCACCGTTGATCTGGCGCAAACGATTGAAACCGTCCTGGCCGTGACCGCCAGGTTTGCCGCCATGCGGGGTATCAGGATAGATTGGCAGCTGCCGGCAAATCCGGTGGCATTGCAAACGGCGCCGTTTCATTTGATGAACCTGATCTGGTTGTGTCTGGAGTTTTCCATGTCCGCCGCCGGGGCTGAAAAACAGGTTGAGCTGGTGGCCGAAGAGACCGCAGGCGGTGTCCGCATTCGATTCCGGCGGCTGGCAGGCCTTGCCGCGGACCTGCGGGACACTTTCCCATCTGATCATGAGAAAATTCTGCTCGAGATGCTGGCGGCAGAATGCAAGGTAGAACTTGAACCTAAAGAGATGGTGTTGGAATTGACAAAGCGATATTGACAAAGATTGAAGCTAGAAAAATTCTAGAAAATTATAGCGATTGTCATATATTCATTTTGTTTGAGACAGAATTTTGGATTGCGGCCTCCGGCCCGCAGGGGTCATAGAGGCCTACGCCCCGGAGGGATTGCGGATTTAAGGTATTCTATCTGTTTTATTAATGGATAGAGCGGAGCGATACCACCAATGCGAAATCTAAAATCTAAAATCCAAAATTTACAGTGGCAGCTAATACACAACTATTATCAAGAGTATAATTATACGAAAGTTATAACCCTATTGGAGCAGCACAATGTCCGCAAAGGTATTGCTTGTCGATGACGAAAAAGACTTTTTAGATATCATGGCCGAACGCCTGGCGGCCCGGGGCCTGGACGTCGCCACCGCCGGTTCGGCCGAAGACGCCCTTAAAATGGTCATCGCAGAATCCTATGATGCCGTCATCATGGATTTGATGATGCCCGAAATGGACGGTTTCAAGGCCTTAAAACTGTTTAAAAAATCACGACCCGACCTATCGGTCATCCTGTTGACAGGCAACGTGCCGGAAGAAACGCGCATAGAGGCCATCAAGCTCGGCGCCCTGGATGTCATCGAAAAACCGGCCGATTTGAATCTTCTGACCCTAAAAATTGAAGAAGCCAAGGCGCTGAGAGCGAAGAAGCTTATTTGAAAAACTGACGGTTTCAGGTGTCAGTGTTCAGGTGTCAGGATATAGTGCCTTAACTCCGGAAGAACATCGAACGTCCAACATCGAACGTTGACAAACCGGTAAAAACCCCGGATGGGCAGCGCCCAGCCGGGGTTGGTTAACCATTGCGGCCGTACTTGCCGGCCTTATTCATGCAGCCAGGATTTAAGGACCACGCGGTTGCCGGTACCGGGTGTAAAATCCGTCGCGTGTCCTATCTGGATAATTTCGCCGTTAATGGCGGTCATGTAGGCATGCTTGTTAGACACGTATATGGAACCGCGAACCTTGCCGATTTTCAGCGGATCATCCCAGACATTTTGGCCCGTATCCAGATCCAGCACCCGCAGGTTGCTGGATCCGGCCAGGTCACTTTTCGGATCGGCGCTTTCCATGGTACCGAAGGATGTCACGATCCACAACTGGCCGGCGGAAATGGTCGGAGAAGACCAGACCTTTTCTCCTTTAGCTGTCGCCAGGGACCATATGGCGTCAATCGCTCCGCCGAAATCCCGGCAGTTATCATCCTTATCCTTTTTCCCGAGATCACCGGCCGCGGTGGCATCCACGGCATAGACATGATAGCCCTTAGAATCGGAAGCCCAGTCGGCCCCGCCGGTGCCGAAAACCAGCATGACGTGGCCGTTGCGCTTGATGATGGCCGGCGACACCGAGATGGGCTTGCCGATGCCGGCATTAAACAGGGGAATATCCATTCCTTTCACCAGGCCCTTGCCCTTATCGTCCTTACCGTTGTAAATGTGAACGCTCTCACCGGCCAGCCAGTTGCCGGCGGAATCATCGGTCAGCCCCAGTTCCCACATCCGGCCGTTCATATCCCCCACAAAAAGACGGTCGGCCAGGGTGTCGTCATCGATGTCGAAGGTGGTGACGGCCCCGGGGATGTCGTTGACCGAATCGGCGTAAGTGGATGAAAACGTCCACTGCTCGGTCCCCGTCTTGAGGTCAAAGGCAAAGACGTTGATTCCGCCGTGATCCTCGGCAATATTGGCAAAACTGGTGGCCACGAAGACCATCCATTTGACCGTGTAGGTGGGATTACCGTAGCCGTCCAGGATTGGATTTTTGTATACGTCCAGGGCCGGCACCTTGACCTTGTCGAGGGCCGCCCGGAAGGCATAACCCATGCCCCCGCCGGGTGCCTGGCCCGTGGCTTCATCGGGGATCAGGGGATTGTCGGTGGCTTCCCAGAGCACCTGCCAGTCATCGGGATCGGTCACGTCCAGGGCAAAGATGGAATTGCCCCCAAAGCCCTGGGTACAAATCAGGACTGTGCGCCATTCGCGGTCACCGTCGCCGTCATGGTCCCAGTAGATGTCCTTGGCCGTCGGGGACCCGTCCACCGCGGCAAAATCCGGCTCCGCGTTGTCATCGGTGCGGTCGTTTTTAAGCTTGCCCAGCAGGTTGCTCGGAATATAGGCCCAGTTTTCAAGCCCGCTGGCCGTATCGACGGCGTGCAGCATGCCGTGGACATCCCCCACGTAGGCGGTTTCGGCCCGGCTGCCGATCCGGCTGTCGCCGGCCCTGACAATAACCGGCGCCGAATGCATGATGCCGCCCAGCTTGTTGGGCGCCTGTTCGACGAATTTGGGGATGGCGGCTTCGTAGTCCCAGTACCGGCCGCGCAGGCGTTCGATGACCTTGATCTCATCGGCCGTGTTCCCGTTGTCCGGTTCGACGTCGAGCCGCGCCACGAGTGCGTCGACGTTGGCGGCATCGAAGCTGATTTTGGACCACTCATCCGTACCTGCATCATATTGGGCCGTGTATACCTTGCGGCCGACGGAGTTGCCGGTCTTGGCATCTCGAATCTTGCCGGCGGCGCCCGTGTCCCAGTCGGCGGCCGGGTCTTCGGCTTCCACGTGAAAGCGGCGAAAGTGGCCTAAATAGCTCGGATGCTGGAAGGTGCCCTGGTAAAGCCAGGGGTGGGCCACGACGGGCGCCGAGCGCACGTACTCATGGATGATCAAATCGTACTTGATGTTAAACAGGGTGTTGAGCACGTAGCGCACACCGGCCAGGTTTTTAAAGGAACAGCCGTCGTTTTCGGTACAGCCGACGGGGCCGGTACTCGCCGACGCTGAAGTCGTAATGTCTTTATCGATGACAAACTCCTCGGGCCTTATCATCAGGCATGCATCCCAAACACCCGGCAGTTCCCATGGATTGGCTGCCGGACTTTTGGTAAACACGTTGGGTGAATTTTTGATGTGGTCTTTATCGACAAGCTGGTCGATAAATTTTTTGGGTTTCTGTTTATCCAGCTTGTTGCCGCCGTCCCAGGACAGCCCGATGTCGGTGACGGTTAGCGGATCGTCCGTATCGGTATTTCTGAAGATGATGTTGAGCAGTTTCTTTTTTTTCTTGCTGTCAACCGAGGCCTGGCCCAGGTCTATCTTTAGAGGTGCGCCGGGCCCGCTGGTGGCCGAGACCGTCAGCGTGAAGTCCGCGGCCTTGGTAAAAGAGACCGTTTCCACATAAGAATCGGAGTCCGATTCATAGTGGACTTCGAGTTTAAACGCTTCGCTGGTTAGCTCCTGGTCAAACTCGATATCAACCGGATGGACATTTAACGCGGGATCTATTTCCTCCTCATCGTCCTTGTCGTCTTTGGCATCCTTGCAGTCGGCGTAACTGTGACCACCCAGGTAAACCACATAGCCGTAATCGTCAATGCCGTATGCATAACCGCCCACGAAATAGTCCCACCCGGTGTTGTCGACGGTGAAACGATCGACCGTAGGGTTATAGCTGGCGTTTTGGCTCGGTGAGTCATCGAAATTGTAATCGTCACCGATTTGATAGGGCCGCCAATTGTGCAGATGGCCGCCTGCAGGATCAAACTCGTCCTCGCTGTCTCCAATCTGGGTATAGGCGAGGTCCACATTGTTGTAGATCATGGTGTTCCCATCGTTGGTGCCCCCGTTATGGCCGAAGCCCTTGTCGGACAGAAAAAGACCGTTGGGATTGTGCTCGAAAGTTTCAATGGAGGCGCACTCGGCCAGCAGGCCCTTGCCCCTTTTGAGAAATAATTGGACCTGCTCGACGACTTCATCCTGGTGGGCGTAATTATTGGTGCCGTCGTAGTTTTTGGGCGCATCCCAGTGGGGCGCCCACAGAAAGTCATAATCCATGGCCGCCAGGATGGGGGTTATCGTGGTGGTGGTGTCACCCGCGGCGTAGCCGGCAATTTCATTGGGGGTCACGACTTCGTACGAATCGGAGCATATGCCGGCCAGCCGCAGGTAGCTTTCCAGGATCGAAGCATTGCCCTTGGTTTTGTCCTCGTCGTTGTTCATCAGCGCGATCTTGGGGGGCGTGCCCCGCATGTCGCGAAAAACCGGAGCCGCAAAGGGCACCTGGGCCACGTGTACGTCGACCGCATCCCAGCTGTCGCTGTCGATCAGGTCGTAGAGCACATCCTCAGCCCCCTCGGGCAGTTCCTGGACATCGACGATCCAAACGCTGCCGTGGTAGGTGATCCGTTTGGCGTTGTCGCCGCTGTCCTGGTCAAAATCCAGTTCCTGGGTGCCGCCGTTATGGTCATAAAGCCTGACCACTTCTTCGATTTCCGTTTCATCGTCCAGTTCCCGGGGCAGGGTGTTGTCCTCGATCACCAGGTCGACGCCGTCAATGGTGAGCTTCCGGTCGTTGATGATCCAGGAAACGCCGATGGGATGTTCGCAGCTTTCCAGGGCATCTTCAAGGCAGGCCTGCTGGCAGGCTGAATCGCCCCCACAGTCCGTCTGGCACTTAACCGTGGCCGCATCCGTCGGAGCATCGGTCAAACATTGCTGATCCTGGTGTCTCAGCAGGTAGTAGGCCAGTCCGTAGGCCTCCAACTGGCCCCCGTCATCCTCCGGCTGATAGAATGAGTCCATGGGAATGATGATCGATCCGGCCGGAAAGTTGCGTTCGTATGCCAGGGCCGCAAGCGGCAGGCAGGCAAAGGCCGCCAGTATGATTAAGGTCAAGATCTTGGTTTTCATGAGTTGATCTCCTTTATTTATCAATCACCGGCGCCAACCCGGAGGGTGGACCGGAAAAATCACTATCGGACCGCCGGGATTCCCATTACCAGCGCACATTGTCCGATGCCGCTTCTGATTCCAGGGCAGCCTCACCGGAACTGCCCGCATTGTAATGCTCCTGGGCATAGGCCGCTCCCCCGCCGTGCACCGTGGTGCTGATAGTCGCCGTGGCATTGCGGTACGGAGACACCAGGGTCGCCGTCATAAAAACGGTGTCGTCCGAATCGACCTGGTCGTTGCCGTCCAGATCGTCATTGTCCTCGATGGACAGGGTAAAGGCGGCGGGTCCGACCCGGCGTCCCGCATCTCCGATGAGATTGTCCAGCGCGAAGCAATCGGCACAGGAGGTCTTGGTCAGCTCATAGCAATCGGTACAGCCGTCGAGCCCGTTGGTAACCCGGCAGGCGTCGCACAGGTTCTCCTGGGTCAGCAGCAGGTCCCAGCTGCCGGCATCGGCGATTTTGATATTGTTGAGCACCGCCCGGCCCGCCGCGATACCGGAATCGGCGGTATAAAAGGCGATATTGTGCAGCATGGCATTGGTGGAAATCTGCACTTCGGTGGTGCTGGTCGTGGTGGCTGTGATGCCGACGATCGTCAACAAAACCAGAACAATCATCGCGATGACGATCAGGGATCCCTGCTGGTTATTTATAATCGAAGTTATCTTCTGCATGGGCTCATCCTTTCAACACAGTGGTTTAATGGTCAGCCATCGATCGGCCGCTTTCAGCGGGCCTTGATAAATTCGATGGTAACCGTCCGGGCCCGCTGGTGGGCGCCGGTCGCCGTGACCGCAATTCTTTTGGCACCCGCTACCGGTGAGTCATCGGTCACCGTCCATTGGATGGTGTAGGGGCCCTGGACAACCTCGTGCACACCAGCGCTCAAGTCGGCGTTGTCATAGTCCAGGGCCGTCAACCGTTCGATCTGGTCCACCACCCAGGTGGACTCTTCGGTGTGAATGCGGGCTCCGGTGTTGGTGTTGGCAGAATTAATCTGCAGGGCCCCGACGGCCAGAATGCCGACGGAAAAGATGGCGATGGCGATCATGACCTCCAGCAGGGTAAAGCCCTGGCGGCCCCTTTGACCCCGCATCATTTCAGCTGTTTGATGACAAAACATAGTGGCGACTCCTTAAAGGCCCAGGTTGCGGACCTTGACCGCGGCCGTTAGCCGGATGCGGTGAAACCCATCGTCCGGGGCATCCAGCAGCACCGTGCCCTGTTGATTGGTGTAAGAACGGTTGCCGGCATCTCGGTACATCAACCCCCGAAGCTGTTCCCCGGCCCGCGCCACCAGGGTGATCTGAACCGACCGGATGGCGGCCATGCTCGCGGTGACGTTGCCGTTGCCGTCGTCGTCCAGGACGGTGCCGGCACCGTCCAGGTACACGAAATTCAAGGCATCGATATTCAAGGCCACCGGGCTCAAGCCCACCGGATTAAAACCGTTGTCCCAGCTGCCCCGCTCTAAATTGCAGGGCGTCCCGTCGGCAACCCCGTCGCCGTCGGCATCGTTGCTCAACCCAAAATAGAAGCGCTCGCTGTTGACATCGATCGCGCCATCGTCATTGTCGTCACTGTCAAAGGCGATTTGCCCCGCATTGGCGGTGCGGATGGTGGCCCCCGTGTTTGCCGGATCGTAGCCCGCCATCCGAATTTCCCGGGTCATCATGTACATGCTGACCCGGGCATCCTGCTGCATGTCCACCAGCTCCTCTTGGGTGATATGGCTCTTGAGCTGATTCTGGTAAAAGGTGAAGATCGCCGCCATCACAACCGAGGCGATGGCCATCCCCACCATCAGTTCGATGAGGGTGAATCCCTTTTGGCTGGTATTAATCGAAATCCTCATTGCTTATCCTGATCGCTTTTCATGATTAAACGGGCGCACCATCTAAGCTGCAGCCGCTAGTGAATACGGAAATTGCCCCCGATCGTCAGACTGATACTGCGCCGCAGCGCGGCGTTGTTACTATGTTCCACCCTCACCTGGCCGCTGGCGTTGGAAAACCCGTGGCCGTTAAATGTCACCGGCGTTCCCAAATCGATATTTTGCAAGTCGACTCCACCGGTCAGCTGACGGGTGCGCAGGGTGGTGCCACCGGATTCGACTGTCAGGCGCTCGTTGGCCCAATCGAAGCTCACGGTAACATCCGCATTGGTCCTGATCGCGCTGGCCCGGGCAAATTCCAAGGTCGACTTCACATCCCGCGCCGCGCCGCCGACCCGGTGTTTGGGCAGCCATTCAAACAGGCTGGGAATGGCAACTGTGCACAGGATGCTCAAAATGGCCATGATCGTTATCAATTCTATCAGTGAGAATCCCGTATCTTTGCGCATGGCTTTAATTTCCTTAATTATAAATAAATTTGTTTGACACCCCTATCATTTCAAATATCGTGCCAAATATTTTATTTTTAAACCTTAATAGTTTGCCATAATCCAGTCACACAAATTTTACCTTTTAATCAAATAGTTAGCAGTTATCATATGTTACACTCTTTAGAGATTCAATTTCCAGCCAACGACGTTTTTCAATTTCCAGAAATATATGATATTTCCCTTCATCATACATCGATCTAGCTTTCCTTAATCTATGTACTTTCACAACACC
>JAQYWF010000125.1 GCA_030145105.1 Desulfosarcina sp.
GCGGTCATGGGCGCCAAGGGGCTCAAGGCCGTTGTTCTTTGCGGCGCCCATCGTGTTCAGGTTCACGACCGCAAGGCCATGAAAATCCTGAGCCTGGCGTGCAACGACCATGTGGCCTTTCAGCCACCATTTTTAAACGGCACCATGACCGCCTACCTGGGCGCACTCATGCGCATGCTGCCAGCCCAGATGGCGCTCGACGGCATGCTCTACAAGATCATGTTGCGCAAGTGGGGCACCGTCAATCAGAACCAGATGGCCATCGAAATGGGTGATGCCCCGGTGATGAACTGGAAAGGATCCAACCGGGATTTCGGTCTGGACAAATCCAAGCTTATCGATCCCGACAAATTCACCGAACCCGTGGTGGCCAAATACTTCTGCTACTCCTGCCCACTGGGCTGCGGCGGCATCACCCTGGCGCCGGACGGCAAGACCGAGGTGCACCGACCCGAATACGAATCGACCATTGCGCTTGGAGGCCTGTGCCTCAACGAAGATGCCGACAGCATTTATTATCTCAACGAACTGCTTAACCGCGCCGGCATGGACACGATCTCAGTGGGTGGCACAGTGGCCTTTGCCATCGAGTGCTTTGAAAAAGGGCTATTGACCGCCACGGACACCGACGGATTGAAGTTGACCTGGGGTAACACCAAGGCCATTGTCGGCCTGGTCGAAAAGATGGTCAAGCGGGAGGGCATCGGTGACCTGCTGGCCGATGGCGCCAAACGCGCAGCCCAAAAAATCGGCCGTGGTGCTGAAAGGGTGGCTATCCATGCAGGCGGACAGGAACTGGGCATGCACGACGGCCGCTACGATCCCGGCTTTGCCCTGCACAACGTGGTCGAACCTACACCCGGCCGCCACACCATTGGGGCGTATATGTACTACGAAATGTTCCGGCTCTGGCAGGTGATACCAGACTTACCCGACCCCTCCCTGTTTTACTTCAAGCGCAGCAAGTACCGGGAAAACCGGGAAAAGGCCATCATGGGGGCCGCCTGTAGCCAGTACATGAACGTGGTCAACGGTGCCGGCGGCTGCTTATTCGGCGCCTTCATGGGGGCCCACCGGATCCCGGTGTTTGAATGGCTCAATGCCGCCACCGGCTGGGGTCACTCGCCGGAAGCCTACCTGATTATCGGCCATCGGATTCAGACCGTCAAGCAACTGTTCAACATCAAGCAGGGTGTCAACCCCGCAGATATCCGCCTCAGCAGACGGGTAATCGGCGACCCGCCCCAATCGGAAGGGGCCAATAAAGGCGTGACGGTACCGTTGGAAAAACTGCGACGATACTACTGGTCTGCCATGGGCTTCGACCCGCATTCCGGCGTACCGACGCCGGAATGTTTGGCCAGTCTGAATTTGGAAATATGATTGACCGGCACGCCCGCATGGGCGCTGCCAACACGCCGAGGATATCCCATGGCCTTTACGATCACCCATGAATGTGTCGGATGCAGTGTATGCATGCGTATCTGCCCCGTGGATGCCATCGTGGGCAAGCCCAAGGAGCGCCATCATATTGTATTTGAAATTTGTATTGATTGCGGTGCCTGCGGCCGGATTTGCCCCCACGCCAGCGTAAAGACCCCGGAGGGTCGGCTGTGCGAACGGATCCGCATCCGCTCACGCTGGCCCAAGCCGGGGTTCGACGATCAGCGTTGCATGGGATGCACCATCTGTGTAGAGGCCTGTCCCACCGGCTGCATAGATTTGAAAGCAGATCGGGGTACCCGGGAAACCATTCGTTATCCGGTTTTAAAAAATGTGCGCGATTGTATCGGATGCGCCTTTTGTATGCAGGACTGTCCGGTAGACGCGGTGAGGATGGAAGGACCGACGGGATAGCTGGAAAGGGAATCCCCTTCCCGGATCCAAAAGAACCGGGAAGGGGGAAGACAGCTTAAATGAGCCTGTTTGAAAACGTTACAGTTCGGTTAAGATCAAGGCGGGCGATCATTTCAACCGCAGGCATACATGGAGTATGTCGAGGATTGAAATCGTCGCCCAACGCCGATATTGGCCGAAATGGGGCGTTTCGAAATTGGCTCAAATCACCTTGAATTTATAAACCTGGTTCGAGTCCGGGTCGATCACATGGACACCGCAGGCCACGCACGGGTCAAAGGAGTGAACGGTGCGCAGAACTTCCAGGGGCTGCTTGGCATCGGCCACGGGTGTACCGATAAGCGCCTCTTCCACCGGGCCCAATTTACGCTTGTCGTCACGGGGACCAAAATTCCAGGTTGAGGGCACCACGTACTGGTAGTTTTTGATTTTACCGCCTTCGATGTTAATCCAGTGCCCCAGGGACCCACGGGGTACGTCGTTGAGACCCAGCCCCATGCCTTCGTCGGGCATTTCCCAAGGTGTGTAGGTCTGGGTGTCGCCACTTTTCACATTTTCGAGCAGTTCCATGATCCAGCCAGGCATGGCCTGGCCGATGGCGATGGTCTCCAGTCCTCTGGCGGCGGTGCGGCCGAGGGTTGAGAACAGGGCGCCAGCGGGGATCCCCAGTTTCTGGAGTGTGGCGTCCACCAACGGTTTGATCTCCTTGTGGCCTTTGCCGTATGCCACCAGCACACGCGCCAGGGGTCCCACTTCGCAGGGTTCGCCTTCGTATCTGGGCGCCTTGAACCAGGAGTACTTGCCGCTGTCGGGCCGATACTTGGGATCTTCCTGAAGGGGTTTGGTCTCACCCTTATACGGATGCAGGCTGGGTCCATCCTCATACCAGGCGCGGGTCACATTTTCGGCCACCTTTTCCTGAACTGCCATGGGGATGTTGGCCAGGTCCCGTTTGCTGATCAAGCCGCGCGGCATGAACAGACTGTCCGGCTCATTTTCGCCTTGGGGAAACTCGCCCCAGGCCAGGAAATTGGTGGTGCCGCCGATGGCGCCCCACTCCTTGTAGAAGGAGGCAACGGCCACCAGGTCAGGAATGTAGACGTTTTCGATGAATTCTTGAGTCTCCTTTTGCAGGTAGAGGAACTCGGCGATGCGATCGGGTTTCAGATCGGCCACGCTGGTGATGCCGCCCACCACCAAAAACTGCGGGTGGGGGTTTTTGCCGCCGAAGACGGCGTGCATACGGGCGGATCTGGCCTGCAGACGCAAGGCTTCAATGTAGTGGGCACAGGCCATCAGATTGGCTTCCGGCGGCAGCTTGTAGGCCGGGTGGCCCCAGTAAGCATTGGAAAAGGGGCCCAATTGGCCGCTGTCCACGAAAGTTTGGATGCGCTGCTGGACCTGCTTGTAATAAGCCGATCCACCCACTTTGGCGTTGCTGACATTATCCGCCAGATCGGCGGTTTTCTTGGGATCGGCCTTCAGGGCGCTGACAATGTCCACCCAGTCCAGCGCGTGCAGGTGATAAAAGTGGACCAGATGGTCGTGTTGGAACTGGGCGGCATGCATCAAGTTCCGGATCAGCCTGGCATTTTTAGGGATCTGGACATTAACGGCGGCTTCGACTGCCCTCACCGAGGACAGAGCATGGGTGTACGTTCAGACGCCACAGGATCGGGCGACAAAATGGTGCGCATCGCGCGGGTCGCGCCCCTGAAGAATCAGCTCGATGCCACGGAACATCTGGCCCGAGCTCCACGCATTGACGACTTTACCCCCGGCCACTTCCACTTCGATGCGAAGGTGACCCTCGATTCTGGTGATTGGATCCACTACTACTCGCTTGCCCATATTTAGAACCTCCATTTATTCGTCAAAGGACGTTTTCAAGTTGAAATGACTGAGTCTACATCTCTTCGTAAAACGGGCTCATGGTGTCCCAGAAATTGGGCTGGCTGCAACCGATGCACGGATGACCCGCCTCAACCGGCCAGCTGGTGCCGTCATTGAATTTGGCGGTGGGGCAGTTGTTGTAGGTCTCCGGCCCACGGCAGCCCACTTTGTAAAGGCAATAGCCCAGGGCGGCCTCTTCACTGCCGAATTCCTCCACGAATTCTTCGTTTTCAAAGTGAGAGCGTCGGGGGCATTTGTCGTGAATGGTGTTGCCGAAGGCAAACAGCGGCCGGCCCATGTCGTCCAGATCGGGCAATTTACCCAGCAGCAGATAGTTGACCACGGTGCCCACCAGGTTGATCGGGTTGGGCGGGCATCCGGGAATTTGCAGGGGTTTGATGCCGATGGCTTCGCCAACCCCCTTGTAACCGCCCGGGTTAGGCGCTGCGGCTTGAATGCCGCCGAAAGTCGCGCAGGTGCCGTAGGCGATGACGGCCGCGGCCTTGGGACAGACATCCTTGGCAATTTCAAGGAATGAACGGCCGCCCACTTTGCCGTAGCCACCGTTGAATTTAGTGCCCACGCCGCCTTCAACGACGCAGATGAACTTGCCTTCATACTTTTTTATCGCATTTTGAAGCTGCTCTTCGGCCTGATGACCGGCGGCGGCCATGATGGTCTCATGGTATTCCACCGAAAGCACCTCAAGAACCAATTCGTCGATATAGGGATACTGGGATCGCAGCAGGGATTCAGAGCATCCGGTGCACTCGGCGAAATGCAGCCACACCACCGGCGGACGCTGCACCGGTGCGGCAAATACCTCGGCCACCTTGGGGACAAAGGATGATGACAGTCCCATGGTTGCCGTCAGCGCCGTACAGTACTTCATGAAATCTCTTCGTGAGACTCCTTTTTCCTTCAGCCTTTGATAAAATGATCTTTCCTTTTCCATTGGCACCTCCTGATGCTGATTATGGATGATTGTGGAGCAAAAAAAAAGAGAACCAGTCGTCCATGAAAAAGCTGCCCGTGCTGAAATAAAACCGGCACAGTCATGGTCGCACTGGTTCCACTTGTCTTTTCAAAGGCGTTGGAACGCTTTATCTTGGAAACTATCAATGGACGTTGCGAACCATTTAGTTATCAGACTCAGTATTCGGTGGTCACCATACAACGCACAGACGTGTGCCGCTGCCAAGAGGATGCTGAATGGTCTGTGTGCTTCGGCAATTCTGAATTGATTTCGATTCAAACTTGATGAAAAAAAACTAAACGGCGTCTGGAACTAATAGTGGAAGACCCATGGCAAGTCAAGGTAAAAGCGTATTTTGACTATTGTTCAAGCTGGTTGGGATCCCTGGCAGGGGGCTTTTTCGCCAGGCGGAGATCAGGGGAGGAAGCCCAAAAGCGTCCGCATGGCAGCATGGACGCTTTTGGGTTCAATGGCGTGGATAGGGGTCAGGCATCGTCGATGCTGGTGTCCTCATCTGAGATCTTAATGGATTTTTTAAGGCCTTTGATAATCCCTTTTTCCTCGATACCATCATCGATGTCATCATCGAGCAGGTCATCCACCTCTATCCCGGTGTCCACATCTTCATCGTCATCAGGCTCGTTGACGACCGACTCGACCACGGATTCGAACATATCCCGTTCTTCGAAAAAGAGTTCGGCAGATGAGTTGGCGCCGGGCTGAAACATCTCAACAATGGCATCGGCGATACGTTCCGTGTACGTGCCCGGCGGATACATATTATGCGTGCGAAGCGCCTGAATTAGGGCGTTGCGATCTTTTTCTATGGCAGCCTTGATCACTGCGGCATCGTAAGTTTCTTCACACAAAAGAGAGAGCATCTCCTTGTCCAGTTCAGCGTATTCCTGAATGGCCAGTTTCCCGGCTTCATTGTCCAATAGAACCAAATATTTTTGTTTCATACACGTCTTCCTCCAGAGGCGATATTTCGCTATTTTTTTTTGTGCACGGAGGAACATCACAAAACATCTTTGATGTCAACCATCATTTAAGGTATCTGATGGCAACCGCTTTTTACGACACCCACTGTTTGGCCTTCGTTCTTCAACCATTGAGATGGTAGTTGCGCATCATGAATCTTGCTTCCAATGAAAGGCGATATGCACAGCGGGCAACCCTGAACCCTTCCTTGGCTGGCCGGGGATAAAGGGATAAAAGGATTGACGCTGATGGTCCGAAATGGTATTGAGGCGACTTATTTCAGTGGAGGGATGGCCGAGTGGTTTAAGGCGGCGGTCTTGAAAACCGTTGAGCGAAAGCTCCGTGGGTTCGAATCCTACTCCCTCCGCCAGACCCGAATAGCCTGACCCTGGAGAGATGGCCGAGCCGGCTGAAGGCGCTCGCCTGCTAAGCGAGTGTGGGGGGAAACTTCCACCGAGGGTTCGAATCCCTCTCTCTCCGCCAGTTTATACCATTGCTCGATAGCCCGCTGGTTCTGCGGGCTATCTTTTTTTGGCCGGGAGGATAGAGCCGCCATTGTTCGATTGTTGCCTCTTTTCCCCCATCGTCAACCCGGTATGCAGATAACATCAGCAGATATAAAGTCGGCGGCAGTATTAGCCATGTGCCTTCTGTTCACAGGGTTTCTGGCATGTGCCTTTTTCGGCATCGTTCCGAAAGCCTGGGCCGCCGATTCCATGGTTGATCGGGTGCAGACCATCATCCGGGCCCGGCTGGATGTGGACCCGGCCACTATCTCTCTTTCCTGCCAGGGAGAAATGATCTGCGGAATCCAAATGCTGCCGCTGGCCTACCGCGACAGAAAGCAGCTGCCCCTGTGGATTGACGCTTCGCTTCGCCTGGAAAAGGCGGAGGCACTGGCCGAAGCCATCGATCGTGCCGGGGAAGATGGACTCTTGCCTATTGATTACCACCAGGATGCCATCCATCAACTGCTGGCCGAAGTATGTGAGCAAGCCTCTGCGGCAAGCCCGACCGAAGTCTCTCCCGAATTGTGGGCGGACCTGGACCTGATTCTCACGGATGCCTACCTTTTGTATGCTTCCCATCTGACGGCCGGGCGGGTAAACCCCGAAACCTTGCACACCGACTGGAAGATAAACACGGACGCCGTGGATCTGTCAGCATCCCTTGCCAGCGCTGCCTCAACCGGCGATGTCGAGGCTGCATTGAAACGATTGCGGCCGGCGCACAGGGGGTATACGACGCTTCGCAACGCGTTGGCCGACCTTCGCAGCCAGACCGCTGCCAACGGTTGGCCGGTGCTGAATGTCAGCAAAACCCTCAGGCCGGGCGATAGCAGTTCTGCCGTTGGCGATCTTCGCCATCGGCTTGCCGTAAGCGGAGACCTTGGCCCAATGGACTCCCATGAGGATTCGCTTTTCTTCGATGCCACGCTTGCGTCCGCGGTGAAGCACTTTCAGCAGCGCAACGGATTGAAGGCGGATGGCATTGCGGGACCAAGCACGATTGGTATGTTAAACGTTCCCATCGAACAGCGCATCCGTCAGGTTGTGGTCAATCTCGAACGATGGCGGTGGCTGCCCCATGACCTGGAAGCCCGGTACATAATTGTCAACACGGCCGATTTTAGTCTCAAAGCCGTGGAAAACGACAGTATGGATTTACAAATGCGGGTGGTGGTTGGGCGGCCGGCCAGGCGGTCGCCGGTGTTCAGCGCGATCATGACCTATCTGGTGATCAACCCCTACTGGAATTTGCCTACGACCATTGCCGTTGAAGATATCCTGCCCGAACTTCAAAAAGATGTTGCCTACCTGGCCCAACGGGGTATCCGTGTGCTTGAAAACTGGGGGCTGGACGCACCGGAGGTCGATCCCACCACCATTGACTGGCATGCCTACCATGCCAACCGTTTCCCCTTCAGGCTTCGCCAGGATCCCGGTCCCTATAACGCTTTGGGCCGCATTAAATTCATGTTTCCCAACCAGTTTGCCGTCTACCTGCACGATACACCCAATCGCTCGCTTTTCACCCGGGTTCAACGGGATTTCAGTTCCGGCTGCATCCGGGTGGAAGCACCTACCGTGCTTGCCAATTTCGTGCTGACGGGCGATAAACGATGGAGGCCCGATGCATTGACCGAAGCCATTGAAAAAGGAGAAACCCGAACCATCCGCCTGAAGCATCCGATTCCGGTCCACCTGGTGTACATGACATCCTGGGCGGACGAAACGGGTGTGATTCAGTTTCGCAGCGACATTTACGACAGAGACCGGGATCTCGATCGCGCGCTTACCCGGCGAAGGCCCAACCAGCCGCCTGATTTCGTTGACTAACCGAAAGATTGACTGCGCCGGTAAACGCAGAAAGGCTAAGGCCACCATGGAGATGAAAACCATCCATCGTGGCCTTTTCATTTCTAAAATGAACGCACGGGCTGTCGGGCCGCTATCCGGTCCAGGTTCGAAACGCCCCGGTATCTAAGTGGACGAAATCAGAGCGGGGATAGTAGCCCACACCACCGATTTCCAGATCGAGGCAGGCTTGACGCAGCTTGCGGGTATCGCACCCGGGAAGGCGAATATCGATGGCCCGCCCCAGCATGTGATAGCTGAATTTGGCCACACCTGTCGTTTTCTTGCGCAGCCGGGCATTCGTCTGGGGGGAGCGGTAACCGGAGATGATGTGAAATGGGGATCCGGCGCACAACTGTTGGCTCACGTTAAAAAGCACGTCCATCAGTCGGGAATCAATGGCTTCAATATCACCGGTACGGTGATCCCTCAGGATGTGGCTTATCTGCCCCATGCCGCTGGGGCAATAGGCACCGTTTCTAAAATAGCAGACACCGAGCCGTTCGCCGGTGTGGGTGTTGTAAAAAGAGAGGGAGCGGCGGGTGTTATCCGGCAGCAGGGCGGACCATCCTGTTGCCGGCACCAGGCAGGTGGCCAGGAAACCCGTGCCGATTTTTTTAATGAAATGGCGTCGACTGCAACTACCCATGTTTCTCTCCGCATTTCAGCATATTGAACGTGATCCGGTCATTAATCCAATTTGTCGGAGATATCAGCAAAAATCATACCCGAACACTGCAATGGGCTAAAAATTCAGGCGCCTGGCCATAAATAAAATTTTAACCTATCGATATTAATTTATATTTTATCGTTATGGATTCTTTTTGTCGCTATATCGCCGATTGATTATGGCGTTCAGTTGCGGCTGTGGCGTACACATTTTGTCATCCGATTGACGAAAAACGGGCCATCAAACGATCCGCTGGAACTGCTTTTCCAGATCTTTAACACGCCATTGGATCCAGATAGGCCTGCCGTGGGGGCAGTGCGACGGGTTGTCGCAGGCATCCAGCTGTTCCAGCATGGCCTTGATTTGCGTCCCCGTGAGTTGCTGGTGGGCACGGATCGCATTGTGGCAGGCCATGACCATGAGGCATTCATCCAAAATCGTCTCCATCTCGGCACCCACACCGAGTTCCGCTGTTTTTTCTACGAGTTGGGTAACCAGCCCCGAAATACCAGAGCTGTCAAGCAGTGTGGGCACGGCCTTGACCACGAACGTGTTCCCCCCAAAAGGCTCAATCTCAAGCCCGAATCGGTCCAGTTCCGGAGCCAGCTTTTCCAGGATATGGGTTTCACGGAATCCCAGGTCGATGGTTTCGGGCAGCAGCAGGCGCTGGGCGGCGGGTCGGCGCGCGTTGTAATGGCGCTTGAGCTGTTCGAAAACGATGCGTTCGTGGGCCGCATGCTGATCGATCAGCATCAATCCGTCTTGGGATTCACATATAATATAAGTGCCCTTGTACTGGCCGATGACGGTCAGGTCGGCAAAAAACCGCTGTTTCCACAACAGCGCCTGGTGGGCTGGTTTACCGTAGCAGGCCGTTGGGTCGATCGGCGGTGCCGGGATAGTGACGGGATCTGCAAACGGCACGGATTTTTGCCTGTTCTCTGCCCCAGCCGCGTGGGCCGTTGAAACCGCTGGCCGGTCCAGCGCGTGACCCACCTGGGTGCCTGGATGGTCATGCGTGTGCGGCATTTTGTATTCGGCAGGCGGCTCGGACACAGTTGCCGGCCATTGGGCCAATTCGGCAATCCTGGGTTCATTGGCTTTCCACCGGCTGGGATCGGATTGCCTGAGTGCGTCGGCCACGGCGTCCCGCACGGTGTCGTGAACCATTTTCTGGCGTACAAAACGGATTTCGTGCTTGGTGGGATGAACATTGACATCCACTTGGTCGAAGGGGACGCTTAAAAACAGCACCGACACCGGATACTGTCCTTTCATCAACCGCCCGGTATAACCGGCGAACAAGGCGTGCTGAATCACCCGGTCCTTGACCCAGCGACCGTTGACGAAGAGATAGATACCCCGGGCGGTGGACCGTTTCATGCGCGGGGAGGCGATCCACCCGCTAATTTCGATGTCCTCGGTGACCCGATCAACCGTATATAGCTCCTTCTTGATGGCCGCGCCAAGGACATCGGCCACCCGATCCATGGGTTCTGGAGCCGGGGCCCAGCTTTTCACGATCCGGTTGTTGTGCGTTAGCCTGAATTGAACGGATGGCCGGCACAGGGCCATGCTGGCAATGGTGTCTGCGATGTGACCCATCTCCGTGTCGATGCTTTTCAAAAACTTTCGCCGGGCCGGAGTATTGTAGAAGAGGCCGGCCACGGTGATCAGGGTACCGGGAGGGGCACCCACATCGGAGACTTTATTGATCCGCCCCCCTGCCACCTCAATCTGAGTGCCCACATCGGCGTCGGTTTCCCGCGTAACGAGGATGAACCGTGAGACCGAGGCGATGCTGGGCAATGCCTCTCCTCGGAATCCCAGGGTGCTGATGGCAAACAGGTCCGGATCCGTGGCAATCTTGCTGGTCGCATATCGCTCCAGACAGAGCAAGGCATCGTCCCGGCCCATGCCCTGTCCGTTGTCCGATACACGAATGAGTTTTCGCCCGCCCTGTTCAACTTCCACCATGATCCGAGTGCTGCCGGCATCGATGGAATTTTCGACCAGCTCCTTGACCACGGAAGCCGGACGCGCCACCACCTCTCCGGCAGCAATTTTATTGGACAGGATCTCCGGAAGAATTCTGATTCTGGTCATTATTCAGACGATTAGGCGATCTCTTTGAAACTGCGCGATAAATACTCTGCTTCCATGGGGGTCAGGTTGAATTTCAGGCAGGCCGTCTCGATGAGTTGCTGCCGGCTTTTGGGTGACCCCGCCTTTTTTTCTTCAGATATCCACTGGACTGCTTTTCTCAGGCTTTCGCCTTCGGGCTGAATGCTCATGGGAACCTTTCCTCGACCATCTGTGAAATTTCTTTTCTCGTCTCGAATCTCGATCACAAGGATGGCCTTTTTTCCTTGACGTTCGACGCCTTTTCGAACTGCCGGGCAATTTTAAAAAGCATCGGTTCATTAAAATGGCGGCCCATGATCTGCAGACCGATGGGCAGACCGTCGTCGGAAAATCCGCAGGGGACCGATATCCCCGGGATGCCGGCCAAGTTGGCCGACAGGGTGTAGATGTCCGACAGGTACATGGTCAGCGGGTCGTCAAGGGTTTTACCGATGGGATAGGCCGGTGTGGGCGCCACCGGGGAGACAATCGCATCACAGGATGCAAACGCCGATTGAAAATCATTCTTGATCAGTGTTCGAATCTGGGAAGCCTTGCCGTAGTATGCATCGTAGTAACCGGCGGACAGGGCATAAGTACCCAGGATAATGCGACGCTGCACTTCCGGACCGAATCCTTGCGACCGGGTGCTGCGGTACATCTGAAGCAGATCGGCCTGCGACTTGTCACGGAAACCGTATTTCACGCCATCGTAGCGGGCAAGATTAGAACTGGCTTCACTAGGGGCGATCACGTAGTAGGCGGCCACGGCATGATCGGTGTGGGGCAACGGGACATCGATGCACCTGGCGCCCAGCGATTGGATGGTTTTTACCGCTTGTTCTACAGCCGCAGCAACTTGAGGATCCAAACCGTGGGCGGCGCTGTGAGCGTTGGGGATGCCCACCACCACATCCGAAAGACCGTCATCGGCGATGGCCGCAAAAGTCGGCACCGGTTCGGGGACGGAGGTTGAGTCCTTGGGGTCGTGACCGGCAATGGCGTCCAGCATGATGGCACAGTCGGCCACCGTTTTGCCCAGCGGACCAATCTGGTCCAAAGAAGAGGCAAAGGCCACCAGCCCGAAACGGGATACCCGTCCATAGGTCGGCTTGATCCCTACCACGCCGCAATGCGAGGCGGGTTGGCGGATGGAGCCGCCGGTGTCCGAGCCCAGGGCACCC
>JAQYWF010000136.1 GCA_030145105.1 Desulfosarcina sp.
AATTGGAAATCGATTTTAATCCTTACGGTGCTGCGCAGCACCGCCGTTACAGGCAGAACCCTCCCCGCGGCTTGCCGCGGGGAGGGTTCAATCCCATCCTTTCAGATCGCCTGCGGGGGAGGTGAATTATGGAAAAAAACTTAATAATTATAGAGGTTGCGGACAATGGCGGCAGGCGCCGGGTCCAGGATCGGCGGTTTCTGGTCTCGGTACCACACGGCCGCGAGCAGCGAACAAACTGGGATCGGCGCTGCGGATACGATCGCCGGCTAAGGCAAATTATAGGATTCCCGGAAGATCGGCGGGTTGCCGAAAAGGAGATTTCCGGTTAACTTTGATGCACTGGTGATGCCCTCGTAAATAGTCTCATTTCTGACGGATTCGTAAAAACGCCGTGATCAAGGCTTGCGAATCCCGAGGAATGAGGCGTACTGACGGTACGCCGCAGTGACGAGGGATGAAGCGTAACGCAGATGTCGGCTTTTTTACGAACCCGTCAACCTTGACCGAGCTTGGCCTTGACACTCTCCACTTTGTCGGCCATGTGTTGATCCCGGTCCGTGCGGGTCCCGAATTTAAGCGTGGTGGTGATCCGCGGCGCCCCCATGTGGTGGATCTCTTCGTGGCAGCGCCGGATGGCGGTAAACACGGCATCCCAATCACCTTCGATGTTGGTACCATAGGCGTGCAGCTTAATCTCCAGGCCGGCTTCCGTGAGAATTCGCTGGCAGGCGGCAACGTACGGTGACACTGACACGCCTACACCGATGGGCACGATGCACAAGTCTGCGATGACGTTCATGGTGATTCCTTTACACAGCTGTTTAGACTATAGGCTGTAGGTTTTTAGGACTGGATGTCTTCTACCGTTTTTTGGTTCAGGGATGGCGTCTAAGATGGATCTTTTTTGAATACAGCCCCCGACCTTGTTCCTCAGTCCTTTTCGATCTATTCCCCAATCCCTCAATTCGGAATTCCCTCATCCGTCCTCAGTTCTCCGTCTTCAGACCTTTGTCCCCTGATTTCTGTCGTCAGGCAACAAGCGGCAGCTGGCCTGGCGGCAGAATCCCGCGATTTCACTGCCGTTGCTCTGATGGTCCCGTCGCAGGTGAAAATTTAGCCAGGACGAGGTGTTATTGAGTTCCCACATGCGCGGGGGTACGCACCCGTTACACAGCTCCCAGATTTTTCCATTGGTTGCCAGCCGGTTGTGAGCACGAAACCAGACACATCGCCGGTCTGGATTCACTTCGCACACGCCGTTGTGGCTGCCGCCGCAGGCGCCGTTGCGGGTATGTTTGGGGCATCCCGACTCGGGACACAGAAACCCCACATGCTGGATGGCGCAATCGCCGCATTGCAGGCACCCCAGCAGCATGAATTTGATGGGGTGTTCGGCAAGGTGCAAGAACAGCCGTGCGCCAATGCCGCTGTCCATTGCCTTGCCGAGGGTTTGATAAAAGGACGCCAACGGTGAATCAAAATTAAAAAACAGGTTATGGGCGTGCCGCATCAGCGGATATAGCACCCGATCGACGACCGGCATCGGCTGGGGGTGCAGACCGAAAACAGGAGAAGTCACTGGATCCGGTGGTGTTTCCCGGAATGCGTAGAAGACATTGTGCTGCGGATAGTTAAACCGGGGAATAAATGTTTGCCAATCATCCTTGATCTTCGCCATTCGGTCCAGAATCATCCCCACCGTGGAAAAGTCCCGATGAATGCCACCGATGTGAATACCCCGGTACCCCAGACCCTGCAGGACCGCCCCCAGACGGGCTGCCCGCTCAATGGCTGCGGCTTTTCCCTGTTTCTTGTCTTGCCACTCCATCTGCACCGTGCGAAGCAGCGGGTCGGTGACCACCGCTCCCGGCACCCGGCCCTGGTTCATGATCCGGGCAGCGTTGGGGGTGAGCAGATAAACCGATCCCAAGGTGGGAACCCGCAGGTCCATATATTGCTGGATACCCATCAGCTCGTGGAACTTGCGGGCATCGTAACCCAGCTGGGTGATGACGAACTGGGCGCCAGCCGCCACCTTCCGGCTCATCTTGGCATACTGGGCCGCGCATTCCCCTTCGGTCTGCTTGAAGGGGGAGACGGCACAGCCGGTGAAGAAACCGTCGGGGTCGCCGGCGGCGTTGACCCGTTTGCTGATCAGCGTGAGCATGATCTGCAGGTTTACCGAATCCAGATCGAAAACCGGTGCGCCCTGGCCGCCGAAACCCTTGCCGGAATAATCGCCGGTAAGGGCCAGGATGTTTTTCATGCCGATCATGGCCAGCTGCAAGGCGCGGCTTTCCATGCCCACGCGGTTCATGTCGCGGCAGGTGAAATGGACGATGACGTCCATGCCGATGGAGAAGATTCGGTAGCCGATGGCATCAGGGCTCAGCGACGGGTTACCGCCGGGGTTGTCCGTGATGGAAACCGCGGAAACGCGCCCATCGGCAAAGGCGTCTCTGGCAATGCCCATGACCGTGTCCACCGACCGTCCAGTGGACTCCCGCCCGGGCACCAGTTCCAGGGTGACGACGAACTGCTCCGGGTCTGACATGTCCGTTTGAAAAACGCGCAGCATGGAAATTAGGCCTCCGTATCTTCAGTCTTACCTTTGCATCTCACCGGTCGGCAGATACCCCGATGGCGCCACAGGCGTGAAAATGGGGCACCTACCGGTAGGACGTCCGCTTCCAGCCGGTCGATGGTCACGCTCACCGATTGGCGGGTGTAATCCGGATCCCAGGGCTCGATGATCAGTGCGCCATTGTCCAGGGGCCACAAGCGCGGCATGATAGGGGCCGGCCAAGCTCGGTGTCGAGCTTCGGCCATCAGGGTTTCCAGATCGATAAAGGGCAGCAGCTGGTGCAGGGTTACCAGGGTCGGCGGACTCAGCGGCAGGGTGCCCTGTGCATTTTCGGTGAGGGCTTTTCTGGGATTGACCCATGTGCCGTGAACCGTTTCATGATTGTCCGGCCGGCAGCATTGATTTTGGCTTACGGGTGCCATAAAAAAAAAGGTGTCGAAGCGTCGCGGCATCAGTTCCGGCGTGATCCAGTGATGCCAGCGACCCAGCTTGGATATGGATAGGCCAAGGCCACCATCCTGCAATTGTCGGGTGAACGGTGTGCTGTTGTTTGCTACCTGTTCAGGGCCGGAGAATCCTTTCATGGGGGCGGCCAGCAACAGCCCAGCCTCCTCCCAGGTTTCCCTGATGGCCGCCACCGCAAAGGGCAGCATCCGGTCCACATCGCCATCCAGCATCCGGGCCAACTGATCCTGGGAAAGGTCCACGTGGCTTTTCCAGTAGGTGGTATCCATATCTTCGGCTTCTAAATTGCCGCCGGGAAAGACATAGGTTCCCGGCATAAATTTGCTGGCGGCGCTGCGTCGCAACAGATAAACTTCGATCCCCGCTTCGTGCTGACGGGCGAGGATAAGGGTGGCCGACGGGGATGGCGTCGCGGGATTGCGGAATTTAACGGTCATGAACCTGAAGAGGCCCTTTCATGGTTGCGTTTTTGGGTTTATTCATCATTTGGGGACGTCAGTGCCAGCGGTGTCTGATCGGGCGCGTCGCTTTCGAGACGGTCCACGTTCTGGAATCCCCGGGGCAGCTTCTTTCCACGGCGACCGCGTTCACCCACATATTGGGCGAGGTTGCCAAAGGTCAGTTTGAAAAAACGTTTGCCGGCGAATATGGTCAGTGTGCCTTCTTCTGGCACGATGATTAAATGGATCAGCAGTTCCGTGCGCTCCCTGGCCCGCTTGGGGGGGATCTGAATAATTTTGTTGCCTTTGCCCTTGGTAATGGCCGGCAGTTTGTTGAGGGGAAACGACAGCATGCGTCCCTCGCTGGTGACGGCTGCCAGCAGATGCGTCGATGTGTCTTCCAACGGAATGGGCCGCAGCGGCAAGGCGCCCTTGGGAAGCGAGAGCAGGGCTTTGCCTTTGGTGTTACGCGTTGCCAGGTCGCCGAAGCGGGTGATGAATCCGTATCCGGCATCGCTGGCCATCAACAGGGGTTGGTTTGCCGGTGCCATGATCACATCGGTGAAGGTCGCGCCGGGCGGCAGGACAAAGCGGCCGGTGAGCGGTTCGCCATAACCCCTGGCCGAGGGCAGTGTATGCGCCGACAGGCTGTATGTCCTTCCGGTGGAATCCAGAAAAACCACCGGTTGATTGCTCTTGCCCCGGGCGGCGTCCAGGTAGCGGTCCCCCGGCCGGTAAATGGCATCACCGGGATCGATCTCGTGTCCCTTGGCGGCCCGAACCCAACCGTTGGCTGACAGGATCACGGTCACCGGTTCAACCGGGGCCAGCTGTTCTTCGGAAATGGCCTGTGCCTCCTCGCGCCGGACGATGGCGGTCCGCCGGTCGTCGCCGTGGGTTTTGGCATCTGCCCGAAGCTCCTTTTTCATCAGGGTTTTTAACCGGGCCGGAGATCCCAGGATGGCCTCCAGCGCCCGACGCTCAGTGTCCAGTTCCTTCTGTTCGGCGCGTATTTTCATCTCCTCGAGTTTGGCCAGGTTGCGCAGACGCAGTTGCAAAATGGCCTCCGCCTGCACATCGGATAGATCGAAGCGGGTGATCAGCACCGGCTTGGGTTCATCCTCGCTGCGGATGATGCGGATGACCTCGTCGATGTTCAGATAGGCCACCAGCAGTCCATCCAGGATATGCAGGCGCTCTTTGACTTTATCAAGTCTGAATTCCAAACGATCCTTGACAGTTCGGGTACGAAAAGTGATCCACTCAGTGAGCAGTTCGACAAGGCCTTTCACACCAGGCTTGCGGTTCAGGCCGATAATGTTCATGTTGACCCGGAAGGTTTTTTCCATTTCCGTGGTGGCGAAAAGGTGCGCCATGAGGGCGTCCTTGTCCACCCGGTTGGAGCGGGGCACGATGACCAGGCGGATGGGGTCGTCGTGGTCCGATTCGTCCCTGAGGTCCGCCACCATGGGCAGCTTCTTCTTGTTCATCTGGGCCGCGATCTGCTCCAGCACCTTGGCTGGCGACACCTGGTGGGGCAGGGCGTTGATGACGATGTCGCCGTTTTCCAGCTCGTAGGTGGCCCGCATGCGGATGACCCCCTTGCCGGTTCGATAAACGTCCATGATTTCCGATTTGGGCGTGATGATCTCGGCGCCGGACGGGTAGTCCGGCCCATGGATGTGGCTGCCCAGGTCTTCGATACCGGCCTTGGGGTTGTCGATCAGGTGGATGCAGGCATCGACGACCTCCCTGAGATTGTGGGGTGGGATGTCCGTGGCCATGCCCACGGCGATGCCGGTGGTGCCGTTGAGCAGGATGTTGGGAAGCCGGGCAGGCAGAACCCGGGGCTCTTTCAGGGTGCCGTCGAAATTGGGCACCCACTGCACCGTTCCCATGCTGGTTTCAGCGAGCAGCACCTCGGCATAGGCGGAAAGCCGGGCCTCGGTGTAGCGCATGGCGGCAAAGGACTTGGGGTCGTCGGGTGCACCCCAGTTCCCCTGGCCGTCAACCAGCGGGTAGCGGTAGGAGAAGGGCTGGGCCATGAGCACCATGGCTTCGTAGCAGGCCGTGTCCCCGTGGGGGTGGAACTTGCCCAGCACATCGCCCACGGTGCGGGCGGATTTTTTGTGTTTGGACGACGCTTTGAGACCCAATTCGCTCATGGCGTAGACGATGCGCCGCTGGACCGGCTTGAGCCCGTCGCCGATATGAGGCAGGGCACGGTCCATGATCACGTACATGGCATAGTCGAGATAGGCCTGGCGGGAAAACTGCTGCAGGGGCATGCGTTCAGTACCCTCGACGGGGATTGGAGAAGAAAAGTTCATAATAAAAATATTCTCAGTTAGTTAAAACGTATCATTTCTCGTTATACATTAATATAAATTACAATAGCCAAAAAACCAAATGACAAATAAATCACAATAGCCAATCTAAAAAACCCAAACCTGTATGACCTTGAAGAAAGGAGGTTGCATTCATCAATATTGGAGAAATCAAATTGACAATCAACTGTTGGTTTGCTCCCTGATTCGAGATTTGGATATTATAATTTGGGATTTATTTGAAATTTGGGATTTGTATTTTGTTATTTATTTTGGTGCTTGCGCTTTTTAAACATTTTCCTTGAACCCTTGACCCCTTCTTTAGTTGATCGCTTTTGCATCCATCCCGCCCTAAATACCTCCAACCTTCAGCCTATCCACCTTTTTAATCCACTTCTGCCAGATCGCCGCTGTCTTCAATCCACTGGCGGCGGTCGGCGGCCCGTTTTTTTGATAGCAGCATGTCCAGGGTCGAAAAGGCAGCTTCGTCTACACCCACGGTCAGCTGGACCAGCCGGCGGGTGTCCGGGGCCATGGTGGTCTCCCGTAGCTGTATGGGATTCATTTCACCCAGCCCCTTGAATCGTTGGACATTGATTTTACCGGTTGGTTTTTTTTTCTCCATGCGACGGATGATGGCGGTTTTTTCGGCCTCGTCCAAGGCGTAGTGAACCGTTTTGGCCATGTCGATGCGGTACAGCGGGGGCATGGCCACAAAGATATGGCCGGCTTTGACCAGCGGGGTGAAATGTTGTAGGAACAAGGCGCAGAGCAGGGTGGCGATGTGCAGGCCGTCGGAGTCTGCATCGGCAAGGATGCACACTTTGCCGTAGCGCAGCCCGTTGATATTCTGCGATCCCGGGTCCACGCCGATAGCCACCGCAATGTCGTGAACCTCTTTGGATCCCAATATCTGGGTCGATTCCACTTCCCAGGTGTTGAGGATCTTGCCCCGCAGGGGCATGACCGCCTGGGTCTGCCGGTCCCTGGCCTGTTTGGCTGATCCGCCCGCCGAATCACCCTCCACCAGAAATAGTTCGCTCTGGGCCGGGTCTTGGCTGACGCAGTCGGCCAGTTTGCCGGGTAAAGCAGGGCCGGCGGTAACCCTTTTGCGCTCGATCTTCTTTCCTGCCTTGAGGCGGTTGCGGGCACATTCGATAGCCATTTCCGCCAGGCGTTCGCCGGCTTCGGTATGGTGGTTCAGCCACAGGCTGAAGGCGTCCTTGACCACGCCGTTGACAAAGGAGGCGCACTGGCGCGAGGAGAGGCGTTCCTTGGTCTGACCGGAAAACTGGGGATCGGTCATCTTGGTGGAGAGCACGTAGGAACAGCGCTCCCAGATGTCGTCCGGGGCCAGTTTGATGCCCCGTGGAATCAGCTTGCGAAATTCGCAGAATTCGCGGATGGCGCCCAGCAGCCCGGAGCGGAAACCGTTGACATGGGTTCCGCCTTGGGGGGTGGGGATCAGGTTGACGTAACTTTCCGTAATGGTCTCGCCGCCTTCGGGCTGCCACACCACCGCCCAGGAGACGGCTTCACCATCTCCGTCGTGTCTGCCCACGAAGGGATCGTCGGGAATCGTTTCACAGCCCTGAAGCCCGTCGGCCAGGTATGCCTTGAGGCCGTCCGCATAATACCATTGCTCTTTTTCGCCGGTGGTCTCATCGGTAAACGTTACCGTCAGGCCCGGGCACAGAACGGCCTTGGCCCGCAGGTTGTGTCGCAGGCGGCGCGTGGAAAACCGCACGGAGTCAAAATAGGCCGGATTGGGCCAGAAGCGAATGAATGTGCCAGTGTTGCGCTGACCCACGCTGCCGGTGACCTCCAGGTCTTGCTGCTTGCGCCCGTCGGCAAACCAGATGAAATGCTTTTGGGCGTCACGCTTGATCTCCACCTCCAGGCGCGATGAAAGGGCGTTGACCACGGACACGCCCACGCCGTGCAGCCCGCCGGAAAACTGGTAGTCCTTGTTGGAAAACTTGGCCCCGGCATGCAGTTTGAGCAGGATCACCTCTACGCCGGTGACGCCCTCTTCCGGGTGGATGTCCGTGGGCATGCCGCGACCGTCGTCGGCCGCACTTAGTGACCCGTCTGCATGCAAGGTGACGTCGATGCGGCTGGCGAAGCCGGCGATGGCCTCGTCCACGCTGTTGTCGATCACCTCCTGGGCCAAATGATTGGGTCGCTGGGTATCGGTGTACATGCCCGGTCGACGGCGCACCGGGTCGAGGCCTCTGAGCACCTCTAATGAAGCGGCGTTGTAGTCCCGATTGGGAGAGCCGTTTTTATTGAAAAGCGTGTCCGTTTTTATGGTAAAACCTCCGGGTGACGATTATCACTGAATCCTGACAAGCTCAAATACTGCGAATGTAGAGCTGAACCTCCAACGTCGAACGCCGAATAAGGAATACTGTCTCATTTTTAAGGCTCGGCTGAGGGGCGCAATCGCCGTATTCGATAATTGGTTTTCATTGTCTTCCATACCCTTTTGGCACTCATCTCCGCCAAGGCGGGGGCGCGGTATTTCTGATTAGCCATGGCCTCCCGCCTCCGCGGGAGCGACACGGCTTGCGATTTTTTACCAATAGCTGGAGCGAAGCGATCGTTGCATTCGACGTTCAGCTTTTAATGTTCCGTTCCTTTATGATGGATATCGGTTAAAAAATCAATACTGTATGTTGTGGTCAGGAAGGATTTAAGGGGTGTATCGGAAGGGTTGCCGGTAAATCATAGAAATGGTCGGAAAATCTAAAGGGAAGATCGCTTCGGTTGGATTAATGGTTGGTGATTGGCTTTGGGGGAACTAATTGTCAGGGGAGGGAAGGCTGGAAAAATCGAAACCGATGGGGAGGCAATCCACCACGGCTTCGGTCTATCCAATTTCAAAGGGTTCAACCCCAAACTCAGTTCATGATTTTTTTCTATTGCTGACGCCCGCCAAACCGATCAGGCCGGTGGCGATCAGCAGCATGGTGGCGGAATTTGAAACGGGATCTGCTGTGGAATCGATTGTAGCGGTTGTCACTTTAGCAGAAAGAAGGCTGGCTTCAGATCCTGAATCAGAAACCAAGTCCGACATGGCATTGTCAGCATTCGATGACATGACCCCAAAAAATATAAATACAAGTGTGAACAATATCATTGGCGTTTTCATAGGTACGATCCTTTCTCCTTCATTGAGAAAGGGTTAAGCAAAACAACTGCCAATATTTTAATCCGTCATGAAAAAATAAAAAAACCATAAAATTCGAAGAGTTATTTATGTCGTCGTGGTTCGCTACTGATAGGACAAGTTATGAATTGCGAAATGTTTTACATAATTTGATGTGGCATTTCTTTACATTGTAACCTTTATTTCATAATTTTACGATGAATAGAAATAAATACCCGGATTTTCTGGACTGCATTGACATTTTTGTTGCGCATTTTTCTTTCAGCGCTTGGTCTTTTTCCCACATTAATTGGGTTGAAGCCTTCGAATATAAATGAAAAGCAGGACTTTCAGGTCATTCAGCCGATATAGGCGCGGGAAATGACTGGTTGTGGCGCAATTCACGCACCGATATGTGGTATATCGCGCACCGATGCCTAATCCTGATTGTCGGCGTGGGTTTTGGCTTCAGGCATCTCGGCAGGCAGTTGGGACGCCGGTGGGTGGTCCTCATCTTCATCTTCAACATCCGGATTTTCTTCGAGCCGCGATCGGCTGAGTTCTTCGATCTCCCTGGGGGTGGGCAGGTCTTTAAGATCCTTTAGTTCGAACACTTCAAGAAAGTGTTTGGTGGTGGCGTAAATCAGCGGGCGCCCGGGAATTTCCTTGCGCCCCAGCACGCGGATCAGTTTGCGTTCCATCAGCATGCGGATGACACCGCCGCTGTCCACGCCGCGGATGTGCTCAATGTCGCTGCGAATGGTGGGCTGATTGTAGGCGATGATCGCCAGGGTTTCTAAGGCCGCCTTGCTCAGGCGGGGAGTGCTGGGCTTGATCAGTCGCTTGATCCATTCGTTGTAGCGACCCTGGGTTCGGAACTGGTAGCCGCCGGCAACCTGCTTGAGCAAGAAGCCGCCATCGCGCAGCTCGTACTCTGCCATCAGTTCATCGAGGGCAGTGCGGATCGCAGCGGTTTCTTCGCCCTCGATAGTGCCTTTAAGGTGGTCCATCGTCAGCGGGGTTTCCGAGACAAAGAGCAGGCTTTCGATGATGTATTTGAGGTCTTCAGCCATAACGCCTTACTGATAGAATATCCGGATGATGCCCGTCGGCACGTGCTGGGCGATGCGGATCAGACTGAGCTTGGCCATTTCCAGGATGGCCAGAAAGGTAACGATGATGTCGGACCGCTGGTGGTCATCGGCGAAAAGCTCGTCAAAGGTCATGGATTCTTGGGCTTCCAGCATTTCGGTCAACTGGGCAATGCGTTCCTGGACCGAGACCCGGTCTCTGGTCAGGTCGACGCGATGGTCCGGCGACACCTTGTCCAGAATGTTCTGAAACGCATCGATCAGTTCGAACAGGCCGATGCGGATCACCTGATCATCTTCCACACCGTCCAGGATGTCGGCATCCGGCTTCCGGGTAAAGGTTTTATCCCCCAGCAGGTTGCGTTCCGCCAGCTGCTCGGCGGCCGATTTGATCCGAAGGTACTCGAGCAGTGGCCGGGTGATCTCCAGGCGGGGATCTTCTTCTTCTTCGTCACCCGCCTGTGGCGGCAGCAGCATCCTGGACTTGATATGGGTCAGGGTGGATGCCATCAGGACAAAATCGCCGGCAAAGTCGATATTCATCTGCTGCATCCATTCCAGATATTCAAGATACTGCGCGGTAATCTGCGAAATGGGAATGTCGTAAATATCCACTTCCGCTTTTTTGATCAGATGGACCAGCAGGTCCATGGGGCCTTCGAAGACATCCTGGAGTCTGACCCGGTAAAGATCGTCCTCATATTCATCGGGTGCCGCATCCATCAAGTTGTCCATCATCGTTGGCATTGGTATGTCAAACCTTTTATGTGCTATCTCAATCCGTTAGCGTTCGATTCGTCGGCAGATGCTGTAGAAATTGATTCAAGGCATCAAAAGGCCCTCAAAAGGGCTGCAATTAAGACAACCTGCTGTTCAGTGTTCGATCAGAATTGGTAGATTGGGGTTCCAGATCAAGGCCGCAGCGATGTTGAAACCGCAGGCGTAGCAGCGCTACGTCGAGGAATTCAGCAGAGCGAGAACGCCGGCATGGGCCAAAAGATGCCATTTCTGATGGACACGTGTTAATCTTTGATCTTAATGGCCGCCCTGACCTGAGCCATGGTTTCCTTGGCCACCGCCCGGGCTTTTTGGCTGCCGAGGGCGATGATCTCTTTGACTTGTTCGGGTTTGGCTTTAAAATGCGCCCGCCGTTCGTGGAGAGGTGCCATGGCGCTGATCAAATTTTTGGCCATTATTTGTTTGCACTCGACGCATCCGATCTCCGCGTTGCGGCACTGGGGGTCGATGGTCTCGCATGTTTCCGTACCCGAATAGATTTTGTGAAATTCGAACACATTGCAGACGGCCGGGTTGCCCGGATCGGATCGGCGCATACGCTGGGGGTCGGTGATCATCTGGGATACTTTTTTGGCGATTTCATCCGGCGTATCGGAAAGGTAGATGGCATTGTTGTAGGACTTGCTCATCTTAC
>JAQYWF010000435.1 GCA_030145105.1 Desulfosarcina sp.
CCATCCGACACACAAAAACCTTTCCGGCATTGCTGTAGCGCTTCTGCTGCTTTCCATCCACCTGGCCGTCTCGTCCAGTTCTGCGCCTGAGGATTATGTGGCCGTTTTCGGTGCCAATGCCAACCACATTTTGGACGGCGAGATCTACCGGTGTACCACTGCGCTCCTGTTGCATGCCGATGCCGCGCATATTGCCGGAAACATGGCCGGGATGGTGATTTTCGGAGGTGCCGTATGTGTGGTTACCGGCTCTGGCGTCGGGTGGTTGATGATACTGGCCAGTGGTATTTTCGGCAACCTGATGAACGCGTTGGCATATGAAACCGGGCACATGTCCGTGGGCGCATCGACAGCTGTTTTCGGTGCAGTGGGCATCCTGTGTGCGTTTCAGGCGGTGAACGCCGCAAGAACGGGTAAAGGGTGGAAACGAACGGCCCTGGTTTTCGGGAGCGGTCTGGCGCTGCTGGCATTCCTGGGAACCAGTGCCCGAAGCGACGTGGGGGCTCACCTGTTCGGGTTTTTGTGCGGTGTGCTGATGGGGGGCGCCTATCGGTTGTGGATGGGGCACCCGATGGGAATGAAAGGACAGGTGCTTTGCGGCGCCATCAGCGCATCAACCATCCTGCTTTCCTGGATCCGGGGGACACTATCGGTATAGGTTCGATTGCTTCAACCGCAGTGGCTTTCATCCGGGCTACAGCGGGTAAGGGGTGAGGCTTTCAACGCCTGAATCGGTGACCATCAGCGTCTGTTCAAACTGGGCCGAAAGGGATCCGTCCTTGGTAACCGCCGTCCACCCGTCGTCAAGGACAACCAGTTCTTTTTTGCCCAGGTTAATCATCGGTTCGATGGTGAACACCATGCCTGGCACCAGCCGCACGCCTATCCCTGGTTTACCGTAATGGGGGATCTGGGGGGCTTCGTGAAAATCGACGCCCACGCCATGGCCGACAAACTCGCGGACCACCGAACACCCTTGCCCTTCTGCGTAAGACTGGATCGCATATCCGATGTCGCCGACGGTGTTTCCCGGCATTACCGTTGCCACGCCTTCGGCCAGGCACTGCCGGGAGACATTGACTATCTTTTGGGCATCTGCACCGGGGGTGCCCACAAAAAAGGTCTTGCTGGCATCGGCGTAGTAGCTGTTCAATATGGAGGTAACATCCACATTGACGATATCACCATCCTTGAACGGTCGATCGCCGGGAATTCCATGGCAGATCACTTCGTTGATGCTGACACAGACACTTTTGGGGAAGCCCCGATAATTTAACGGCGCGGGAACTGCACCGTTCCGGATGGTAAAATCGTGAACCATGGTATTGATCTCATCGGTGGTTATCCCCGGCCGGATGTGGGGCGCCACCAGATCCAGGGTTTCGATAACCAATTGCCCGGCCCGCCGTATGCCTTCGATCTGTTCCGGCGTTTTGATTTGAATCCGGTGCTTTTTTGCGTATTGCAGATCCGATGGCCGCGTCGATGGGGACGTGTTGAGACAGCAGCGCTTGTATTTTTTCCCGCTGCCGCAGGGGCAGAGGGTATTTCGGCTGATTTTTCCGGTATCACTTTTGTTTTTCACGACTGGAAGCCTCTTAGGGTCTCGGAAAAAATAAATTGAACTGATATTGCGCCGGATGTTGGTTTGGCTGCAAGGCGCGTCAATGGTTTCATACTTGTTTGTATGGGGCCATTGGCGCAACGCCGAAGCCGGGCCGACAGACAAGCAAGATGGTGCAATTTATTTTTTCCGAGGCCCCTATTAACCGCCGGTGGCGGGATTTATGGAATGGTGCCATTTCGTATGAATATGTACTGGAATCGATCCGTGGCTGTCAAACCATAATGTCGTTAAAAAAGGCGGCCGATTCGGCCGCCTTTTTTAATGAAGAGGAGCGGAGAGGAGTATAGCGCACCCGTTTGTTTGCGCTTGATTATCATATCGGCCGTTGCGATTAATACTTGAGGTTTTTTTTCTGGCCGGCTGTGTTTGATGGTCTCATAAATAGTCACATTTCCGACAGATTCGTAAAAAGCCCGAGATCAAGGCTTGCGAATCCTGAGGATGAGGCGTACTTATGGTACGCTGCAGTGACGAAGGATGAAGCGTAACGCAGATATCGAACTTTTTACGGATCTGTCAGTGTTTGCCTGTTTGAGAACCAGTGACGCTTGTGGTATGAACCGCCAACGCGGTGGTTTGACCGACTGCCGATGAAGGGGGGCCGGATAAACCGATGCCTAAACCATTGCGGCAAAACTTTTTAGCCTTGCGGAAGTTTATCGCCGTCAAACCAGTTTGCCCGTGACAGGAGGCGGAGGATGGCAAAATCGGACAGTGAATGGGATCAGCGGGTTTTGTGCAGTGATGGCAACTGCATCGGCGTTATCGGTGCCGACGGCCGTTGCAAGGTGTGCGGCACGCCCTATGACGGCGACGCGACTTTGCCTGCGGCTGAGACCGATACGGATGACGATGGTGTGAACGGCTCACCTGCGGACCAGCAGGTGACGGTGGAAGGCGCGCCTGCCGATGATTATCCGGCAGTCGACTCGGACGGATCCGATGAATCCTGGGAAAATCGAACCCTGTGTGCCGATGAAAGCTGCATCGGCGTTATCGGCCCCGACGGTCACTGCAAAGAATGCGGAAAACCCCATCCCGGATAACATCTATGGTACGCAATCAGACAAACGATCTCGCCTTGACCGAGGCGTTGGACACCGTTGCGGACTTCATCCGGCAGGTGACCGGCATTGAACCGACTCCTGCCGAAATCGCCGATGCCCTGACCCGCTATTTCGTGCTGAAAGAAATCAAGGACCACATATTGATGATGCGGGAAGAGGCTGAATGATGCCTGAACATGGCAGTTACTCCCAGCGGTTTCCGCCCTTATGCTTCAGATCGATGTATTGAACCGTTCCCCGTTCGCTGATAAATGACGTGAGCAGCCAACTGACGGCGCTGATGAAAAGCGCTCCCAGCAGGGCAGAGCCGAAGCCGTCCACATCGAAACCGCGGATGACGCCGGATGCCATCATCAACAGCATGGCATTGATGGCAAAGGTGAACAGGCCCAAGGTAAGAATGTTCAGGGGGAGCGTCAGCAACAACAGGATGGGGCGAAAGAAGGCATTTAAGACCCCCAGCACAGCGGCGGCCAGGACGGCTGAGGGAAATCCGGACACGCGGATGCCATCGATCATATAAGCTGCCATAAAGATGGCAAACGTCAAAAACAGCCACCTGATGACGATGCCTTTCATGGTATTTCTTTCTCAAAGGGGATTGGCATGTCGAAAACAACTGCAATCAGTTGATTTTGTCGCGCAATTTTCCCGAGCATTTGAAGGTGACCACCCGTCGCTCGTCGAGCATCATTTCATCGCCCGTAGCCGGGTTTCTGCCCTTGCGCTGCTTTTTTTCCTTTACGCAGAATTTCCCGAAACCGCTGACCAGAACGTTTTCTCCGGAAGACAGGGAAGCTTTGATGATCTCGAGAAGGGTCTCAACGGTCTCGGTCGCTTTGATTTTGGTGAGTCCGGTTTGATCTTGAATGTTTTCTACAATCTGCGCTTTTGTCAGACTCATGCTGCTTGCTCCCCTCTAATTTTTTGTTGCCCATTTCCGGTTCGAGTC
>JAQYWF010000133.1 GCA_030145105.1 Desulfosarcina sp.
CATCAAGGCCTACCTGCAGGACAAGGTCGTGCATTCGGAGATCGTTCTGGAGGTTGCCCTGATTGCCATCGCGCGCAAAGTGATCATATTGGACCTTAAGGAATACGACAGCACCGTGATCCTTGGTATTGCCGCATTGATCATCACGATTTCCGGAGCCTATTACATCGTGCGGCAAAAACTTCGTATCGATCTAACCGGTGATCATCCGGAGTAACCGTGAAACTGTCTGGTGACGGTTTCAAAATATAACGCGGACGTTTGTGGGAAAGACCTTGGCATCAATGAAATCCTGGAAAAAAAGGGTACTTTTTATCGCGGCCGCCCTGATCGGGCTGCTGCTGGCGATTATTTTACTGAAGCTGATCTTCGTCAATTTCGTTGTCGATTTCTGGTGGTTTCAATCCCAGGGCATGAGCCTGTACTTCCTGATGCGACTGGCCTATCGTTACCTCGTTTTCATCTTCTTCGCCGCGGTTTTCTTCGGGATTTTTTACGTCAATTTCTGGATCGCATCGCGCGTTGTCGGTGTGGCCGAAAAATCTACGGACAAGAATGAAAGGAGTCTGGTCACAACCCTGCACAACCGATTGCGGCGCATGTACCTACCCCTCTCCTTTCTAATGGCGTTGCCCATCGCCGCGCCCATGTATGCCCACTGGGAAGAAGCCCTGTTGTTTCTTTTTGGCAGCGCCAGCGGGGTGACCGACCCACTGCTGGGCAGGGATATCAGTTTCTATCTGCTATCTCTGCCCATTTACACCCTGATTCAGAAAGAAGTGCTGGTGGCCTTCATCATTTTGCTGGTGGGCGTAGTGTTTCTCTACTGGTATGAAAGCCGCCTGTTGGCCATTCAGGATCGGGCACTGCCGCGCAGGGCACGCGTTCACGTCAGCCTCCTGACCCTGGCTATAGTGGCTATCGTCTGCTGGGGGTTCCTGCTCGATCGATACGACCTGCTTTACGAAACAGTCAATCTCCCGGTCTTTTTCGGTCCGGGCTATGTGGAGATGAAGATCGTCATGCCGATGATCTGGCTGTCAGTGATTTTCCTGGCGGCGACCGGTATATCACTGGTGGTAAGCCTCAACCGCAAGCGGGGGTGGAAGATGCCGCTGATTGTGGGTGTATTGTTAGCGCTTAGCGTGATGGGTAAAAACGCCGACTTTTTAAACGACATGGTGCGCAAATATATCGTCGCGCCCAACCAGATTGCCCGTGAGCGGCCGTATATCGATGCCAACATCCGATCGACGCTGGCCGCCTATGGCCTCGATGCCGTCCAAGCCCAAGACTTTAAGACCCAATCGAAACCCACCTTCGACGCCGACGATCCGGCACTGGTGCGCCGCCTGAAGAACATTCCCGTCTGGGACCGTGAGATGCTGGGCGGCGTCTACGAAGAACTCCAGGGCATTCGAACCTACTATTCGTTTCCAACCATCGATGTGGACCGCTACAGCGTCGAAGGCAGTTATCGCCAGGTCTATCTGGGCGCCAGGGAAATCCAGTTTTCCAAGTTACCCGAATCCGCGCAGAATTGGATCAACCTCCACCTGCAATACACCCACGGTCAGGGGGTGGTGATGATACCGGCCGCGCAGGCCGGGGACGAATTCATGACCTGGTTCATCAAGGATATCCCGCCCCGCTCCGAATTCGGGTTGTCCATCAACCGGTCATCGATCTATTACGGGCTCGAGGACAAACCCTACGTCATCGTCCCCAATGACGCCGGAGAGATCGGCTCCCCGGTCGGCGATGATGAGGCCATCGTCCATTACGACGGCAAAGGCGGGGTCCCCGTCAATTCACTATGGCGCAAATTGCTGTTGTCCATGCACTTCAAGGACCGCAACATTTTTTTTACCGCCAAGACCAACGATCGCAGCCGCCTGCTCTTCCGCCGCAACATCCTGGATCGGATCACGCACATCACCCCTTTTCTGAAACTCGACCAGGATCCGTACATCGTCTCGACGACCAATGGTCTGTTCTGGATTCAGGACGCCTATACGACCGCCGACAATTATCCGCTGGCCCCGGCGGTCGAGCAAGGATTCAACTACATCCGCAACGCGGTTAAAATTGTCGTCGACGCCTACCACGGACAGGTCACCTACTACGTTTCCGACAGCACGGATCCGATCATCAACGCCTATCGCCGCATGTATCCCGGCGTTTTCCGGCCGCTGACGGAGATGCCTACGGACCTTCAAAAACACATTCGCTATCCCCGGGATATTTTTTTAAACCAGGTCGACATTTATGCCAAATACCACCAGCACGATCCGGAACGATTCTATCGGCAGGAGGATATCTGGGAATTTTCGAAAGTGCCCCAGGGCCGGGATCTGGTTCCGGCCAACCCTTACTATCTGACTCTGGATCTGATTGAACCGGGCAAAGATGATTTTCTGCTCTTTATGCCCATGGCGCCATTTGGCCGCGACAACCTCCGGGCACTGATCATCGCCGGCAGCGACGGTGACAACTACGGCAAAATATTCGCTTACCGTTTTCCCAGAGACCAGCAGGTGTATGGTCCCGCCCAGGTCCACTCCCTGGTCAATCAGGACATTGTCATTTCCGAGCAGTTTACCCTGTGGGATCAGGAAGGTTCCGAGGTGCTTCTGGGCAAGATGATCATCGAACCCACGGCCGGTTCGCTGCTGTATATCCAGCCGGTCTACCTCCAGGAGGAGGATGCCCTGAAGATCCCGCAGCTGAAACGCTTGATCATGGCCTTAGGCGATGCCGTGGTCATGGCGCCCAGCCTGGAGGAAGCTGCGGTTATGCTGGAGGCTGAACTGGCCCGTAAGTCGACCCGCCGAACGCAGCCATCGATGCAAATCGTGCCGCATGACAGCGCCGTGCGGCCACCGACCGTGGAATCATCGCCACCGGCACCACCCGAAAATACCACCGGTGACCCGCCTGCGGGCATCTCGAAGCCTGGCGACACCCCGCGTTCTTGAGGCTTTGCCGAGCTGTCAATCCCAGCTTCGGGCACGGCCATGGCAGCTATCAAGTCTTCCCATGATACTGAAATTCTTGACATCGATCGAAAAAAGCCCCACAATTCGTTGTAACCGATCGCAGGATTGGTCCTCCTTGCCAACCTGCTTTGAGGCATTCAGCTGTCACTCACTATTTTTTCAGTGCTCATGCGGTACTGGATTCATCGTGCATCAAGCGGACACCGGCCAATTTAGACAGACAAGCACCCGTCGGTACCCGCGCCCACCAGCATATCGGCGTCGCTTAAGAAGCCGCGCCGCCCAGGGAGGTGTGAACCATGATCAAACGAATCCTGGTTGGATTAGGCGGTACTCCCTTCACCACGGTGAGCACCCAATGCGCCACGGAATTGGCCCGCCTACACAACGCTCAGACCACTGGCGTGACGGTGGTGGACCTAAGCAAGTTGGGTAAGGTGGGACCCGTGCCTGCGGGAGCGAGCATCTATGCCCAACGCATTCGCGACCGACAAGCACGTGTGACGCGGGAGGGGATCGAAGAGGCCATAGCCGCATTCAAAAGCCATTGCAGTACGCAACAAGTGGTTTGCCGGCGCATCGAATACGAACAAAAGGACCCATTCACGGCCATGATCGCCGAAGCCCGTTACAACGATTTGACGATCTTCGGCCTGCGCAGTATCTTCGATTATGGGTTCACCAGCGACCCGGATAAAGCCATCGTCAAGTTGGTTACCCAGGGAGTCAGACCGATTCTGGCGGTGGCCGAAAATTATCGGCCGATCAAAAAGGCCTTGATCGCTTATAGCGGTTCCATGGAATCGGCCAAGGCCATCCGCCATTTCCTGCACTTGAAACCGTGGCCCGACGTCAAGCTGCACATCGTGCATTTCAATGAGAGCGGCGACAATGAGCCCTTTTTGGTCAAAGACGCAGCGGATTTTTGCGAAGCCCACGGATTTGAGGCGCATACCGATATGCTTGACGGCAAGGCGCGCTCCGACCTGCTGCCCTTTGCTCAAGAGGTGGACGCCGATCTGATCGTGATGGGCAACAGCGTGAATAAGACCTTGCTCAAGCAGTTGCTCGGTGACACGGTATTGGAAACCATCAAGTCGGCCAATCGGCCGCTGTTTCTCTCCCAATAGCCTGCTCATGCAACAATCCAACGATTCAGCCCATGCTGCCGGTTATAGTATTATCGGTCTCGTGTCCACGGCCCTTCCACTGCTCCTGTTTGCTGGATTGTGCTTCATGTGGCCTCAGGTGGTGCGGGGCGGGGTCTATGCCGTTCAGTGGCCTTGGATGCCCAGCCTGGACATCGTGCTGCACTTCCGCCTGGACGGCCTCAGTTTTCTGTTCGGCCTGATTGTCACCGGGATTGGCTTCCTCGTGACCCTTTTCGCCGCCAGCTACATGGCAGGGCATCCGCACACCGGCCGCTTCTTCGTCTACCTGAACACCTTCATGCTGGCCATGCTGGGTATCGTAATGGCGGACAACTTGCTGCTGTTGTTCGTCTTCTGGGAGATCACCACCATCTTCTCCTATCTGCTGATCGGCTTCGACCACGAATCCGCTGCGACCCGCGACAACGCCAAACAGGCCCTTTTGGTTACGGGCGCCGGCGGCCTGTCCCTGCTGATTGGCATTTTACTGATAAAAACGGCCGGCGGATCGCTTACCCTCAGCGAGTGGATAGCGTCTGACCATCAAATCCGGCAGCATCCGCTCTACCTGGCCATTTTTACGACTATTCTGCTGGGTGCCATGACCAAGTCGGCCCAGGTGCCATTTCATTTTTGGCTGCCCAATGCCATGAGCGCCCCCACGCCAATCAGCGCATTTTTGCACGCCGCGACCATGGTCAAGGCCGGTATATACCTCTTGATGCGCATGCATCCCTTGCTGGGCGGTACGCCGGAATGGATGGGCAGCCTGGTCGTTATCGGCGGCGTCACGGCCATATGGGGGGCCGTTCAAGCCTTGAGCCCTTCGGACCTCAAGCGCATGCTGGCCTATACGACCGTTATGGGCCTGGGCATGCTAACCATGTTTTTGGGTGGAAACAACACGGCCTCGCTGACCGCCGCAACCACCTTTCTACTGGTCCATGCCCTTTACAAGGCCGCTTTGTTTCTGGCCGTGGGCAGCATCGACCACCAAACCGGCACGCGTCGGCTCGAACGGCTGGGCGGTCTCTGGCGCGCCATGCCGCTGACCGCTCTGACCGTGGCCACCGCCACCATGTCCATGGCCGGCTTTCCGCTTTTTTTCGGTTTCATCGGCAAGGAGATCATGTATCAGGGTGCGCTGACCGAAGAGATGTTTCCCCAGTTCGCCACCACCATCACCCTGCTCTCCAATTCGCTGATGACCGCCGTGGCCGGCATCATCCTGCTGGGGCCCTTCACCGGCAAACGCCCCGACCATCTGGAGAACGTGGTCGACGCCCCACTGCCCATGCGATTCGGCCCCGGCATCATGGGCGGGCTGTGCCTGCTCTTCGGCCTTGTCCCCTGGTGGGTGTCGGCCTACCTTATCCAGCCGGCGGTTCACGCCTTTTCCGTCGTCGAGAAGGAGGTTCAACTGGCCATCTTTCACGGCTTCAACACCCCGCTGCTGCTCAGCGTCATCACCTTGACCCTGGGCGGGCTGATCTATTTTTCGCGCAAGACCTTGCGTCCAGCCGTTACGGCGGCCTTGGATGCGATCCCCCTGACCGGCCAGCGCGGTTATGATATCACCCTAAAAGGGCTGCTTGCGACCGCCCATGCGGTGGTCGATGGATTGCAGAACGGATCATTACATCGCTACTTGCGGATCACCATCGGTGTTTTTGCGATTACCACCGCGGCGGTCTGGTGGTTCAACGCTGACGGCTGGACCCTGAGGTTGCGGTCAGCCGACCTGCCGCTGTCCCATTGGCTGTTGGTTGCCGTCATGGCCGTCGCCGTATTGGTGGTCGTCCGCGCCCAATCCCGAATCCTGGCGGTATGCGCTCTGGGCATGGTGGGCGGCGGCGCCGCACTGGTGTTTTTGGTATACGGTGCTCCGGATTTGGCCCTCACCCAGTTGTTAGTGGAGACGTTGACCTTAATTATCGTCTCCATCGTGTTGCTGCGGCTGCCCTCACTTGCCGGGCCACCACCGGGCCCCGTTTCAGTCAGCCGATGGGTGGATAGCCTGGTGGCTGTCGGCACGGGTATCGTTGTCACCACCTTGTGCATTGCCATCACCAATGGCACCATCGATCGACAATTGACCGCTTTTTTCGAATACAACAGCTATATCGCCGCCCACGGACGCAACATCGTCAACGTGATCCTGGTTGATTTCCGCAGTCTGGATACACTGGGAGAGATCACCGTGGTGGCCACGGCCGGTTTGGCCGGCTATGCCTTGATCGCCAAACGGAGGCAGTGAGGCAACCCATGCAATCTTATATTCTGAAAACGGCAACACGCCTGTTGGTCGGACTGATTCTGGTTTTTTCCGTGTATCTGCTGTTCCGTGGACACAACGCCCCGGGAGGCGGTTTCTCGGCTGCCCTGGTCGCTGCCACGGCTTTTGCTCTGTTTGCCATCGCCGAAGGTCCGGGTCCGGTCCGCCAGGCCCTGCGAATAGAGCCCAGGGTGTTGATTGCGTGGGGACTATTGCTGGCCATTTGTTCCGGCTTGATCGCCGTTGTGACCGGCCGGCCCTACCTGACCGGATTGTGGTGGACGCCGCCGGGCTTGGACGGCGCCTTGGCCGTGGGGACCCCCTTGTTTTTCGACATCGGGGTTTTTCTGGTGGTCCTGGGGACCATCTTGACCCTGTTGTTGAATCTGGAGGAACGCTGACATGGAGACCGTGCTGGCAATATTGACCGGTACGATGGTGGCCGGCAGCGTTTTTCTGATGCTCAGCAAAAATCTGGTGCGGTTTATTTTTGGTCTCGTGCTGGCCAGCAACGCTGTGAACCTGTTAATCTTCGCCGCCGGTCGTTTAGAGACATCCAGGCCGCCGCTTATTCCACAAGACGCAACGCATGCGGCCGTGGCGGTGGCCAACAGCCTGCCTCAGGCGTTGATTCTAACGGCAATTGTCATCGGCTTTGCCCTCTTGGCATTCATTTTCATCCTCTTTTCCCGTACCTATCAAACGCTCGGCACCGTGGATACGGAAGCCATGACCGACGCCGAGCCCTTTGCCGGTGAGGATTCAGCCAAAGGAAGGCGACCATGAGCAGCGGGCTGGCGGCCCCCATCATCATTCCTTTCACCACAGCGGCCATTATGCTGCTGGGACGACGACAGCCGAATTTCCAACACGTCTCCAGCATGTTGGCGGCGGTGCTGCATCTGGCAACAGGCGCCTGGCTGCTGTATACAGTTCATCATTCAGGTATCCAGGTGCTGCATGTCGCTTCCTGGTCGGCGCCGTTCGGCATTGCACTGGTAGCGGACCATCTCAGCAGCCTGATGGTGGTCATCACCGGTATCGTCTATACGGCGGTTAGCGTGTATTCCCGGGCGGATATTACCGCCGACCACCAGCAGCGGGGCTACTATCCGCTGTTGCACATTCTGGTTGGGGGCATCAGTGGCGCATTTCTCACCGGTGACCTGTTCAACATGTATGTCTGGTTCGAGGTCATGCTGATGGCCTCGTTCGCCCTGCTGGTGCAGGGGAAGACCCGGGCGCAGCTTGACGGCGGTGTCAAATACGTGGTCATCAACCTGATTTCGACCCTGCTGTTTCTCACCGGGCTGGGATTGGTCTATGGCATGACCGGTACGCTCAACATGGCCCATTTGCACATCAAACTTCGCATGATCGGCGACCCGGGGTTAGTGGCTGCCGTGGCCGTGTTGTTCTTAACCGCTTTTGGTATCAAGTCCGGGCTCTTCCCCCTGTTTTTCTGGTTGCCGGCCTCCTATCACACCCCGCCGGTGGCCACGTCGGCAATCTTTGCCGGCCTGCTGACCAAGGTGGGCGTCTATGCACTGATTCGAACGTTCACCCTGATATTTCCATTTGAAGACAACGGGTTGCGAGAATTGGTGCTGGTGGCTGCAGCGGCCACCATGATCATCGGCGTTCTCGGTGCCGCGACGCGATACCAAGTCCGCCGCATCCTCTCCTTCCATATTATCAGCCAGGTCGGCTATATGATCTTAGGCTTGGGTTTGTTCACCCCACTGGCCCTGGCCGGAGCGGTGTTCTACATGCTTCACCACATTATTGTTAAATCCAATCTGTTTCTGATCAGCGGTCTGATTCAGCGGCACGGCGGATCATTCGAACTCTCACGGGTAGGGGGGCTCTACCGCAGCCACGGATGGATTGCCCTGCTGTTTTTCATTCCCGCCTTTTCGCTGGCGGGGTTCCCGCCGCTATCCGGATTCTGGGCCAAGATGATCCTGATCCGGGCCAGCCTGGAAGTCGGACAGTTCGTTTTAGCTGCCGTGGCCGCCGTGGTCGGCCTACTGACGGTCTATTCCATGGTTAAAATCTGGAGTGAAGCCTTCTGGAAACCACACCCGGAGGGCGTTAACGAACGTGCCGGGGGTGTGCCCCCGATGAACGCATGGATGCTGGTACCCATCGTAGCCATGGCGGCAATGACCGTCCTCATCGGCTTATTGCCCGGACCGCTCTACCATTTGGCCAGGGCTGCCGCCGATGAACTGCTCGAACCAGGCGCCTATGTATACACGGTGATCGGGAATATGCGATGAATCTATTTTTTATCAACACGTTTATCGCCTTGGGTTACATCGGCGTTCAGGGACAGTTCAGCTTATCCGGTTTTCTGGTTGGCTTCGCCCTGGGATACTTGGCCCTATGGCTCACCCAGCCTCTGTATGGCAGATCGCGATACTTTCAACGCGCGCCGAAAACCGTCCGGCTGGTGGGGTACTTTCTGGTAGAGTTGTTGCTCTCCAACCTGCGGGTGCTCTGGGACGTCATTACCCCGGGTCATATCAGCCGGCCCGGCATCGTCGGTGTGCCCCTGTGCGCTGAATCCGAGATGGAAATCCTGCTGGTGGCCAATCTGATTTCGCTGACGCCGGGAACCCTCAGTGTTGATCTGTCCGAAGACCGTCGCACACTGTTTGTGCATGTAATGTTTCTGGATGATCCAGAGCAGTTTCGCCGGCAGATCAGAGATGGACTGGAAAAACGGATACTGGAGGTGATGCGATGATCATGGAAACCTCAGCCTTCATCGAACTCACCAGCCGCTTTACAATGGCGGTGCTGATCGTGAGTATCGTGCTGGCTTTCGGTCGTATGGTATTGGGGCCCAATTCGGCCGACCGTGTTGTGGCACTCGATCTGATATCGGTGCTTATTGTCGCGTTTTTGGCGGTTTTTTCCGTGCACGAAGGCAACACATCGTTCTTGGATGTGGCCATCGCTTATGCGTTGGTTGCGTATCTGGGCACCGTTGCGCTGGCCAGATATCTGTTTCGGTCCAAAAGGAACGATGGAAGAAAACAATCGCCGGAGAATCCATGATGAATGAGGTCTTTGCCGCCATCTTGATGGTCATCGGGAGTCTTTTTTGCCTCGTCTCCGCCGTTGGCATGCTGCGGCTTCCCGATACCCTGATGCGCATGCATGCTGCCACCAAAGCCGGGACATTGGGAACGGGCTTAATCGTTGTGGCCGCGGCCATCTTCACCAATGAATTGGGGACAACGTTGAAAGCCATCGCCGTCATCGTTTTTTTGCTACTCACAGCACCCGTCGCCGCTCACCTGATCGGCCGCGCCGCCTATCACCGAGGCATCCACCTGTTCGATAAGACCTGGATCGACGAACTCGGTGGGACGATGGAGACCACCGGAGGCGACCCGGACAACCGGCAATCGGACCCGAAGAAGCCCCGTTAGGCAAGCCGACGATACATGAAAGGGTTGTCCCAGGGTCCCCTCAGGGGACCACCCAAAGGGCACCATTGGAGAACTGATTGATCAGATAGCGACTGACACTGCCGGTAAAAAATTTCTTGTCCATCCCCCGCCGTCCGATGACCAGCGTACCGTATTTCTCCTGCCGATAGGCCTCTAAAACGGCTTTGCCAACCCTGAAGCCGCCCTCCTTGACATTAATATGGATCTGACTGTCGTTGAACCCTGAGTCCGCGAGTTTTTTGCGAGCGTGGGCAAAAAAGCGGTCGATACAGGCCTGGTCTCCCTCTCGAATGATGGTTTCGAGGTCGGCGGAATCGGTGTCAGCGAAGTCAATCGGGCAATAGTCCTTTAACCGGGGGGCCACATGAAAAAAGGACAGCTCTACATCCGTGTTGCCCCCAAGCATGAAAGCCAGATGATCCACCGCCCGCAGTGAGCTCTCCGATCCGTCAACGGCGACCATCACCGCTTTGGACACACTTTTTTCATCAACCAGCCAAACGGGGATCACTGGAGAGTTGTCGACGACATTGGCACTCACGCTGCCAATGAAGGTTTCCGCCAATCCGGAGAGCCCGCGACGGCCCAGAAGGATGGCGTCATATTGCATGGATGTGCTGTAATCTAAGATGTCTTTGGCCACACCGGACTTGCGGGGTAAAGTCAGCAGTTCGATATCGGCGTCCGGAACACCCTGCGACGTCAGCAGCGCCTTGTATTTTTCAAGCAGGGTCTGTGACGACTGGTGGTTTTTTTGCATCAGCTTTTTTAATTTGGCATTGGCCCCGGGCTTGGTTCTGGCTTCGTCCAACAGGTACTGGGAAATCGTGGGCTGCACATGAAACAGGACAAATTTTGAATCATTCACCGTTTCATGTAGGGAGGCCGCATAGCGCAGGGCGTTTTCCGAGTGCCGGGAATCATCCACGGCGATCAATAATTTCTTTTCCATGAGTTATCTCCTGAAGGGTCATTTTAAAGTGCTTTACACATCGGGATCCAGATTTATGTAGACCGTAAGACTTGCCCATTCAGGTGTAAAGGAGCATTGCAGGAAAAAAATGGAGTTGCTTAAGGGGCTTGATTCTACCACCCCCCACCACCGCCACCGCCGCCACCCCCGCCGGAAGAGCCACCCCCGCCACTGCCCGACGACGACCCCGGTGCACTGGACGATGCGGAGACGGCACCGGCGAAGGACCCGCCCAGGCTGGCGGCCAATCCGCTAAAGGGCGTGCGCCCGTTGTACCAGGACGGCGTGTGATGGCGCCCCGACGTGGGGTCGACAGCCGCTCTGGCCAGGACGTCGGCAAACTGCTCGTTCCAGTCGTTTTCCACATCCAGGGCCATCGCACAGGGCAGCAAGGCTTCGAAGTGTTCGGGCGTCCGATCCGGCGGGCTGAGCAGGTTCAAGCGCTCCTTTTCGGCTACACGCATATACAGCTTCAAGCCCTCTATGTCGTCCATCAGTCGTCTGCCGGCCAGGGTCGGCGCTTTGAACAGGTGATAGAAAACAATGTTGGTGACCACAATTCCCATGAACAGGACCAGGCTCGGAAAGCCGATGGCCGAGGCAAGCACACCGATGCCGAAAATTTCACCACCGACAAAGGGCAGGGCGAACAGGGTGATGGCCATCGC